>JANOEA010000224.1:0-16562 GCA_031412975.1 Pseudomonadota bacterium | reverse complement strand
CGCCACGAACACCAGCAACTGGAGTCCAGATCCGATCATGGGTCCCTCCCAGGCCATCGATCGTCGAGCGGTCAAAGCTAGTCTGCCATGCCGGAGGCAGGGCGATGAATACGATTGCAGCTGCCTCGTCGCGGACCCGGGCTGCACCTAAGCTCGCGCAGGGCTTCAAGGCACCGCAAGTCTGGAACAACAGCGTTGTTCAGGTGTGGGAGCCGGCATGGCGGCTCCCACAAGCTCAAGACGATCGCCACCAGGGGCCATTCACTGCGGTCGCTGCCAGGGAAGACAGCACGGGCACGGAGGATCGGTGGCGTGGCCCCGGTAAACCCGGGCTCGCCAACAAGCGATCGCAGTTCCCGCAGTGACGTCGTTGCCAATCCCCGGATCTGAATCAAGCAGGCCATGAAATCCCACGACCCCGCCACCGCCGGACCCGAGCTCGCACAAGGCATCGTCACGCGTTTCCAAACGCTGGCAGCGATGCAGCCCGGGCCCATCGATGCACGCCTCGCGCTGCGACTGGCCGCCGATGCCTGTCGCGACGTGCTCGCGATCCGCTGGGCGCGCACCCAGGCCAGCGATGCCGCACGCGGCAGCGGGTCGGCGTGTCGCCGCGTGCACTATCTGTCGATGGAGTTCCTGATGGGGCGCGCGATGGGCAACGCGCTGGCCGCACTCGAGCTCGAACCGACCCTGCGCGAACTGCTCGCGACGCACGGCCTGTCACTCGGCAGCGCGCTCGAAGCCGAACCGGACGCCGCACTCGGCAACGGCGGACTCGGCCGCCTCGCGGCCTGCTTCCTCGATGCGTTCGCCGAACTCGGCCTGCCCGCGTTCGGCTATGGACTGCGCTACCGCTTCGGCATGTTTGCGCAATCGACGCCCGATGGCCGCCAGGTCGAGGCGCCCGACGACTGGATGCGCGACGGCGCGCTGTGGGACATCGAACGACCGCAGGTCGAGTACGTGGTCGGCTTCGGCGGCAGGATCGAGGCCGATGCCACCGGCGTGCGCCGCTGGGTGCCGGCCGAGCGGATCCGCGCGCGCGCTTTCGACTTCGTGGTGCCCGCGCACCACGGCGAACGCGTCGCGACGCTGCGTCAATGGCAGGCGCTGCCGCAGCAGGGCATCGACTTCGCCGCGGTCGGTCGCGGCGACTATGCCGAGGCCGCCAGCGCGCAACAAGCCGCCGACGCACTCAACTGGGTGCTGTATCCCGACGACAGCCACGAAGCCGGGCGCGAACTGCGCCTGCGCCAGGAAGCCCTGCTCGTCTGCGCCTCGCTGCAGGACCTGGTGCAGCGGCATGTAGCCGAGTTCGGCAGCGTGGAGAGCCTGGCTCGGCACAACGCGATCCATCTCAACGACACCCATCCCGCGCTCGCTCCCGCGGAACTGATGCGCCTGCTGCTCGACGAGCACGGCCTGAACTGGGACGCCGCCTGGCGCATCACCACCCAGGCGGTGTCCTACACCAACCACACGCTGATGCCGGAAGCGCTGGAGACCTGGCCGGTGCGGCTGATGGAGAGCCTGCTGCCGCGCCACCTGGAGATCATCTACGCGATCAACCACCGCTTCCTGGCGATGATGCGCGCCAGCCATCCGGGCGACGAGGCGCTCGCGCAGCGCGTGTCGCTGATCGACGAGACCGGCGAGCGCCGCGTGCGCATGGCCTCGCTGGCGGTCATCGCCTCGCACCGCATCAATGGCGTGGCCGAGCTGCATTCGCAGCTGATGATCGGCACCATCTTCGCCGACTACGCCAAGGTGTTTCCGCAGCGCTTCCACAATGTCACCAATGGGGTCACGCCCCGCCGCTGGCTGCAACAGGCCAATCCGGCGCTGTCCGCGCTGCTGGATGCGCGGATCGGCAGCGGCTGGCGGCGCGATCTGTCGCAGCTCGCGCAGTTGCGCAAACACGCCAACGACGTGGAGCTCGGCAACGCGCTGGCCGCGGTCAAACGCGCCAACAAGCGTACGCTCGCCGCGCGCATCGCGCGCGACACCGGCATCCACGTCGATCCGGCCAGCCTGTTCGACGTGCAGGTCAAGCGCATCCACGAATACAAGCGCCAGCTGCTGAACCTGCTGCACGTGGTCGCGCGCTACCAGGCCATGCTGGCCTGGCCGCAGGGACCGGAGGGCCGCGGCTGGCCGGCGCGCACGGTGATTCTTGCGGGGAAGGCTGCGACCGCGTACCACGCGGCCAAGCTGATCATCCGCCTCGCGCACGACATCGGTCGCGTGGTCAACGCCGATGCGCGCCTGGACGATCGGCTCAAGCTGGTGTTCCTGCCCAATTACGGCGTGAGCCTGGCCGAGACCATCATTCCCGGCGCCGATCTGTCCGAACAGATCTCGACCGCCGGCACCGAGGCCTCGGGCACCGGCAACATGAAGTTCGCGCTCAACGGCGCGCTGACCATCGGCACCTGGGACGGCGCCACGATCGAGATGGCGCAGGCGATCGGCGAGTCCGACGTGTTCGTGTTCGGTCATCACGCCGACGGCATCGCGCGCCTGCGCGAATCCGGCTACCACCCGCGCCGGATCGCCGAACACAATCCCGCATTGCTCGCCGTGCTCGAGGCGATCGGCGGGGGCAGCTTCAGTCCCGCCGAACCGCAGCGCTATCGCGGGCTGGTCGACGATCTGCTGCAGCTCGATCGCTATTTCCTGCTGGCCGATTTCGCCGAGTACTGCGTGACGCAGTCGCGGGCCGACGCGCTGTACGCGCAGCCGGCGCGCTGGAACGCCTGCGTGCTGCGCAACATCGCGGGCATGGGCGGGTTCTCGGCCGATCGTACCGTGCGCGAATACGTCGAGCGCGTGTGGTCGGCGGATTCGCTGCTTGCGGGAGCGCCCGTGCGGACGGCCTCCATCGACCATGCTTGATCCGGCACAGCGCGCGGCCTTGCTGGCGGCGCGCCACGCCGATCCCTTCGCCGTGCTCGGCCTGCATGCCGACGCGGATGGACAGCAGTGGCTGCGTGCGCTGCTGCCGGGTGCCAGCAGCGTGCTGGCGATCGACGCGGCCGACGGCGCGACCATCGCGGCGCTGCAGTGCGCCGATGCGGATGGTCTGTTCGAGGCGCCGATCCGCGCGCGCGCTGCGCGATTCAGGTATCGCCTGCGGATCGACTGGCACGGCGGTGGCCGAACCGAATACGCCGATCCCTACGCTTTCGGGCCGCAACTGGCCGATCGCGATCTGCACGCCTTGCACGAGGGCAACCACCCAGCGCCCTATACGGTGCTCGGCGCGCACGCGCTCGCCGTCGATGGCGTCGATGGGGTGCGCTTTGCGCTGTGGGCGCCGAACGCGCGCAGGGTCAGCGTGATCGGCAGCTTCAACCAGTGGGACGGTCGTCGCCACCCGATGCGCCTGCGCCACCCTGCCGGCGTGTGGGAGATCTTCATCCCGGGGGTCGGGCCCGGCGATTTGTACATGTTCGAATTGCTCGACGCGCAGGGCCGTCTGTTGCCGACCAAGGCCGATCCCTACGCGCGCGCAGCGGAACTTCGCCCGGGAACCGCGAGCCGCGTGGCGGCGCTGCCGCCAGCCACCGCACTACCTCCCGAGCGGATCGCCGCCAACCAGCGCAATGCGCCGATTTCGATCTATGAGGTGCATGCCGGCGCATGGCGCCACGGTGCGCACGGCGGCTTCCCCAGTTGGGACGAACTCGCCGCCGCACTGCCCGCCTATGCCGCGGACATGGGATTCACCCACATCGAGCTGATGCCGATCACCGAGCATCCCCTCGACGGTTCGTGGGGCTACCAGACACTCGGGCTGTTCGCGCCGAGCGCGCGCTTCGGTCCGCCGGAGGGACTCGCGCGCTTCGTCGCGGCTTGCCACGCACGCGGCCTCGGGCTGCTGCTCGACTGGGTGCCCGCGCATTTTCCGGCCGATGCCGCGGGACTGGCGCGCTTCGACGGCAGTGCTCTGTACGAGTACGCAGACCCGCGCGAGGGTCGCCACCAGGATTGGGACACGCTGATCTACCACTTCGGTCGGCATGAAGTGCGCAACTTCCTCGAGGCCAGCGCCTGTTACTGGGTCGAGCGCTGGGGCGTGGACGGGCTGCGCGTGGACGCGGTGGCCTCGATGCTGTATCGCGACTACTCGCGCGCGCAGGGCCAATGGGTGCCAAATATCCACGGCGGGCGCGAAAACCTCGAGGCCATCGCGCTGTTGCAGCAGGTCAACGTCAGGATCGGCGCGACGGCCGGCGCGCTCACCATTGCCGAGGAATCGACTACCTATACCGGCGTATCCGCGCCGGTGC
Source organism: Pseudomonadota bacterium (assembly GCA_031412975.1). GTDB lineage: Bacteria > Pseudomonadota > Gammaproteobacteria > Xanthomonadales > Ahniellaceae > UBA4656. Next base: position 12,267 of record JANOEA010000224.1, on the reverse strand, counting down.
ACTCCGGCGGCCTCGGATTCCACTTCAAGTGGAACATGGGCTGGATGAACGACACCCTGCGCTACATGCACGAAGAGCCGGTCAATCGCCGCTGGCACCACCACCAGATGACCTTCGGCCTGGTGTATGCGTTCAGCGAGAACTTCGTGCTGCCGATCTCGCACGACGAGGTGGTGCACGGCAAGGGCTCGATGCTGGGCCGGATGCCCGGCGACCAATGGCAGCGCTTCGCCAACCTGCGCGCCTACTACGGATTCATGTGGGGACATCCGGGCAAGAAGCTGCTGTTCATGGGCCAGGAGTTCGCCCAGCCGCGCGAGTGGCAGCACGACCACGAGTTGCCCTGGGCGCTGTGCGAGGCGCCGCTGCATGCAGGGGTGCAGCGCCTGGTGCGCGACCTCAACCAGGTGTATCGAAGCCATCCCGCGTTGCATCGGCTCGACTGCGATGGCGCCGGGTTCCGCTGGCTGGTCGGCGACGACGCGCAGCATTCGGTGCTGGCGTGGATGCGCTACGACGAGCACGGCCAGTGCGCGATCGTGGCCTGCAACTTCACTCCGCTGCCGCGCGCGGGCTATCGCATCGACCTGCCCGAGGATGCACCACGCCGGTGGCGCGAACTGCTCAATACCGACTCGAGTCGCTATGGCGGCAGCGATCTGGGCAATGGACCGGGGGTGCTGGCGAGCAAGGATGATCCGCAGGACCCGGCAGCGCATGCATTGCACCTGAGCCTGCCGCCGCTGGCCACGATTTTCCTGGTGCCCGCATGAGTGCGCAGCTGCCGAACGCGCTCGAGCCCGGCCGACCCGAAGTGCTCGGCGCGCACGTGTGCGCCGAAGGCGTGCGCTTCGGCGTGTTCTCGCAGCGCGCGAGCGCCATGGCGCTATGCGTGTTCGACGAATCCGGACACACGGAGCAACGCCGCTATCCGCTGCACGGACCCGACGATGGCGTGTTCCATGGCCTGCTGCGCGATGCCAAGCCGGGGCTGCTGTACGGCTATCGCGCACACGGCAGCTGGCGTCCGGAGTCCGGCCGCAGGTTCAATCCCAACAAGCTGCTGCTCGATCCCTACGCGCGCGAGATCAGCGGCGAGTTTGCCTGGCAGCCCGAACATTACGGCCATGTGCCGGAACACCCGGATGGCGCACGGCTGCCCGACCCGCGCGACAACGGCAGCAGCGCGCTGAAGGCACGCGTGCATGCCGACCCCGGGCCCGCGCCCGGCGTGTACAACCGGCCCCGCCACCCGCGCGGCGAAGTGGTGCTCTACGAGCTGCACGTGAAGGGTTTCAGCATGACCCTGCCGGGCATCCCCGACGCGCTGCGCGGGACCTTCGCAGCGCTCGCACATCCGGCCGCGATCGCGCACTTCCAGCGACTCGGGGTCACCACCCTGTCGCTGCTGCCGGTGGCGCATGCGCTCGACGAGCGCCATTTGCACGAACGCGGCCTGCGCAACTACTGGGGCTACAACACGATCGGATTCTTCTGCCCCGATCCGCGGCTGGCTGCCGATCGCACGCCCGGCGGCGCGATCGCGGAGTTCCGCGCGATGGTCGCGACCCTGCATGCGCACGGACTCGAGGTAGTGCTCGACGTGGTGTTCAACCACACCGCCGAGGGCGATGAGAGCGGGCCACTGCTGAGCTTCCGTGGCCTCGACAATTCGAGCTGGTACAGCCTGGTCGACGGCGACCGCGGCCGCTACGAAAACCCCAGCGGCTGCGGCAATTCGCTGCGCGTGGCGCACCCGCGGGTGACCCAGTTCGTGCTGGATGCCTTGCGTTGGTGGGTCGAACGGATGGGCGTCGACGGCTTTCGCTTCGATCTGGCGACCACGCTGGGGCGCACGCGCAGCGGCTTCGACCCATCCGCACCGTTCTTCGTCGCGCTGCGCCAGGACCCGCTGCTGTCGACGGTGCACTGGATCGCCGAGCCGTGGGACTGCGGCAACGGCGGTTACCAGCTGGGTCGCTTCCCGGGCCGGTTCATCGAATGGAACGACCGCTTCCGCGATGCCGCGCGGGGCTACTGGCTCGACAAGGGCGTCGGTCGCGGCGAATTCGCCAAGCGCATCACCGCCTCGAGCGATCTGTTCCACCACGGCATGCGGCAGCCGATCGCGAGCGTCAACTTCATCACCGCGCACGATGGCTTCACCCTCGCCGACCTGGTCAGCTACGCGCACAAGCACAACCTCGCCAATCGCGAGGACAATCGCGACGGCAACGGCAACGAGGCCAGCACCAACTTCGGCATCGAGGGCGAGACCGACGACCCAGGGATCCTCGACACGCGCCTGCGCGTACGCCGCGCGCTGCTCGCCACCGTGCTGCTATCGCAAGGCACGCCGATGCTGTGCGCGGGCGACGAGTTCGGCAACAGCCAGGGCGGCAACAACAACGCCTACTGCCAGGACAACCCGGCCGGCTGGCTGGACTGGTCGCGCGCCGAGGGCGAGGCGGCGACCATCGCGCTGGTCGCGCAACTGATCGCGCTGCGCCGGCGATATCCGCTGCTGCGCTACGAGCGCTGGTTCGAGTCCGACGAGAAAGCGCTGCATCGCGCGCGCCTGCGGTGGTTCAATCCGTCCGGCATGCCGATGCAGATCGCCGACTGGCATGACCGCAGCAGCGGTGCCTTCGCGTGCCTGCTGTACGCGCGCGACGAGGCGATGCCGCGCGGTGCGGTGCTGTTCAATCCCGATCCCGAGCCCCGCGAGTTCCGCCTGGCCGAGGGACCCTGGCGCCGCGTGGTCGACAGCAGCGATCCGCTGTCGGCCATCGATCCAACGCCATCCCATGCACTGCGCGCGCCCGCACGCAGCGTGCTGCTGCTGCTGCGCGATACCGCCGAGGAGAGCATGCCGTGATCGACCTGCATCAGCGCAGCGCAGGCATCCTGCTGCACGTGACCTCGCTGCCGGGTCCGCACGGCATCGGCGACTTCGGGCCCGACGCGTATCGCTTCGTCGACTGGCTGGTGGATGCCGGGCAAAACCTGTGGCAGTGGTTGCCGGGCAATCCGATCGGGCCCGGCGATTCGCCGTACCAGAGCGTGTCCGCATTCGCCGGCTCGCCGCTGATGATCGCGCTCGAGCCGCTGGTCGCCGCGGGCTGGTTGCCGCCGGTGCGGGCACCGCACGATCCCTTCGATCCGCTGCGCGTCGAGTTTTCGCGCGTGGTGCCGTGGCGCCTTGCGCAGCTGCGCGCCGCACACGCGGGGTTCGAACGCAAACAGGATCCCGACGAACAACGGGAGTTCGGCGCGTGGCAAGCGCAGGAAGCCGCGTGGCTGCACGACTATGCGCTGTTCATGGCGCTGGAGACCGAACACGGCGGCCAGCCGTGGTGGACCTGGGCGGTCCCGCTGCGCAATCGCGATGGCGCCGCGCTGCGTGCCGCGCACGAACGGCTTGCTTCGGAGTACGCATTCTGGAGCTTCGTGCAGTGGTGCTTCGATATCCAGATCGCCGCGCTCAAGGTCTACGCGAACCGCAATGGCGTGGCGATCATGGGCGACCTGCCGATCTTCATCGCCCACCACAGCGCCGATTGCTGGTCGCGTCCGGACCTGTACGAACTCGACGCCGACTGCCAACCGACCTTCGTCGCCGGCTGCCCACCCGATGCGATGGCATTGAGCGGACAGCGCTGGGGCAATCCGCTGTATCGCTGGGACCGGATGGCCGACGAGGACTACGCGTGGTGGACCTCGCGCCTGCGCCGCGCACTCACCCATGCCGACGTGTTCCGCATCGACCATTTCCGCGGCTTCGCCGGCTACTACAAGATCCCTGCCAGCTGCGCGACCGCCGAGCAGGGCGAATGGGTGCCCGGGCCCGGCCAGGCGCTGTTCGAGGCAATTGGCCGCGCACTCGGCGAGCTGCCGATCGTGGCCGAGGACCTCGGTCACATCACCCACGACGTGATCGAACTCCGCGAGGCCTGCGGTTTTCCCGGGATGAAGATCCTGCAGTTCGGATTCGCCAGCGACGGCAGCGATGCCTACCTGCCGCACAACTGGGAACGCCACTTCGTCGCCTACACCGGCACCCACGACAACCACACCGCGCTGGGTTGGTGGCAGGCCGCGCCGGAGCACGAGCGCGCCTACGCAGGCATCTACCTGCCCGCGACCGACGCCGCCGTGCACTGGGCGATGATCCGCGCCTGCTGCAACTCGGTGGCGAACATCGCGGTGTTTCCGCTGCAGGACGTGCTCGGCCTCGACGACAGCCACCGGATGAACGTGCCCGGCACCGTGGGGTCCGGCGAACTGGTCGTGGCGCTTTCGCTGGGACTGGGTCGACGATGAATCGACCTGGATGCTGCGGGTCATCGCACGGTCCAGCGGGCGCAGCAACTCGCGTTAGGCAGCAAGCGCGCCGGCATGCCGGCGACGGCCGCAGTTCCGATCGCTGCGGTCGCCGCTGTAGCGGCTCCCACAAGGTACCTTTGGTGGCCAGCAAACTCATTCGTGGACGGACAGGCGTCGCTCGCTCGTCGCCGGTCGTCGGCGCAGCATTGATTCATTTGCCGGGACCTGTATGGTTTCGCCGGCGGCATCGGACTTCGCCGACCGCGTGCTGCCGTCTGACAGGGGCTTGCCATGCATCGATTCGTCGCTCGGGCAGCGAGTGTGCTTGCGCTCGTGGTCGCCGCGCCGTGCGCCGCGCAGTCGACGTTTTACGTGGCTCCAAACGGTGCCGACGCACCAGGCAATGGCGGCAGCGGCACGCCGTGGGCGACGATCGAGTACGCGCTGCAGCAGGTTCCCGATGCGAACACGATCCTGGTGCGGCCCGGAACCTACAGCGGCCGCATCCGGGTGCGCGGCAACTTCGCGCAGGGCGTCATCGTGCGCTCCGAGGTGCCCTACCGCGCGCTGCTGCGACACAATGCGACGGTACTGACCATATTCAACGACGCAGCGAACATCGAGGGCATCACCTTCGAGGGTTTCGACATCGCCCACAGTGGACCCGGCGCCGCCGGGCTGGTGGTGCAGATCCAGGACGGCTTCTCCACCGACACGCGGCGCATCACGCTGCGCGACAACATCCTGCACGACTCGTACAACAACGACGTGCTGAAGATCAACAATGGCGCATCGCAGATCCGCGTGGTCGGCAACCTGTTCTACAACCAGCAGGGATCCGACGAGCACATCGACATCAACAGCGTCGACGACGTGGTGGTCGAAGACAACGTGTTCTTCAACGACTTCGCCGCATCGGGTCGCAGCAATGCCAACGACACCGCCAGCTTGGTGGTGATCAAGGACTCCAACGGCACCGACGATGAATACGTCGGCGCACGCAACGTGATCGTGCGACGCAACGTGTTCGCCAACTGGCAGGGCAGCGCGGGCAGCAACTTCCTGCTGCTCGGCGAGGACGGCACCGCGAACATCGAGGCCTTCGACATCACGGTCGAGAACAACCTGTTCATCGGCAACAGCGCGAATACCATGAGGGCATCGTTCGGCTGCAAGGGCTGCGCGGACGTGATGTTCCGCGCCAATACCATCGTCGGCGACCTGCCGTCGAACGCGTTCGCGATGCGGATCAATCGCGAGGGTGTCAATCCGGTGCCGAGCAACCTGCGCTTCGCCGGCAACCTGTGGGCCGACACGGCCGGCAGCATGGGCGACTTCAGCGATACCTTGCCCGGCGACTCGACCCAGGTGGTCCTGCAGCGCAACGGCTACTGGAACGGCGGCAATCCGCTGCCATCCGATCCCGGCGACCTGATCAACATCGGCAACGATGCCGAAGCGGTGATCGGCAACCCTGCCCTGCCCTCGCCTGCCGCGTTGATCACCCCGTGGTGGAATGCGGCCAATGGCAGCTTCGATGGTGGATACGCCACGATCAGGGCGGCATTCATCGGTCTGATCGAGGCGTTCGGCCGCCCAGACGCGGGCGGAGTCGGCGTCGATGCCGCCAACCCCGCCGACATGCCATCGACCGACATCCTGGGCAACCCGCGCGGCATCGCGCCCGACCTCGGCGCGTTCGAGCGTGGCAACCCCGACGTGCAGTTCGCCGACGGCTTCGAAGGCTGAGTGCGTGCTGTTCTCGAAACCTGCGGCGAAAGCTGGCCGCAACCAGTCACCCAACAGCGGATTCGCGATCGATGAGCTACGAGAAGTACGACGACGCCGAGATGTGCTTCCTCAACTTCGAGACGGATCTCGAAACCGAAGCCGGCGGCACCCACACGGGCATGTACCTCGCATGGGCGGCGCTGCGCGGATTGCTGGGCATCAACTTCGAAGACGCGCGCGCATTGGCCAGCCTCGAGCAACTGCGTGCACGGCAGATCACCGGGCGCGATGTGTACTTCACCCATTGCGACGGCAAGCTGATGGACCACGACCTGAACGCAGAGGGCAACGCGTTCACCGCGTGGTACTACCGGGCGCGCTACTTCGAAGACTATGAGCGGGTGTTCAAGGACCAGTTTCCCGCCACCGGCCATTGGAACGACGATTTCTGCTCGATCTCCGACACCTGGGAGAACACCGACCGCATCATCGCGCTGCTGGACCGCCGCTTCGGGCAATGGCGCGAGAGCCAGCAGCCCAACCCCCAGGGCCCGCCGCCTTCGGCATCGCCAACAGCGGCAGCCGCGGCTCCGGCTGCGAAAGCTGCTGCGCCGACCGTACTGTCGCTCGAGCCGCTGGATCCGCTCGACGCGCTACGCGAGCGCGCGCAAGCAGGCGACCGCGATGCGTGGTTCGACCTCGGCGCCGAGTACGTCACCGGGCAGCGCGTCGCACAAGACATCGATGCGGCGGCGCAGGCCTTCACCAAGGCCGCGGAACTCGGATCGCCCGATGGACAGTTCAATCTCGGCGTGTGCTTCCAGCGCGGTGAGGGTCGACCGAAGGATCTGCAAAAGGCGGTGCACTGGTTCTCGCAGGCCGCCGATGCCGGCCACCCCGACGCGATCTATCAACTCGCAATGGCGTATCGCAGTGGCAGCGGCGTGCTGCAGGATCTGGTCGCATCGAATGCGCTGATGCTGCTCGCGCAGTCCAGGGGCCTTGCCGAAGCGAAGCAGGCCGGCGTGATGGCCGGCAGCATGCGCGAGTCTTTCGCGCTGGCCGAACAACTGCGCAAACCCGGTCAGCTGCTCATCGCACTGACGCGCCATCGCAAGAGCGCGCCCGCTCCGGTGCCGGGCCGAATCCCCACTGCCACTGCGCAGTCGCCCGCGCGCAAGACCGCAAACAAACCCGCAACGCCCGCGTCGAAGACCCGCGTACCGGAACCCGAGCGACCCAAGCTGCATCCGGGCCATCTCGCATTGCTGGTCGGCGCCGCATCGATGCTGATACTGCTGGCGCTGGTGACCAGCGTGACCGGAACGCCGCTGAAGGTCACCGCCGTCGTGCTGGGCATCATCGGCGCCTTCGGCGTGTATCGCTGCAGTGCAGATCTGGACCACGGCGCCGGCCTGCGCTGGCTGCTGACGGCACTCGCGCTCGTGCCGGTGGTCGGCTCGGTGGTGTGCATAATGGTGCTGCTGTGGACCGTGCGGCGGTTGCAGGAGGGGTAGCAGTTCCGATCAGAATGCCAGCCGCGTCAGGTTGGTGGACACCGTGCGGCCGTCGATGGTGAAGGTGATGCTGGCGGTCGTGGCACTGCTGAAGTTGACATTGATCGTGCCAGCCGTGCGACCGACGACCTGCGCGGGATTGAAGAATCCCGCGCCGAACCACGGGCCATTGAACGCGATCAGCGCGGTGCTGTAGTTGGTGCCGCTGAGATTGGCCGCGCTCAGGTACCAGCCCGGCGAGTTGTCCTGGTCATAGTGATAGACGTACATCGCGTAGGTGCCGCTGCTGCCTCGGATCACGATCAGGCCCCAACCGTCCTGCTGTGCATTGCTCCAGGCGCCGCTGTAATCGATGTTGCTCGGCGGCTGGGTGGCGTTGGGTTGCAGGAACGCCCGCAGGTTGGGGAATGCGAGATCCAGCCGCGAGTAGTCGTCGCTGTTTCCGGCAGCGCCGATGGTTCCGGTATTGGCGCATGAGGCCTGGCCACCCAACAGGCCACCGCGCAGTACCAACTCGTCGTTGGCTTCGCTCAACAGACCGCAGCCGCTGCTGCCGCCCTCGGTGGTGCCGTCGGTATAGCCGGCCTTGATGAAGCTGCCGCTGGCCAGATTGGAGGCACCGATGCTGGTGATCTCGCCCAGCGAGACTTTTTTCACGTCGCCGGCGGGGTGGTGGATGACGACAACATCGGTCCCCGCGGTGACGGCAGCGGCATTCCAGCCGAGAAAGTAGCTGCCGGCCGGCGGCGCACTGTTCAGGCGCAGGAACAGGACGTCGCTGGAGACGTCCGCGTACAGGACCTGCGCGCCGCCGCTGACCTGGCGCGCGCTGCTGTCGAGCACGTTGGTGCGGCATCCAGTGCTTTCGTAGAACCAGAACGTGGTCAGCGTGCCGGCGACCGCCTGGCTGGTGAAACAGTGCGCCGCGCCGTACAAGTACGGCACCTGGGTCGCATTGTCGGTGTCGTTGAGCAGGGTCCCGGTGCAGAAGAAACTGCCGCCGCCCTGCTGGAAGACCATCCGCGCAACCGAGTTCCTGGCGTTGGTGTAAGCAGCCGTCGGGTTGCTCACACACTTGGTATCGATCTCGCACGCGCCGGATTCACCGATCTTCGCCGCCGACAAATCGCCGCCCGGCGATGCCACCAGGTGCGACACGCTCGGTACCGACACGCGTAGCCAGCGCGTGTCGCTGCCCGGCGGCAGGTAGATCTCGATGACCTGGGTGTCGCCCTCGGTCACTGGAGTCCAGTACAGCGGCTGCTGTACCGCCAACTCCGTCAACTGCGTGGCGGTCACTGCGTCCACCACGCTCGCGGCGTCGCCAGGCGCGCCGAAACGCAGCTCCGCCCCATCGGGCAAACCGCTGATCGTCAGCGCTGCACGCAGCGCGGCGGCACCGGGTGAGTGCACCGCCAGGCGGGCCGTTTGCGCGCCATCGCTGGTCGCGCGCCACTGCAGTTCGGGCTCGGCGTTGCCGGAGCCCTCGAACGCTGCGCGCTCGATGCCGAGTTGCAGCAGCTTCCGGCCTGGAGCTGCGTTGTTCTTGCGTAGCGATTGCAGCGCTGCGTCCGGAAGTTCCGACCACGCGCGCTGCGCGATCAGCTGCGGCGGATAGCCCGGATCGCGAAACGCCACGCCGTCGGGGCCGGACTTGCCGTCGCTGCTGCGAGCCGGCTCGCCTGCGGCGCTCTGCGCCATGGCCGCGGGTGCGCAGCAGATGGATGAAACCAGAACGACCGCCAGAATCAACCCACGCATACGAAAATCCTCGCTCAAGTGTGCCTCGGTCGCCCCGGCCGTCGGCTGGGATCGTGTCGTACCCGCTGCATGTGGGGAGCCGACCAGCGTGGCGCGCAGGTCGCCGTTACGGGTCACGGACGTTGCAAGCTGCCCCCGTGTATGGAGATACGCCAAACCGTGGGCGATGCCGCAACGGCGGCCACCGGCAAGTCGCTCGGGGTGGCAGGGCGGGCTTTACAGCACCCGGCTTACTGCACACGCGAGGTGCCAAGGGGCCGCCGGACAGCGCCCGACCGCAGAACGGCAGGCAAGCCTCGACTGGCCCAACTCATTGAATGCATGGTGATTGAGGCACGCGGCACCTGTGCGTGATAGGTATTGTCAATGGCAGCCATGGATTCCATCCACTTCACATATGGGCTGCAACCGCGCACACTGCTGCGGTGCAACACGTCAATTCATCAACCCCGAGGACTCCCCCATGTCGCTGATCAATACCGCCGTCAAACCGTTCAAGACGCAGGCTTTCCACAACGGCAAGTTCGTCGAAGTCACCGAGGCCTCGCTGAAAGGCAAGTGGTCGGTGATGGTGTTCATGCCGGCAGCCTTCACCTTCAATTGCCCGACCGAGGTCGAGGACGCGGCCGACAACTACCCCGAGTTCCAGAAGGCCGGTGCCGAGATCTACATCGTCACCACCGACACCCATTTCTCGCACATGGTCTGGCACGGCACTTCGCCGGCGGTCGGCAAGGCGAAGTTCCCGCTGGTGGGCGATCCGACCCACGTGCTGACCCGCGCTTTCGACGTGCATATCGAAGAGGAAGGCCTGGCCCTGCGCGGCACCTTCGTGATCGATCCCAACGGCCTCATCAAGACCGCCGAAGTGCACGACAACGCGATCGCGCGCGACATGAAGGAGACCCTGCGCAAGCTCAAGGCCGCGCAGTTCGTCGCCGCGCATCCGGGCCAGGTGTGCCCGGCCAAGTGGAAGGAAGGCGAGAAGACGCTCGCGCCATCGCTCGATCTGGTCGGCAAGATCTGATCGCGTCACGACGTCGCTTCGACGCACCGCTCCCGCGCTCGCGGGAGCGGTGCAACGCAGGCCCATCCAGCGAGAGACCGCCATGCTCGACAACGATCTGAAAACCCAGCTGCAGTCGTACCTGGGCAAGGTGATCCGCCCGATCGAGATCGTCGCTTCGGTCGACGACGGCGACACCTCGCGCGAAATGCTCGCGCTGTTGGCCGACATCGCCTCGTTATCCGACAAGATCACGCTGGTCGAGCGCCGCGGTGGCGATACGCATACGCCGTCGTTTGCGCTCGACAGCCCCGGCCACGACATCCACCTGCGCTTCGCGGGGCTGCCGATGGGCCATGAGTTCACCTCGCTGGTGCTCGCGCTGCTGCAGGTCGGCGGTCATCCGTCGCGTGCCGCGCAGGAACTGATCGAGCAGGTCAGGGCGCTCGATGGCGACTATCGCTTCGAAACCTACATCTCGCTGTCGTGCCAGAACTGCCCGGACGTGGTGCAGGCGCTGAACCTGATGGCGGTGCTGAATCCGAAGATCCGCCACACGACGATCGACGGCGCGCTGTTCCAGGCCGAGGTCGAAGCGCGCGAAGTGATGTCGGTGCCGACCGTGTTCCTCAACGGCGCGGTGTTCGGAGCCGGCCGCATGGGCATCGAGGAGATCGTGGCCAAGCTCGACACCGGTTCGGCGCGGCGCGAAGCGCTCAAGATCGCCGCGAAGGATCCGTTCGACATGTTGATCGTCGGCGGAGGTCCGGCGGGTGCGGCGGCTGCGATTTATGCCGCACGCAAGGGCATCCGCACCGGCATCGCAGCCGAGCGCTTCGGCGGCCAGGTGCTCGACACCATGTCGATCGAGAACTTCATCTCGGTGCCGGAAACCGAAGGCCCGAAGCTGGTCGCACACCTCGAGCAGCACGTGCGCCAGTACGACGTGGATCTGATGAACCTGCAGCGCGCGGAGAAGCTGATCACCGGCGGCGAGTTGATCGAAATACAGCTCGCCAATGGCGCGACGCTGAAGTCGAAGACCGTGATCCTGTCCACCGGCGCGCGCTGGCGGCAGATGAACGTGGCCGGCGAAGACCAGTACCGCAACAAGGGCGTGGCCTATTGCCCGCACTGCGATGGCCCGCTGTACAAGGGCAAGCGGGTGGCGGTGATCGGCGGCGGCAACTCCGGCGTCGAAGCCGCGATCGATCTTGCGGGCGTCGTGAGCCACGTGACCCTGATCGAGTTCGACCAGCAGTTGCGTGCCGATGCGGTGCTGCAGCGCAAGCTGCACAGCCTGTCGAATGTCACCGTCATCACCGCCGCGCAAACCACCGAGGTGACCGGCGACGGCAGCAAGGTCAACGGGCTGCGCTACGTGGACCGCACCAGTGGCGACCCGCACTGGCTCGCGCTCGAAGGCATCTTCGTGCAGATCGGCCTGCTGCCGAACACCGAGTGGCTCAAGGGCACGGTGGCGCTGTCGCCGCGCGGCGAGATCATCGTCGACGACCGCGGGCAGACCTCCATTCCCGGCGTATTCGCAGCCGGCGATGTCACCACGGTGCCATACAAGCAGATCGTGATCGCGATGGGCGATGGCTCGAAGGCTGCGCTGAGCGCCTTCGATCACCTGATCCGCAGTTCGGCGCCGCAGGTGGCGAGCGAAGCCAAGGCAGCTTGAGCGAGGCAGTGCCACTGGACTGCGGTGCAGGAACCGCCGGGTCGGAGTCTTGATCGAGCGCTGGCAATGCGGCGCGTCGCCCGGCTACCTGCGGCGTAGCCGCGGCAGTCAGGCCGAGCCACGCAGGCGCAGGGTGCGCGCCTCGTGGTCGAGTTGTGCGGGATCCGCCAGCGTGTCGCAGACTTCCTGGTTGACGATCTCGCGCAGTCGCTGGCGCAGGCTGCGCAGCGCGAAGCCGG
>JANOEA010000223.1:0-1994 GCA_031412975.1 Pseudomonadota bacterium | reverse complement strand
GGCATGCGTCGCGTGGTGTTGGCCACCAATGTCGCCGAATCCAGCGTGACACTGCCCGCGGTGCGCGCGGTGGTCGATCTCGGATTGGCGCGCGAGCCGCGTTTCGATCCAGCCAGCGGGATGTCGCGGCTGGAGACGGTGATGATCTCGAAGGCATCGGCCGATCAGCGCGCCGGTCGTGCGGGCCGCGTTTCCGAAGGCCTGTGCCTGCGCCTGTGGCCGCAGAGCCAACGCCTCGAACCCGGCATCCGGCCGGAGCTGATGCAGGTCGAACTCACTCCGCTCGCACTCGAACTCGCTGCATGGGGCGAGGCGCAGCTGCGCTGGCTCGACCCGCCGCCCGCCGGTCCGCTGGCCGAAGCGCGCGAGCGCCTGCGCACGCTCGGCGCGCTCGATGCGGCCGGTCGCGTGACTGCGCACGGTCGCGCGCTGTCGCGACTGCCCACCCATCCGCGTCTCGCGCACGCGATCCTCGCCGCGCCCGCCGCGCTGCGAGGGCTGGCCTGCGATCTGGCGGCATTGCTCGAAGCCCGCGACCCGCTGCGCGGCGAAGCCCGCCGCAGCGACGACGTGCGACAGCGGCTGGACGCAATCGCGCGCTGGCGCCGCGATCGCCGCGCGCCGGCCGATGCCGATGCGGGCGCGCTCGCGCAGATCGGGATGGCGGCATCCGAGTTGCGTCGACGCGCCGGAATCGCGCGCGATTCCGCCAGCGACGATCCGCAGGCCGCTGGCGAGGTGCTGGCCTTGGCCTATCCAGACCGCGTGGCGCGCCAGGACCCCGGCAATCCGCGCCGCTACACGCTGGCCAACGGCCGCGGCGCGCGTTTGTTCGACGATTCGAAGCTGTACGGCGCACCGTGGATCGTGGCCAGCGAACTGCGCTACGACGAACGCGATGCGATGATCCAGCGCGGCGCACCGGTCGACGAGGCGCATCTGCGTGCGGTGCACGGCGCGCGCTTCGTGCGCGACACCCAGCTGCAATTCAACGACGGCAGTCGCGCGCTGGAAGCGGCTGAAGTCGAACGCTACGGCGAGCTGGTGCTGGCGCGGCGCCGGATCCCGGTACCCAAGGATCCAGCTGCCGCGAACATGCTCGCGGCGGGCATCAAGCGACTCGGCCTCGATGCATTGCCCTGGACCGATGCCCAGCGCCAATGGCGCACGCGGGTCGAATGCCTGCGCGAGTGGCTGCCCGACGCGGGCTTGCCGGATTTCAGCGAACACGGCTTGTTGGCGCGACTCGACGAGTGGCTGGGTCCGTGGCTCGAGGGCATCACCCGGGTTGCCGAGCTCGATGCAGGCAAGCTCGGCGACGCGTTGAGCGCGCAACTGGACCACGCGCAGCGCCGCCTGCTCGACGAACAAGCACCCGTGGCGATCGATGTGCCCAGCGGCCGCAACCTGCGTCTTGAATACAGGACGGGTCAAGCGCCGGTGCTCGCGGTCAAGTTGCAGGAGATGTTCGGCGCGGCCGATACGCCGCGGATCGCACGCGGCCGCGTGGCGATCACCCTGCACCTGCTGTCGCCCGCGCAGCGCCCGATCCAGGTCACCCAGGACCTGCGCGGTTTCTGGGAGCGCACCTATCCCGAGGTGCGCCGCGAACTCAAGGGTCGCTATCCGCGCCATCCGTGGCCGGACGATCCGTGGAACGCTCCGGCTACGCATCGCGCGAAACCACGCGGTACCTGACAGCGCCATCCACGCATAGCCGCGTGGTCCCCAGCGCCGCCGCCGCCATCGCCATCCTTCGATAGCGTTGAATTCATCCGCGCCGACCACAGATCGCACGCTCACGACACGGCGTTTGCGCCGGCCCCACGCCTCGGGCATGGTGGACGGACACTGGAGGTCCGCATGAGTCCCGATCCATCCCTTGTCCAGGCGCTGGTGTTTCTGCTGGCGGCGGTCATTGCCGTACCGCTGTTCAGTCGCCTCGGCCTCGGCGCCGTGCTCGGCTACCTCATCGCCGGTGTCGCAATCGGTCC
>JANOEA010000222.1:0-1992 GCA_031412975.1 Pseudomonadota bacterium | reverse complement strand
AGGTGCAGGAAGAGATTCTCTGGCTGTGCGAAGCCGCTCACGTGCCCGTCATCTGGGCGACCCAGGTGCTCGAGTCGCTTGCAAAGGGCGGCTTGCCTTCGCGCGCCGAAGTCACCGATGCGGCGATGGGCAGCCGCGCCGAGTGCGTTATGCTGAACAAGGGCCCCTACATCCTGCAGACGATGGATTTCCTCCGCGACGTGCTGGTTCGCATGGAGTCGCACCAGGAAAAGAAGACGTCGATGCTGCGCAAGCTGAGTGTTTCGGACGCGCCAAAGGCGGCCGGCGAGGCAGTGCGGTGAGTTGACGAATTGGCGCGGGCACCCGACCGGTGAGGCAAAGCGCAGGCAACCAGGCGCCTGCGCCAGCTATTGCCCGACTTTGAGCCTGACGGTCATGGTTCGCCCGGCGCATGCCTGAAGTCCGCCGCCCTGGGCATTGCGCACTGTTCAGCCCAGCATCTGTGGCGTGACGAGCACCACGCCGCGCTCGGTGACGATGAAGCGCGCCCGGTCCCGCGCCGCATCGATGCCGGCCTCGAAGCCGTCGGGCAGCACGCACTGCTTGTCGATGATGGTGCGGCGCAGCCGGACATTGCGGCCGATGACCACGTTGGGCAGCACCACCGAGTCTTCCACCACGCTGCCCTCGCCGACGCGGGCGCCGTAGAACAGAATCGAGCGACGCACCAGCGCGCCGCTGACGATGCAGCCGTCGGACACCAGCGCGTCTACCGCGGTGCCGCGGCGGTTGGGGTCGTCAAGCACGAACTTGGCCGGCGGGCGGTGCGGCTGGCGCCCGAGCATCGGCCAGGCCTCGTCGTAAAGGTTCAGCTCCGGCACCACCTGCGTGAGGTCGAGGTTGGCCTCCCAGTAGGCATCCAGCGTGCCCACGTCGCGCCAATACGGCCTGTCGCCGACCATGTTGACGCAGCTGTCCGCGAAGTGGTGCGCGTACACCCGCGCCGTGTGCACCAGCCGCGGAATCAGGTCCTTGCCGAAGTCGTGGCTCGAGGCGGGGTCGGCCGCGTCCAGTTCGAGTTGCCTGACCAGGAAGTCGGCGTCGAAGGCATAGATGCCCATGCTGGCCAGCGCCCGCCCAGGCTTGCCCGGCAAGGGCTGCGGATGCGCCGGCTTTTCGTCGAAGGCGACGATGCGCTGCTCGGCATCGACCGTCATGATGCCGAAGTCGCCAGCGTCGGCCAGTGGCACCTCGAGGCAGGCCACGCTCATGTCGGCACCTCGCTGCACATGCTCGGCGAGCATGACGCCGTAGTCCATCTTGTAGATGTGGTCACCGCCCAGCACCATCACGTGCTTGGGCCGCGACTCGCGCAGGATGTACAGGTTCTGGTACACGGCGTCGGCGGTGCCGATGTACCAGCGTTCATCGCGCCGCTGCTGCGCCGGCACGATGTCCACGTACTCGCCCAGACTGGCCTCGAGGAAGCCCCAGCTTCGCTCGACGTGCCGGATCAGGCTCTGCGCCTTGTATTGCGTGAGCACACCGATGCGGCGCAGCCCGGAGTTGACGCAGTTGCCGAGCGCGAAATCGATGATGCGCATCGTGCCCCCGAAGGGCACCGCCGGCTTGGCGCGGTGGTCGGTCAGCTGCCGCAGCCTGCTGCCGCGCCCTCCGGCGAGGACCAGTGCATAGGTGTCCTGCGTGATCGCGCGCATGCGGTCACTGTTCATCGTATTGGGCCTCGGTGAATGTGGGGGCCGAACCGCCTGCGCTGCGCGCCTGTGTTGAGGGCGTGCAGTGCATCACTCCAGCCGGAAAAACCGCATTTTGTGTACCGCATCATGTCGGTCAAATGACGAGTTGAACTGCGGGCACGGCACCAGCTCTTTCAGGGGCCACCCAGGCGAGATGGGGCCGCTCATGGTCGCATATTTTCGCCGCAAGGCGCAGCACGAGAATGGCCTGGTCGGTTCCCTTTTGCGCCATGGCGCGACGGCGCCGCTTGCAGCGGGCCGCATCGCAGGCCGC
>JANOEA010000221.1:0-5786 GCA_031412975.1 Pseudomonadota bacterium | reverse complement strand
CGGCCAACTTGCTGCCCGCGTACAGTGCGCCGAGCTTGGCATCGACGCTGCCGAGGTCGGGCTCATCGCCGGAAATGCCGAGCCACGCATCGAATTCGGGCAGTCGTCGGGCAGCGGGCAACGCCGCGTAGCGTTCGATGCGGTGGCGCAGCAGCGCGCGGTCGACGACCGCGTCGTAACGTCGATCAAGCGCCTCGAGACGGCCCTTGATGCGCACTTCGTCGCGGGCCTGGAAGCCGGGTTCGCGCTGCGCATCGGGCTTCTGCCGCTCCACCGAGAGACGGTACAGATCGGTGGCCGCAGCCAGCAGCCCGGTACCGCCGCTGCGCCCACCGCCCGCAACGCCGACCGGCACGATCGCGCCCACCGCGAAGTCGCGTTCGCGGCGCGCGCGATCGGCGGCCAGGTGCCCACGCAAGGCGGCGAGCGCGCCGTCGGTCGACGGATCGCCACCCTTCTCGCGGAGCATCGACATCGCCGTCTCGAACAGCGCCTTCCTGCGCCGCTGCACCTTGCCGCCGACGCTGGAGAAAGCGGCCAGCTGCCCCTCGAAATTCTTCAGCGTGTTGTTGAGCCCGGCCACCGCGCTCGCATACTTGACGGCTGCATCATCCCGATCGCGCGTGGTTTCCTCGATGATCCGCAGCGAGTTGCGGTTCTCGGCGATCACCGTCGGCATGCTCCAGTCGATCGCGTCGGTGAGTTCTTCCGACAGCCGCCAGCGGTTGGTGCGGCCCGGATAGCCGACCACCATCACGTAGTCGCCGGCCGCCACGCCCGCCGGCGCCAGGCGCAGCCATGACATCGGCCGATACGGCACGTTGTCGCTCGCGTACGGCGCCGGTTTGCCGTTCCTTCCCACGTAGGCACGCAGGAACGCGAAGTCGCCGGTATGCCGCGGCCACATCCAGTTGTCGACATCGCCGCCGAACTTGCCGATCGCGCTGGCTGGCGCGTAGACCAGCCGCACGTCCTTGATCTCGAGCTGGCGGATCAGGTTGAACTCCAGGCCGCCATGGAAGGTGGCCAGCTCGCAGCGATGGCTGCCGCCGGATTCGCACGCGCGCACCAGCACCTTGGACTTGCTTTCGAACGCGTCGTAGACGGCGCGCGGATCGTCGCCGGCACGTTCGATCGCGCGCTTTACTTCTGCGCTGACGTCGGTGATCCGATCGGTCACGAACACGCGCAGGTTGGGATCGCCGCGCACTTCCTGCGCAAGGTCGGCCGCCAGGAATCCGTCGCGCAACAGATTGCGTTCGGCGCTGGAGTTGTACTGGATCGAGCCGTAGGCGCAGTGGTGGTTGGTCGCAACCAGGCCCTGCGGCGACACAAACGAGGCGCTGCAGCCGCCGATGCTGACCACCGCATTCATCGGGTGCTTGCCCAGATCGGCGATTGCGGCCGGATCGCCGGCGTAACCGGCGGTGGCGAGCTGTTCGGCGATCTCCGGCAATTGCCGCGGTTGCCACATTCCCTCTGCGGCATCTGCATCGGGCCCCGAAGACCCGAGCGTTGCAATGCAAGTGAAGGCGACCGCCAGTGGTTTGGGACGCATGCAGAATCCCCGGGAAGCGACTGCGCGGAAGCGCCTGTTGCCCGGATGTTCGCACATCGTTGCGTGCCGGATTCGGTCGACTGCCGCTTTGCAGCGCGCCATTGCGGCGCCCTTCATCGGCAGCTGCGGAGCGCGGTGAACGTCGCCGTCGCAACGCAAAAAAAAAGAGCCCGTCGGGCGACGGGCTCTTGAGCGACTTGCGCGATCCGCGCGCCTGAATGGCCGGCGGACCGCGATCGCCGCCGTGAAGGCGGCGACCGCTGTTGCGAACTTACTGACCGACGACCAGCTCGGTGCGTCGATTGCGCTGACGACCTTCCGCGGTGTCGTTGGTGTCGATCGGACGCGACTCACCGTAGCCGACCGGGCCGATCAGGCGCGAGGCGTCGATGCCGTTGGAGGTCAGATAGCCGTAAACGACTTGTGCGCGACGCTCCGACAGGCTCTGGTTGTACTCATCGGTACCGATCGAGTCAGTGTGGCCGGCAACCTCGACCTTGATGTTCGGGTAGCGATTGAGCACGTCGACCGCCTGCTCGAGGATCTCGAGCGAACCCGGCAGCAGGCCTGCGTTGGTGGTCGAGTCTTCCTGACCCGGACGCGGACGGTCGAATTCGAACTCGACGCCACGCAGGTCGATCACGACGTTCTCGACCGGCGGCTCTTCGACCGGCGCGGGTGCTGGCTCGACCGGGGCCGGAGTCTCGACGACCGCCATTGGGGGTTCCGGAGGCGCACCGAGGGGAATGGTGACTCCCACGTTCAGGAAGAAGTCGGTAAAGCTGTCCTCACCAGGAATGCTCTCGTCATCCATATCGTAGCGACCGGCCAGCTCGGCGCGAAAACGGGTGCCTGTCGAGAATGAATACTGCAAACCGCCGCCAAGCTGCGAAGCGAGGTCATAGCCGTCATCGAAACCTCCGCGATGGTTCGACACGCCAACTCCTGCCATCACGTAAGGCTGCCAGCTGCTCGCACCGAAAAAGTGCCGCAGCGAGACGCCGAGTACGGTGTTGGAAATGGAGGTATCGTCACCCAGCAGGAGCTCGCCTTCATCATTGAGACCACGGCTGGTGCGGTCGAGAAACACATCCACCGAGGTGTTCGGCGCGACGTAACGACCGATGCCGATTCCGCCGAGAACGCTGCCGCTGGAGGTCAGGCGACCACTGTCATTGTTGTAATAGCCAAGGTACGGAGCGAAATAATAACGGTCATCGTAGTCCTGCGCCTGGACGGCGCCCGTGGCGCCAATGCCGAGCACAATCGCGGCATAAAGTTGCTTTCGGAACATGGGAGATCTCCTCGTGGAAAACATGAAAGGGCCGTCGGACCCCTGCCAACCGGTGCGTAGCATAGCTTACATTCCTTAACGAACTACTTACAAGTCACCGCCGGCTTTCAACGACTTGCAGGTCGCAGACCCCGGCGAGGCGTGGATTTCAGTACGCCAGCAGGTCCATCAGCTCGTGGATCGGGGTCGCCTCGAGCCGCGGCACGTCCTCGACCAGGGCAAGGATCTGCTGCACGCGGCGGCGCGAGAACTGCCCGGCCATCGCGTCCTCGAACTTGCGGATCAGCACCGGGATACCCTCGTCGCGGCGCTGGCGGTGGCCGATCGGGAAGTCGATCGCGACCCGACCACTGCTGCTGCCGTCGCTGAAGAACACCTCCAGCGCGTTGCCGATGTAGCGCTTGGCGGGATCGAAATAGTCCCTGGTGAACTGCGGGTTCTCGCGCACTTCCATCCGCTCGCGCAGGGCATCGACGCGCGGATCGGAGGCGAAAGAGTCTTCGTAGTGCGAAGCGTTGAGGGCGCCGTGGATCAACGGGATGGCGACCATGTACTGCAGGCAATGATCGCGGTCGGCGGGGTTGGCCAGCGGCCCGGTCTTGTCGATGATGCGCACGCCGGCTTCCTGGGTCTCGATCACGATCCGTTCGATCTGATCGAGGCGACCGCCGACCCTGGGGTGCAGCTGCATCGCGCATTCCACCGCGGTCTGCGCGTGGAACTCGGCCGGGAAGCTGATCTTGAACAGCACGTTCTCCATCACGTAGCTGCCGAAGGGGCGCTCGAACTCGAACGGCTTGCCCTTGAACAGCACGTCGTAGAAGCCCCAGGTCTGCGCACTGAGCGCCGACGGATAGCCGGTTTCCCCGCGCATCGCGTGGATCGCGTGCAGCACCGCACGGCGACACGCATCGCCCGCGGCCCAGCTCTTGCGCGATCCGGTGTTCGGTGCATGACGGTAGGTGCGCAGCGCGCCACCGTCGATCCAGCTGTTCGACACCGCGTTGATGATGTCGTGCTTGCTGCCGCCGAGCATCGCGGTAACCACCGCGGTCGACGCGAGCCGCACCAGGATCACGTGGTCGAGGCCGACCCGGTTGAAGCTGTTGCGCAGCGCATAGCAGCCCTGGATCTCGTGCGCCTTGATCGCGTGCCCGAGGACCTCGCGCACCGTGACCGGCGCGCGGCCATCGCGAAGTGCAGCCCGCGACTGCCAGTCGGCCACCGCGAGGATCGCGCCGAGGTTGTCCGACGGATGACCCCATTCGGCGGCCAGCCAGGTGTCGTTGAAATCCAGCCAGCGCACCTGCGCACCGATGTTGAACGCAGCCTGCACCGGGTCGAGCTCGAAACTGGTGCCGGGCACGCGTGCGCCACCGGGCATGCTCGCGCCGGGCACGACCGGGCCGAGCATCTTCACGCACTCCGGGAACTTCATCGCCAGCATCGCGCAGGCGAGCGAATCGAGCAGCATGTAGCGCGCGGTCTTGAACGCCTCGGGCGAGGACAGGGGGTAGTCGGCGACGTAGTCGGCGATGTCGACCAGTGGTTGATCGGGGTCCGGACGCTTGGCCGAACGGATGTCGTGGTGACCCATGGATGTCCTCGTCGCACTGGTGCGGCAACGGATGGCCGCAAAACCGGGGCGAATTGTGCCAGATCGATGGGTCCGATCCGCGCCGGGGAGGCTATTCGGGCGCGCCCGCGGCTTGCACCGGCCTGCCGCCTGCCGGAGGGGCCGCCAGTGCGCGCGGCAGCAGGCGCGGATCGCCGCGGATGGAATCGGCCAGGAAGTCCATGAAAGTCCGGATCCGCGCCACGTGGCGCAGGTCGGGATGGGTCAGCAGCCACAGTTGGCCGGTGAACGGCGGGTCGATCGGGAACAGGTGCACGAGGTCGGTGCAGTACTGGTCGCCCGGCATGACCGCCAGACCCATCCCGGCAAGCGTCAGCGCGCGCATCGTGCCGAGGTCGTTGGCGCGTGCGACGAACTGCTTGTCGGGGAAGCTGCGGCGCAGCCATGCGAACGGCGGCAGGCGCACGAAGCTGTCGTCGGCGCCTATCAGTGGAAAGCCGCCGAGATCGGCCATTCCGGTGGGCGTGCCGTGGCGGACGAGGGTCTCGCGGCCGGCGCAGACGTACCACGGGATCTCGAGCAGCTTGCGACCTACCAGGAAGTCCGGCGGGCTTTGGGTCGCGCGCAGCGCCACGTCGGCCTCGCGGCGGGTCAGGTCGAAGTCGTTGTCGCCGGTAGCGATCTCGACCGTGATGTCCGGATGGCTGTGGCGGAACTGCAGCAAATAGCCGGCGACGTAGTCGCTGGCCAGGCTGGCGGCAGTGGTCAACCGGATGCGCCCGGACAAACGATAGTCGCGGCCGGCGACGGTACGCGCCAGCGCGTTGATCGAATCGTCAACCGCCTCGGCGTGACGGCGGATCTCCTCGCCTTCCGGGGTCGAGACATAGCCTTCCGGCAGGCGTTCGAACAGGCGCACGCCGAGCCGATCCTCGAACGCGTTGAGGCGCCGAAACACCGTCGAGTGGTTCACCCCCAGCGTCTGTGCCGCACCGGCCAGCGTGCCGGCCCGCGCGATCGCGAGGAAGTAGCGCAGGTCATTCCAGTCCAGCTGCTCGCTCACGGTGGGTTGCACTCCTGCAAGGGCACCATGGGGATGTTGCTGATTTCCATTCCTGCTGGCAACGCCGGGACCGGGTGCTCGCCGTGGCGCACACCCGCAACCCGCGGTCGTCGGCCCCACCATCTCCCCCGCGCGTGCGCGGCACTGCATGCAGTGCGCACGCGCACGCGCGCGACGGAATCACTCGAGCAGCAGGCGCTCGATCACGCCACGGTGGATGCGCCGCAACCGCGCGAGATCGTCGATGCGCACGTGCTCGTCGATCTTGTGGATGCTCGCGTTGACCGGCCCGAGC
>JANOEA010000220.1:0-21435 GCA_031412975.1 Pseudomonadota bacterium | reverse complement strand
TGGCGCGTCGTTCGCGTGCGCGACAGCGCAAAACGCCGCGACTGCGTGTAGGAAATCCGCCCGTCGCGCCGGTCGCAGCCCGGCCTTGATGTCCGATTCGGACCGATAATGGTCGGAACTGGCGGTCCGGGCTGGGGCATGATGTCGCCGCGGCCCTTCAGTCGCGCTGGCCACTCGAAGTGCGTATGGCGGCCGAACCGCGGGCGCGCAGCGCTTGTCGTCCGCCGGAGAGGACTCCCGTGCAGATCGCGATTCCGATCTACCCAGGCTTCACCGCGACCGATGCGATCGGACCTTACGAAGTGCTCTCGCGACTGCCAGGCGCGCGCACTGTGTTCGTCGCCCGCGAAGCGGGCCTGGTGCGCAGCGATACCGGATTCCTGCAGGTGCAGGCCGAACCGCTGGCTGCGGCCGCATCTCCGCAGATCGTGGTGGTGCCGGGTGCACCCAATCGCAACCTGCCGCTGCACGATGCGGTCCTGCTGGACTGGCTGCGCGCGGTCGATGCGAACACGCTGTGGACCACCTCGGTGTGCACCGGTGCGCTGCTGCTGGGTGCGGCCGGGCTGCTGCGCGGCAAACGCGCGACCACCCACTGGCAGGATGTCGATGCGCTGGCCGCGCACGGCGCGATCGCAACTGCCGGCCGCTACGTGTTCGATGGCAAGCTCGTGACTGCGGCCGGCGTATCCGCCGGCTTCGACATGGCGCTGGCGCTGGCGGCACGGATTGCGGGCGACGCGGTGGCACAGGCGATCCAGCTCGGCATCGAATATGCGCCGTTGCCGCCGTTCGACGCCGGCACGCCGGATCGCGCGCCCGCCGCCATCGTGGCGATGGTGCGTCGCGGCACGATGGGAGCCTGAGCGATGCAGCGGCTGGTGACCGCGATGCTGCTGGTGGTCGCCGTGATCCATTGGCTGCCGTTGGCCGGAGTCATCGGAGCCGAACGGCTCGCGACGCTGTATGGCATTGCCGTCGCCGAGCCGGGCGTCGAGCTGCTGCTGCGGCACCGCGCGATCCTGTTCGGACTGCTCGCCGCGTTCCTGAGCGTGGCCGCGTTTCGTCCCGCATGGCAGCCGCTGGCGCTCGCGGCGGGCGCGATCAGCGTGGTGTCGTTCCTGCTGCTGGCAGCAGCCATGCCGAGCCTGGGCGGCGCATTGCAGCGCGTGGTGCTGGCCGACTGGGTGGCACTGGCCTGCCTTGCCGTGGGCAGCGTTGCGCGCTGGCAGTGGTCGCAGCGCCGCCCCCGCGCTGGTTGATCGTGGTCAATTACGCCCCCGGCATTGCCGCATAACCTTCTGCTCCAGCCGGACTGCGTGGTCCGCGCCATTGCCGTGGGAGCCGCAGATGCAGATCGCGCCGATTTTCGATCCCGAGCTGCTGACCCGTTACGACGTCAGCGGCCCGCGCTATACGTCCTATCCCACCGCCCCGCACTTCGAGGCCGGCTTCGGCGAGGACCGCTATCGGCACCACGCGCTCGCCAGCAACGACGATCCGATCCCGCGGCCGCTGTCGATCTACGTGCACATTCCG
Source organism: Pseudomonadota bacterium (assembly GCA_031412975.1). Taxonomy (GTDB): domain Bacteria; phylum Pseudomonadota; class Gammaproteobacteria; order Xanthomonadales; family Ahniellaceae; genus UBA4656. The sequence goes on along the minus strand of JANOEA010000220.1, from coordinate 19,896 downwards.
TTCTGCGCGAGTCCGTGCTTCTACTGCGGCTGCAATCGGGTGGTCACCCGCGACCGCAGCAAGGCCACCGAGTACCTGCAGCGGGTCGCGGGCGAGATCCGCATGCAGTCGGAGCTGTTCGACCGCGACCGCCAGGTCATCCAGCTGCACCTGGGTGGCGGCACGCCCAACTATCTCGATGCCGACCAGCTGCACGAGCTGATGGAGATGCTGCGCGGCGGTTTCAATCTCGCCCGCGGCGATGAGCGCGAGTTCTCGATCGAACTCGACCCGCGCCAGGCCGATCCCGCACTGCTCGACGAGCTGGCCGCGATCGGTTTCAACCGCGCCAGCTTCGGCGTGCAGGACTTCGACCCGTATGTGCAGGCCGCGATCAACCGCATCCAGCCGATCGAACAGACGCTGGCGGTGATCAGTTCGGCGCGCAACGCGGGGTTCAAGTCGGTCAGCATCGATCTGATCTACGGCCTGCCGCGGCAGACCATCGAAGGATTCGCCGCGACCATCGATGCGGTGATCGGCATCCGGCCCGACCGCATCGCGGTATACAGCTATGCGCACCTGCCGGAAGTATTCCGCGCGCAGCGCCAGATCGAGTCGTGCGAGTTGCCGACCGCGGCGACCAAGCTGCAGCTGCTGGGGACCGCGGTGAACATGCTGGCGGCGGCCGGCTACAGCTACATCGGCATGGACCACTTCGCGCTGCCCGGCGATGAACTGGTGCGGGCGCAGGAAACCCACACGCTGCAGCGCAACTTCCAGGGTTATTCCACCCACGCCGAATGCGATCTGCTCGGTTTCGGGGTCAGCGCGATCGGGCGGGTCGGCGATTGTTTCGTGCAGAACGCGCGCGATCTGCTCAGCTACTACGCCGCGATCGACGCGGGCAAGCTGCCGCTGGTCAAGGGCTACGTGGTCACCCCGGAAGACCAGCTGCGCGCCGCAGTGATCCAGGCGCTGATGTGCCACGGCAGCGTCGAGTTCCGCGACATCGAGCAACGCCATCCGGGCCTCGACTTCCCATGCCATTTCGCCGACGAGCTGCGGCGGATGGCATCGCTCACCCGCGACGGCCTGGTCGAAGTCGACCACAAATCGATCCGCATCACCGGCCGCGGCCGCCTGCTGATGCGGGTCGTGGCGATGGTGTTCGATGAGTACCTCGAGCACCCGCGCGAGCAGGTGACGCGGTTCTCGCGGGTGATCTGAGGCGCGCCACCGGCTACCATCGCGGGATGGTGCCTCCGCTGAGCGCAATGCGCGCGATCAATCCCGATGGCGATGGCGATGGGATCGCCTTCTGTGCTACCTGCGCGTTCGCGCCGGTGTGCCTGCCGCAGGGCTTCGACAAGGGTACGCTCGCGGACCTGCATTGCCTGATCGAGCATGTCGGTCCCTATGCAGCGGGTTCGAAGCTGTTCGAGGTCGACGACGCGTTCGACGCGGTGTTCGCGGTGCGCGGCGGCGCGGTCAAGACCTTCCTGGTCGACGACCAGGGCCGCGAGCAGGTGCTCGGGTTCTACCTGCCCGGCGAACTGGTCGGGCTCAATGGCGTGTATCCCGCGCGCTATCCGTGCAGCGCGATGACGCTCGACACCACCACCGTATGCCGCTTCTCGTTTCCGGCGATGGCCACGCTCGCGACGCGGATGCCGGGCATCCAGCAGCAGTTGTTCCGGCTGATGAGCAAGGACATCACCCAGGCGTCGCTGCTGGCCGGGGATTTCAGCGCCGATGAGCGGCTCGCGGCCTTCCTGGTCGGGATGGCCGACCGCTACGCCACGCGCGGCTTCTCGGCCACGCGCTTTCGCCTCGTGATGTCGCGCGCCGACATCGCCAACTACCTGCGCCTGGCCACCGAGACGGTCAGCCGCGTGCTGCGCCGCTTCCAGGACGACGGCCTGATCGTTGTCGAACGGCGCGAAGTGGAACTGCGCGAACCGGCAAAGCTGCGCCATCTGGCACGCAGCATCCTGCGCTGATCGCGCCGGGCACGGCCGCTGCGCGGCGGCCCGCCCTGCACCTCAATCCCGATCTCTCCTGACCTGGGTCATGGCCCGTCGCCCGCCTGTCGGCGGAGCATGGCGCCGAGCCAGAACCGGAGAATCGAGATGGACACCACCAAACGTTTGTGGATAGGGCTTGGCGCCCTGCTGCTCGCCAGCTTTTCCGTGCTGTTATGGATGGGCGGGGAGATCCACCGCGCCTCGCCGCCGATGCCCGAACGGGTGGTCGCCACCGGCGGCGGCACGCTGTTTACCCGCGCCGACATCGAGGGCGGACGCGTGGTCTGGCAGAGCATCGGCGGCCACCAGCTGGGTTCGATCTGGGGCCACGGTGCACTCGTCGCGCCCGACTGGAGCGCCGACTGGCTGCACCGCGAAACGGTCGCGCGCCTGGACCTGCGCGCCCAGGCCGCGGCCGGCAAGCCCTTCGCCGAACTCGGCGCCGGCGAGCAGGCGCGTATCCAGGCCGAGCTCGAACCGGAGGCCCGGCGCAACGACTTCGATCCGACCACCGCCACCCTGACCTTGTCGGCAGAGCGCGCGGCTGCAGTCGAGACGGTCGCGGCGCACTACGTGAGCCTGTTCGGCATCGGTGCGGACACCGCCGCGCTGCGCGAGTCGTACGCGATGAAGGACGCCACGGTCGACACCGACGCGAACCGGCGCAAGCTGGCCGCCTTCGTGTTCTGGACCGCATGGGCCGCCGCCGCCGAGAGGCCGGGCACCACCGCCTCCTACACCAACAACTGGCCCTACGAGCCGCTGGTTGGCAACGAGCCGACCTCCAGCGCTTTCATGTGGACGGTATTCAGCGTGCTGTTCATGATCGCCGGCATCGGTCTGCTGGGCTGGCACTACGCGGTCTACCACGGCCGCGACCGCTCGCCGGCGCCGCCAGCGACCGACCCGCTGATGGGGATGACGATCACGCCGTCGATGAAGGCCACGGCGAAGTACTTCTGGTTGGTGCTGGCGCTGTTCCTGGTGCAGATCGCGCTGGGCGCGACCACCGCGCACTACCAGGTCGAGGGCCAGGAGCTCTATGGCTTGAAACTGGCCGAGATCCTCCCCTACTCGCTGACCCGGACGTGGCACACCCAGTTGTCGGTGCTGTGGATCGCCACCGCCTGGCTCGGCACCGGGCTGTACATCGCGCCCGCGATCTCCGGCCATGAACCCAGGTTCCAGCGCGCCGGGGTGAACTTCCTGTTCGTCAGCCTGATCGTCATCGTGGTCGGTGCGTTCACCGGCCAATGGTTCGCGGTGATGCAGAAACTGGGACTGGAGAACAACTTCTGGTTCGGCCACCAGGGCTGGGAGTACGTCGACCTCGGGCGCTTCTGGCAGATCTATCTGTTCGTGGGCCTGTTGCTCTGGCTGCTGCTGATGGGCCGCGCGCTGTGGCCGGCGCTGAAGCGGCGTGACGAGATGTCATCGATCGTGGGGCTGCTGTTCCTGTCCACGGTCGCGATCGGCGTGTTCTACGCCGCCGGCCTGAGGTGGGGCGAACACACCCACCTCTCGATGGTCGAGTATTGGCGCTGGTGGGTGGTGCACCTTTGGGTGGAGGGCTTCTTCGAGGTGTTCGCGGTGGCGGTGATGAGCTTCCTGTTCGTCAAGCTCGGCCTGGTCCGCGCGAAAAGCGCCACCGTGGCGGTGCTGTTCGCCACCGTGGTGTTCCTCTCCGGCGGCGTGCTCGGCACTTTCCACCACCTGTACTTCACCGGCACCACCACCGCGGTGGTCGCGCTGGGCGCCTCGTTTTCCGCGCTGGAGGTCGTGCCACTGGCCTTCATCGGCATCGAGGCCTACGAAACCTACTCGCACAGCAAGGCCACGCCGTGGATGGCCCGCTACAAGTGGCCGATCATGTTCTTCATCGCGGTCTCGTTCTGGAACCTGGTCGGCGCGGGCCTGTTCGGCTTCCTGATCAACACCCCGCTGGCGCTGTACTACATGCAGGGCCTGAACCTGACCCCGTTGCACGGCCACACCGCGCTGTTCGGCGTCTACGGCATGCTCGGCATCGGCTTGATGCTGTTCTGCCTGCGCGGCCTGCGTCCGGCCACGGCCTGGAACGAGCGCCTGCTGGCGACCTCATTCTGGACGCTGAACATCGGTCTGTCGCTGATGGCCCTGCTGACCCTGCTGCCGTTGGGTCTGCTGCAGTTGAATGCCGCGCTGGAGAACGGCTACTGGTACGCGCGCTCGGCCGAGTTCATGGGCCAGCCGCTGATCGAACTGCTGGTCTGGATGCGCGTGCCGGGCGACGTGATCTTCTCGGCAGGCGCGATCGCGCTGGCGCTGTTCGTCGCCCGCCTGTGGATCGGTGCGCACGCCGCCCCGCCGATCGAGGGCGCGATTGAGGCGCGCGCCTGAGGCGAGCCTTCGTTCCCGGGCTGGCCCGATCCCGATCGGCTGCGCGTCAGCGGCCACGGACTGCCCGGGAATTCCCATCCGACGCCCGCGGCGAACCCGCGGGCGCCTTGCGTTGGACACCGATCCTGGATCGTATGCGCTTGACCCGTGTCAGCGACCGCCGTGCGGTCCGCGCGCAAGACTCGGAAGATGCACACGACCTCGCACGACGCTCCGTCGACCCCCGCCCTGCGCTTGCTCGCCGAGGCGCCGCACCGCCTGCTGTTCTTCGTCGGCGCCACCAACGTGCTGCTGGCGGTGGGCTGGTGGACGCTGTGGCTGGCCGCTGCGCGCTGGCGCTGGTTCGACATGCCGCAGCCGCCCGTCCACGCGGGCTGGATGCACGCGGTGGTGATGCAGTACCAGGTCCTGCCGGCGTTCGTGTTCGGCTTCCTGCTCACAGTGTTCCCGCGCTGGCTGGACCAACCCGCACTGGCGCGGCGGCACTACGTACCGGTCGGCGTGGGCCTGCTGCTCGGACAGGTCACCACGCTGGCCAGCATGACGGTCCTGCCTGCGCTGCTGGTGCCCGGCCTCGTGCTCACCGCGCTCGGGTGGGGCACGGGGCTTGCGATCCTGCTGTCGGTGTTGTGGCGCGCGCAGCGACTCGACGCGCATGCACTGAGTGCGGCGCTGGCGTTGCTGATGGGCCTCGCGGGACTCGTGCTCGCGATCGCCTTCACGCTCGGCGCACCCGCAGCCACGATGTTCGCCGCGATCAAGTTCGGCGGCTTTGCACTGCTGCTGCCGCTGTTCTTCACCGTATGCCACCGGATGCTGCCGTTCTTCACCCAGTGCGTGTTCAAGGACTACCGCGTGGTCCGGCCGACGTGGGCACTGGCTGCTTTGTGGCTGCTGTCGCTGTCGCATCTCGCGCTGGAGTTGATCCACGCCTACGCCTGGCTGTGGATCGTGGACCTGCCGCTGGCCGCGCTGTCGGGCGCGCTGCTGTGGCGCTGGTGGCCGCGCGGCCGGCCGATGCCGGCGCTGCTGCGGGTGCTCTACCTCGGCTTTGCCTGGCTGCCGCTGGCGATGTTGCTCTACGCCCAGCAAAGCGCACTGTTCGCGCTGACCGGCGAGTTCGCCTTCGGGCGCGCGCCGACCCACGCGCTGTTCATCGGCTTCTTCGGCAGCCTGCTGGTGGCAATGGTCACGCGTGTCACCCAGGGCCACGCCGGCCGGCCGCTGGAACTGGGCCGGGTGGCGGGCTTCGCCTTCGTGGTGGTGCAGATCGCGGCCGTGCTGCGCATTGGCGCGGACCTGTCGAACGACCCGCAAGGCTGGCACGCGATCGCAGGGCTCGCCTGGCTGCTGGCCTTCCTGCCGTGGGCGCTACGCTCGGCGTACCTCTACCTCACGCCGCGCGTGGACGGCAAGCCCGGATGATCGAGTACTACCCGCAGATCAAGGCGGTCCACGTTGGCACGGTGCTGGCCAGCGGGGCGCTGTTCGCCGTGCGCGGCGCGCTGGTGCTGGGCGGCTCGCGCTGGGGCATGGCCGCACCGCTGCGTTTCCTCAGTTACGGCATCGACACCGTGCTGCTGACCGCGGCCATGATGCTGCTGGTGGTGCTGCACCTGGGCCCGGCCACGCACCCATGGCTGGCGCTGAAGATCGGCCTGCTGCTGGTCTACATCGTGCTCGGCTCGTTCGCGCTCAAGCGCGCGTCGACCCCGCGCGGCCGCGCTGCCTGCTACGTCGCCGCCCTGCTGCTCTACGCCTGGATGATCGGCATCGCGCGCGCCCATCATCCGCTTTCGTGGCTGCGCTGGCAGGGCTGGATGTGAGCGCCGACGACGATCGCGGCGCACGCCTGATCGCCTACCTCGAGGCCCTGGAAACCGCGGCCGGTGCCATCGACCGCGCGCGTCGGCTGTTCCCCGACCCCGGCCTCGACCATGCGGTCGACCGCCTGCGCGTGCAGTCGGCGCAATACGCGCTACGGCTGCTGATGATCGAACCCGGGCCCGATCCCGGCCGCTGACCCCCGTCAGCCGATGCCGCCGAGGCGGAAGCTCAGCCCGGCCAGTACGAAACCCACGCTGGCCAACGTCACCAGGATCACGTGGACCGCGAGTTGCGGCAGGCGCTCGGGCGTCAGATGCGGGATCAGGCGCAGACGAGCGGAGGCCGCGAGCGCAACGGTCAGCGCAAGCAGTCCGAGCTTCAAGGCTACCGAGCGCTGCGCGGGCGTCCCGGGCGCGAACCAGGCGGCCAGGTCCGGCACGCGCTGTGCGGCCAGCCACAGGCCCGTCGCAACCTGCAGCAGCAGCGCGGGCATGCCGATCTTCTCGTAGCGCTGCTCGAAACCGAGCAGGATCGCCGGATCGCGCGCGCGCAGCGCGGCGGGCAGGATGGTGGTGGCCAGCACGAGGTGGCCGCCAGTCCAGACCGTCGCACCCAGCACGTGCAGGCCGACGATGACGAAATGCAGCGGGAGGGCTTCCATCGGGATCAGAACGCCAGCGCCACGGTGACCGCCACGTTGCGGCCGGGCCCGGTGTAGAACGATGGCGAAGGCACGTTGTCGCGCAGCACGCCGCGCAGTGCGGCCCAGTCCCAATAGCGCACGTCGCCCACGTTGAACAGCGCGGCGTCGACGCTCACGCCATGGCCGAAGTCGTGGCGCAGGCCGAGATCGAACAGCACATGTCCGGGCGGTGCGCACAGGTCGGCGCTCGAGCGGTCGATGCGTTCGACCCGCGCCACCGCAGTCATCGCAGCCCACAGGGTGGGCCACCCGGGGGCGCTGGCGCGCTCCACGCCGAGCACGGCGCGATCCGGCTGCACGGTATTCAACGGCACGTCGCGCGTCGAGTCATCGCCGCGCGCCCACGAGAATGCCGCCTGCACCGACCACGGATCGAGCCCCTCGGCGAGACCCGCGAGGTCGAAGCTCGCGCTGCCCTCGACGCCGTGGATCTTCGCTCGTGCACGGTTCACCGACTGGAAAACGGTCGCGCCCTGGGCGTTCAGCCCGAGGTTGGCGCGGGTTTCGATCAGGTTGCGATAGCGGTTGTCGAAAGCCGCGAGCCGCCACTGCGCGTGTTCGCCCTCGTGGTTCCAGCCAAGCTCGAGGCCGCGCGAGCGCTCCGGCTGAAGGTCCGGATTGGACAGCACCACATAGTTGAACTGCGGCAGCACGAGGCCGATGTTGACGTCGGAGAACGGCGGCGCACGGAAGCCTTCGGCCCAGGCCAGCCACAGGCGGTCGGCTTCGGCCAGGTCCCAGCGCAGGCCGACCTTCGGCGTGGCCTGGCTGTCGCGCGCGTCGCTCAGCGGCTGGGTCGGGAAATCCTCGCGGAACAGCGGGTCGGGCCGCGCATCCACGCGGAATCGATCCCAGCGCGCGCCGGCCAGCAGCGACCAGGGCGTGCCGTCGAAGGCCAGTTCGCCGGAAACGAACAATGCCTCGCGGTACAACACCGATTTCGGGAAGTCGCGCACCGGCAGCCGTTCGCCGAGGATCACGTTCGTCGCCGCGCCCGTCGTGAGATTGGTCTCGGTGCCGTCGCGGCGCTCCTTGACCCGCGTGCGCGAGGCCTCCACACCGTAGACCCACTGCTGGCTGGCACCGAAGCCCTGCACGCTGCTGCGCGCGATCGCCTGCACACCCTGCTGCCACTGCGCGATCTCGAACGAGCGCTCGCGCAGGGTGGGAAAACGCACCGCAGGCGGTGCGGCACGGCGCCGCTGGGTGGTGTCCTGTTCGGTGCGCGAGCCCTGCCAGTAGGCGCGCAGCTCGACCTCGTCCAGCCATGGCGCGGGCGCAGGAAACAGCAAGGTGGCCAGCGCGCGTTCGCGCACCTCGCGGTCATCGGCGAGCAGCGACTCAGTGGTGGCGAACTGGCCCGGACCATTGGCCAGCGAGCGCACGTCCACTTCGCCCGCGTGGTCGTAGCGCTCCAGCGAGAGCGCGCCGCGCACCGCGTCGAGGTCGGTGGTCCACTTGGCCAGCAGCGATCGGCGCCGGGTATCGGCCGGGTTCGATGCGAGCGCGCCGGGCTCGGGCCGGTTTTGCAACTCGTGGCCGCGGCGCTCGCCGAGCGCGAGCAGCGCGCCGTGCACGCTGCCTTGCCACGCGCCGAGCGCACTCGCCTTCCACGCCTCGTCGCGACCCGACCAGCCAGCGCGCAGCTCGCCGCCCGACCCCTCGCCCTCGACGAGGTCGCCGGGCGAGCGGGTGGCGATGGCGACGATGCCGGCGAGCGCATCCGAGCCGTACAGCGCCGAGGCCGGACCGCGCAGGATCTCGAGGCGCTGGATGAACTCCGGCTCGACCTGGTCGCGCCCGGCGTTGGAGAAACTGCCGACCGCGAACGCGTCCGGCAGCGGCACGCCATCGACGCGCACCGCCACCCGGTTGCCCTGCACGCCACGGATGTTGAAGCCATCGAGGCCGAAGCGCGAGGGATCGGCGGCCACCCGTACGCCCGGTTCATATCGCACCAGATCGCGAATGTCCTGCGCCTGCAGGCGTTCGATCTGCGGCCGGTCGATCACCGATACAGTGCCGGCGACCTCTTCGCTGGGCTGCGCGCGGAGCGCGGCGACCACGATCCAGCCGGGCAGCAGAGTGGCTTCGACGCTGGACGGGTCACCCTGCGCCGCCGCAGGCGCATCCTCCATCGAGGCCGCCTGCGTGGGCGCGGCGACCACGCAGGCCACGGCGCACGCCCACAGCAGCGTGGTGTGTCGATTGGGCGCCCGGTTGCACACTGCGGGATCGCCCTCGGCTCGGTTCGTCATGGCACGGACGATAGCCGGCTTGCCCTGTTCCACTCGCTGACGGAGGTCAAGGCCAACCGCTGGCGGCGCAAGCAATCCGGGGCCCGCCTGACGCAGGTCATGGTCGAGTCCCGCAGCGCGGGCGCACGCTCTCGCCATCGACCGGAATGCCAGCGACTTTTCGCGACATCCCGCTGACCCGATCGCAACCCAGAGCAAGAGAGAATTCACCATGAAGCACAGGACACGATGGGCCATCGTGCTGGGCACGATGCTGGCGCTGCCGGCTCTCGCCGACGACACTGTCAACGAACGCGTTCCCAAGCAAGGTCTCGACATCGGCAAGGCCGCCTACCTCGCCAACTGCGCCGCCTGCCACCAGCCGGAAGGCACCGGCCTGGCGGGCGCCTTCCCGCCGCTGGCAGGCTCCGACTGGCTGAAGAACAATCCGCGCGACAAGGTGCTCGCCTCGATCCTGCAGGGGATCAGCGGCGAGATCACCGTCAACAGCGTGAAGTACAACAACGTGATGCCGGCCATGAGTCACTTGAGCGACGCCGACATCGCCGCGATCACGAGCTTCGTCTACGCCTCCTGGGGCAACGCAGGCGAAGCGGTCGCGGCAGCCGACGTCACCGCCGCGCGCAAGACGCTCGCGGTGTCCACCGATCCCGCGCAGGGCTCGCGCCATCCGGGCACCAAGGAAGGCGAGATGAAGAACTTCGGCGCCTCGCCGATATCCGCGGCCGACGTCGAGATGATGGTCAATCCCGACGCGCCTCCGATCAGCAAGCCCGAGTTCATCCGCGCCACGGAGATCTTCTTCGAGCGTTGCGCCGGCTGCCACGGCGTACTGCGCAAGGGTGCGACCGGCAAGCCGTTGACGCCCGACATCACCCGGGTCAAGGGCACGCAGTATCTGGAGGCGCTGATCAATTACGGATCGCCAGCCGGCATGCCCAACTGGGGCAGCTCCGGCGAGTTGACCAAGGATGAGGTCAACATCATGGCGCGCTTCCTGCAACACGATCCGCCGAACCCGCCCGAATTCGGCATGCCGCAGATGCGCGACTCGTGGAAGCTCCACGTGCCGGTGGCCGAGCGCCCGACCAAGCCCATGCACTCGCGCAACATCGAGAACTTCTTCTCGGTGACCCTGCGCGACGCCGGCAAGATCGCGCTGATCGATGGCGACACCAAGGAGATCGTCACCATCCTGCCGACCGGCTACGCGGTGCACATCTCGCGCGTGTCGCAGTCTGGCCGCTATCTGTACGTGATCGGCCGCGACGCCAAGATCGACCTGATCGACCTGTGGATGGATCCGCCGGCGATCGTCGCCACGCTCAAGATCGGACTCGAGGCGCGCTCGGTCGAGACCAGCAAGTACAAGGGTTTCGAAGACCGCTATGCGATCGCCGGCGCCTACTGGCCGCCGCAGTTCGTGGTGATGGACGGACCGACGCTGGAGCCGCTGAAGGTCGTCTCCACCCGCGGCACCACGGTCGACACACAGGAATACCACCCCGAGCCGCGGGTCGCCGCGATCGTGGCCAGCCACGCGCATCCGGAGTTCATCGTCAACGTCAAGGAGACCGGTCGCATCCTGCTGGTCAACTACGCCGACCTCGAGAACATGCAGATCACCACGCTCAATGCCGCGCGCTTCCTGCACGACGGCGGCTGGGAGTCGACCAAGCGATACTTCCTCACCGCCGCCAACCAGTCGAACAAGATCGCGGTGGTGGACTCGCAGGAGCGCAAGATGGTGCAGCTGGTCGACGCGGAAAAGATCCCGCACCCTGGCCGCGGCGCCAACTTCGTGCACCCCGAATTTGGCCCGGTATGGGCGACCTCCGCGCTCGGCAGCGAGGACATCACCTTGATCGGCACCGACCCGGTAAAGCATCCGCAGCACGCCTGGAAGCGTGTGGCGGTACTCAAGGGCCAGGGCGGCGGCTCGCTGTTCATCAAGACCCACCCGACCTCGAAGAACCTGTGGGTCGACAGCCCGCTCAATCCCGACCCGAAGGTCAGCCAGTCGGTCGCGGTATTCGACATCGACAATTTCGGTGCCGGCTACAAGGTGCTGCCGATCGCCGAGTGGGCGGAACTCGGGCCAGGCCCCAAACGCGTCGTGCAGCCGGAGTACAACAAGGCCGGCGACGAGGTGTGGTTCTCGGTCTGGAGCGGCGCGAAGGAAGAAAGCGCGATCGTGGTGGTCGACGATCGCACCCTGAAGCTGAAGAAGGTGATCAAGGGCCCGGAAATGGTCACCCCGACCGGCAAGTTCAACGTGCACAACACGGTCGAGGACGTGTACTGATTCGCGCGCCGGTCATCGACCGAAGCGCCTGACCATCCGGACAAGGCGGGGAGCCTAGAACCTCCCCGCCCGCAAGTCCGCGATCGCCTGCTGGATTTCCTGCTGCGTGTTCATCACGAACGGTCCGTACTTCGCCACAGGCTCGCGCAGCGGGCGACCGGCGATCAGCAACACGCGCGCGGGTCCGCCGTCGGCGGCGATCTGAATGCGCTCGCCGTCGCCGAGCACCACCAGCACACCGCGTTCGACGCGCACTGCTTCAGCGCCCATGCCAACCTGCGCGGCGCCTTCGAACACATAGGCGAACGCGTGATAGTCGTGCGCCATCGCGTGTGTGAAGCGGCCCCCGGGCTGCAGGTGCAGGTCGAGGTAGGTCGGATCGGTCGCTTGCGCCTCGATCGGGCCGCGCACGCCGGCGACTTCACCGGCGATCACTTTCACCTGCACGCCATCACCCGCGTCGACCAGCGGAATGCGCTCGGGCGCGTATTCCTGGTAGCGCGGCGCGCTCATCTTCTCGCGCGCGGGCAAGTTGATCCACAGCTGGAAGCCGCGCATCAGGCCTTCGACCTGCTCGGGCATTTCCGAATGCACCAGGCCGCGACCGGCGGTCATCCACTGCACGCTGCCGGGCACCAGCACGCCCTGATTGCCGTGGTTGTCGCGGTGGCGCATGCGACCGTCCAGCATGTAGGTCACGGTTTCGAAGCCGCGATGCGGATGATCGGGAAAACCCGCGATGTAGTCACCGGGATTCTCGGAGCCGAACTCGTCGAGCATCAGGAACGGGTCGAGGTCGGGCAGCTGCGGCGTGCCGATCACGCGGATCAAGCGCACGCCGGCACCGTCGCTGGTGGGCATGCCGCGCAGCTGGCGGGTCACGCGGCGATTGATCGACGATTCACTCAGGGTGGCGTTCATGGAGGCTCCTTCAATCTTGCGTGGAGGACAATGACGGCAGCGCTCGCCAAATCCAAGGCGGACTCGTGCAAGCCGTGCGTGCAGCGGCGCAACCGCAGGCGCGGAGCCGAAGCACGCATCGCGCCTGCAAACGTCGCCTGAAGGCGCTATCATTCGCGCCCGCTCTATCCATCCATCCGTATTGAAGGATACAACCCACGATGAGCAGCCACCTCTTCACCTCGGAATCGGTGTCCGAAGGTCATCCGGACAAGATCGCCGACCAGATCTCCGACGCCGTGCTCGACGCGATCCTGGGCCAGGACAAGCGCGCGCGCGTGGCCTGCGAGACGCTGGTGAAGACCGGCGCGGCGATCATCGCCGGCGAGATCACCACCAGCGCGTGGGTCGACGTGGAGGCGCTGGCGCGCAAGGTCATCAACGACATCGGCTACAACAATTCGAACGTCGGCTTCGACGGCCACACCTGCGCGATCATCAACATGATCGGCAAGCAGTCGCCCGACATCAACCAGGGCGTGGATCGCAAGAAGCCCGAGGAACAGGGCGCCGGCGACCAGGGCCTGATGTTCGGCTATGCGTGCGACGAGGCACCGGAGTTCATGCCCGCGCCGATCTACTACGCGCACCGCCTGGTCGAGCAGCAGGCGAAGATCCGCAAGCAGAAGAAATCCAAACTGCCGTGGCTCAGGCCCGACGCCAAGAGCCAGGTCACGCTGCGCTACGAGCACTCGAAGATCATCGGCCTCGATGCCGTGGTGCTGTCGACCCAGCACGACCCGGCGGTCAAGCACAAGGATCTCGTCGAAGGCGTCTACGAGCACATCCTCAAGCCGGTGCTGCCGAAGAAGTGGCTCGACAACCTGGCCAGGAACAAGGTGCACATCAATCCGACCGGCAAGTTCGTGATCGGTGGACCGGTCGGTGATGCGGGACTCACCGGCCGCAAGATCATCGTCGACACCTACGGCGGCATGGCGCGCCATGGTGGCGGCGCGTTCTCGGGCAAGGACCCGTCGAAGGTCGACCGTTCGGCGGCCTATGCAGCGCGCTACGTGGCCAAGAACATCGTCGCTGCCGGCATCGCCAGCAAGTGCGAGGTGCAGGTCAGCTACGCGATCGGCGTCGCGCATCCGACCTCGATCTCGGTGACGACATTCGGAACCGGCCGGATTACCGACGAGAAGATCGAGAAGCTGATCCGCAAGCACTTCGACCTGCGCCCCTACGGCATCCTGCAGATGCTCGACCTGGTGCATCCGATCTACCTGCGCACCGCCGCCTACGGCCACTTCGGCCGCGCACCGGAGCTCGTCGAGTACCTCGACAGCGCCGGCAAGAAACACCAGGCGACCGCGTTCTCGTGGGAAAAGACCGATCGCGCCGAAGCGCTGCGCAAGGCTGCGGGCCTGAAGGGCTGAACGCATCGCGCGGCCTCGCGGCCGCAACTTGATCACGACGGGCCGCCTTGTGCGGCCCGTCGTCGTTTTCGGGGGACAGGTCGCTGGGGGATGTGGCGTTCTGTTGCGTCGTTCTGATCAGCGCACCGGTCGATGGTGCGCAGCGCGCGCCGCCCTGCGGGTGGCTACTCGCCCAACAGACCACGCACGCATCCGGAGCGCTCCATGTCCCGCCCCATCCTGCTGATCCTGCTGTTCCTGACCGCCGCATGCGCCAATGCAGCGACGCTGGCCGAACGCTCGCCGATCCGCCCCGGCCTGTGGTGGAACCCCGAACGCTCCGGCAGCGGTTTCGAGATCTTCACCCGACCGGGTGAGGTGGCCGCGATCTGGTACACCTACGAATCCGACGGCAGCCCGGTGTGGTACTCCGCGCAGGGTGCGCTGGGTGCGGACGGCAGCGGCGAACTTCCGCTGCTGCGCCATCGCTGGATCACCGGGCGCCACGCCGGCGCCACTGCGGTCGGCACGCTGCGCCTGGACATCCAGGGCAACGAAGCGCTGATCGCACAATGGCGCGTCGACGGCAGCGAAGGCCGCTGGAACCTCACCCCGTTCCTGGTCGGCGGAGCGCCGCCGGAACTGGATCGCAGCGGCGTCTGGTTCGATCCCGCCAATCCGGGCTGGGGCATGACCTTCGCCGAACAGGGCGAAGTTCTCGGGGCCACCGTCTACAGCTACGACGACGCCGGCGAAGCACTGTGGTTCACCGGCAGCGGCACGCCGGCGAACCTCGCGCTGTCGTCGTTCAACGGCAGCTGCCCGGCGTGCGATTACCGCGCGCCGACCGCGCGCGGCGCTGCGAGCCTGCGGCTCGATGGCGCCAGCGATACCCGCTGGACGGTGGCCGCGTTCAGCACCGCCACGCCACTCGCAGCGGGACAGGCGATCGAGCGCGCGGTGCTGCAGCAGCTGTCGGCGCCGGCCTCGCAGCGCCGCGCCGATCGCCAACTGGCATCCTTCGTCGACGAGGCCTCGCTGCGACGGTATCTGTTGCCCGCGCTGGAAACCGAATCGCCCTACTGGGGTGCGATCAACTTCTCGCCACCACCACCGCACACGGTGTTCTCGGCCACCAACCTGCAGGAAGGCGCGGTCGATGAAGCCGATCGGGTCAAGACCGACGGCCGCTTCGTGTATACCTTCGCGGAATCGGCGATCACCGGCACCATGCAGCCGGACGTCCGCGTGCTTCCGGTCGGTGTCGATGGCACACCGGCAGGCCCGGTGCAAACGTTCCCCCTGACCTACCGCGAGACCGGCGCCTACCTCGAAGAGGCGGGTCTGTACCTGGACGGCTCGCGACTGATCGCGGTGACCGGCACGCGCGCGGGTTCCATCGGTGGCAGTCCGTGGTCGGACATCGATGCCTGGAACGGCGGCAGCACGCGGGTCGAGATCTTCGATCGCAGCAATCCGCTGGCGCCGCAGAGTCGATGGTTCGCCAGCTTCGATGGTCATCTGGTCAGCAGCCGGCGGATCGGCACGCGCCTGCTGCTGGTGGTGCGCCGATCGATCGATCCACCGGGCTTCATTCGTGCACCGACCACTACGGCACAGCGGCAGGCCAACCAGCGCACGCTCGAGCAGACCTCGATCGAAGCGCTGCTGCCGCGCCACGCGATCGGCTACGGCACCAGCGTGCGCCTGCATGGCCCGGAGAAAGTGTTCCTGCCGCCGCCGGGTGGGCAGCAGCAGCGCGCGCAATATGTTTCGGTGATCGCGATCGCGCTGGATGCGCCGCGAGTCGAATCGGCGCTGTCGGTGATCGGACCGGTGGAAGCGGTATACGTCTCGCCGAACCATCTGTATCTGGCCTCCGCGCGCTTCAAGACCGCCGACATCGGACTGCCGACGTTCCGCGAGCCGCAGCAGGCGATCACCGACGTGCACCAGATCGCGATCGACGCGAGCACCATCGCGCTGGTCGGTTCGGGCACCGTGGAAGGCCACCTCGGGCGCAGCCCGGACCTCGCACCACTGCGTTTGAGCGAACACCAGGGACGCCTGCGCGTGGTGACCTCCAGCCGCGGCCAGTGGGGCGCCGATCCGGTGAATCGACTGACCATCCTCGAACCGTCCACGCGGGTCGATGGCCTGCTGCGCACGGTTGCGTATCTGCCCAATCGACAGCGTCCCGCGCCGCTGGGCAAGCCCGGCGAGTTCGTCTACGGCACGCGCTTCGTCGATGACCGGCTCTACGCGGTGACGTTTCGCCTGTTCGACCCGCTGTACGTGGTCGACCTCAGCGACCCGCGCGACCCGCGGATCGCGGGCGAAGTCGTGCTGCCCGGATTCTCCGACTACCTGCATCCATTGCCGGGTGGCCTGCTGCTCGGCGTGGGTCTGGATGCGCGCGAGGCTGGCTGGGCCACCTGGTTCCAGGGCCTGCAGCTGAATCTGTTCGATGTTTCCAACCCCGCCGCGCCGCGCGATCTGCAGCGCGTGCTGGTGGGGCGCCGCGGCAGCACCTCGGCGTTGCTGCGCCAGCCGCATGCATACAGCGAACTGCAGCCGGCCGGCGCCAACCTGCAGTTCGCACTGCCCGCCCGAGTGCACGACGGCGGCACGCCGGAGTACGGCAACGGCGACTCTGCGTACTACCCGTGGTCGTGGAGCGGCCTGCTGCGCTACGAACTGCAAGGCAGCGGCAGTGCTGCGCGGCTGGTCGCGCTGCCGGCACTGGTGACCGATCGTTCGCCGGGGATCACCCCGTACATCGCGCAGAATCAAGCGCTCGATGCGGCCGCCAATGGCGCACGTTCGGTGCTGTTCGCGCAGGGCACGCTGTATGTGGCCAGCGGACGCTACTGGTACCAACGCGGCAGCGCAGCGCCGATCGGGCCGCTGTAGCGGGCGCACGCGCAGCGGCGCGCGGCTCACAATCAACCCGGGCGCGATACCCGTCTGGACAGTAGTTGGTCGAGCGGATGCTTGAACGACAGCAATGAACGCGCGGCGGCGATGGATTCAGAATCGATTTCCCACCTCGAGGAACACGTTGCCCGTGCCGCCTTCGCGCTTTCCCCAGCCGAAGATGATGGGACCGAGCCAGGAGTCGAGTCCGATGTAAACGCTGGCGTGCAGGTCGGCGTCGTCGAAGTCCATGTCGGAGCGGCGCTCCCAGGCGTTGCCGTATTCGAACAACGTACCCGCCAGCGCAGGTGCGCCCAGCACGTCGGCGATCTGCTTGTTGTAGCCCGCCAGAAGCAAGGCGTAGTGCTGGCCGGACAGCTCGTTGGGCTGGTATCCCACGAGGCGCGTGAACCCGCCGAGCTGGTAGCGGCTCTGCAGCGGTGCCTCGCCGGAGACGGTGCTGTGGTAGCGCGCGCCGACCAGCACCGAATGGGTCTCGCCGAAGCGGCGCGCGATGATCGCGTCGTTGTCGAACTGCTCGAAGTCGGCGTCCGCACCAAAGCTGTCGCGCGACCACACATACCGATTGCGCAGCAGCCAGCCGTCGCGCGGCAGAAAGATGCTGTCGAGCCGGTCCAGGGTCAACGTAATCGAGGCTTCACCGATCTGGAAGCTGTCGTCGGGCAGGTCGACCAGGCCGACCAGTTCTTCGAGCTCTCCCGCCCCGCGCCGGAAGCCCAGGGTCGCCGCGCCATAGTTGCCGAACTCCCGCCCGACGCCCA
This sequence comes from Pseudomonadota bacterium, assembly GCA_031412975.1. Classification (GTDB taxonomy): domain Bacteria; phylum Pseudomonadota; class Gammaproteobacteria; order Xanthomonadales; family Ahniellaceae; genus UBA4656. Next base: position 2,399 of record JANOEA010000220.1, on the reverse strand, counting down.
CCACGGCACCAACCTCATCGGTACCCACCTGGGCCAGATTCGCGCCCGCATCGTCGAACACGTCGATCTTGCGGCTTCTGTATTCGGCATTGCCATATCCGAACCACCGACCCCTGGGCCCGAACGGCTTGTAGAACTCGCCGAACAGGCGCGGTTCGTCGCCGAGCTGCACCAGCGCACGCCATTCGCTGCCGTATTCATCGAACGGGGCGTGCAGCACGCCGACCCGCACGTTGAAGTCGTATCGGCCATCGAAGTTGGCGCTGGTCGAGAGGCCGAATTCCACGAAGTTGGGACCCTGCGGCTTGGGGCTGACCCGCAACAGGACACCGGTGCGCCCATCCTCATGCACCACCTGGTAGGTCGCCTGGCCGAAGGTCCGCGTACTGAACACGGTGATCAGCTGCTCGGTAAGCGCTTCCGCATCCAATGGTTCGCCCAGCGGCACGTCGACGCGCGCAAGCACCCACGCGTCGGCGTAGTTGCTGCGATTCTCGAGCCTCACGAACTCGACCACCGGCGGTTGCGGGTTGCGCCCGGTATGCACCGCGAGCAACGCGGCCCACTGGCTCTCGTCCACCGACAGGGCGAGCAGTTTCTCCCTGACCGGGGGCACCGATGCAGCGCCGATCTCGATCGCCCTCGGACCCCGGTCGAAATCCGCCGACCCCACCTCGTTGCCGAGTTCCGGCACGATCAGGATGTCGCGAGGCCCCAATGCCGCCAACGACGCCCTGGTGTTGCCGGCCGTCAGCAGGCCGGCCAACTGGGAGGCCACCTCGAACACGCTGCCGCTCTCGTCGATCTCCGGCAGCGGCGTGCCGACATCGACCGCGATCACGATGTCGGCCCCCATCGCCCGCACGATCTCGACCGGCAGGTTGCGCGCGATGCCGCCGTCGACCAGTACGCGATCGTCGATCCGCACTGCGGGAAACGCGCCCGGCACCGACATGCTCGCACGCATCGCAAGCGCGAGGTTTCCGCGCGCGAGCACCACTTCGTTGCCGTCGCGGAGATCGGCCGCCACCGCACGATAGGGGATCGGCAAGCGGTCGAAGTCATCGATCAGCGCGACCGGCTGGGTCCATTGCTGAAACGTCAGCAGGATGCGTTCGCCGCCCAGCAGCGACGAGGTCACCCTGAACGTGCCCTCATTGATGCCGATGCCGGTCTGGCCGACAACGAGGTCGTCGTCGCGCTTGCGACGAAAGCTGCGCTGGGGGCGGGGGATGTTGTCCTCGAACAGCGCGTCCCAGTCGAGGGCGAGCACCGTCTCTTCGATTTCGTCCACCGACATGCCGCTGGCATACAAGGCACCCGCCAGAGCGCCCATGCTGGTGCCGGCAATGCAGTCGATCGGGACCCGCAGCTCCTCGAGTGCGCGCAGCACGCTGATATGCGCGATTCCGCGCGCACCGCCACCGCCCAGCGCGACGCCGATTCGCGGCCGGTCGGCCGGCACGCTCGGCCGGGAACGGCACGGCAACACGGTCGGCGATTCCAACTGCTCGGACACGGCGGGCTCGACCGCATCCTCGGCGAACGCAGGTAACGGCAGACCGATCACGATGGCTGAGGCGCAGAAGGCAAGCGCGGCCCGCGGGCGCCGATGCCAGGCGAGGGAATCCGGCGCTATCCGGCGCGCCCGCGGGATTTCATCGGCGGGCGCTGGCGCATCGACGCGTGCGAACCATATGCGCATCGGGACTCTTCCTGGCGGGGAACCTCGGCGGAGAATACGGGTGCGGGTGCTCGTCGGCAATCGGACCAAAGGTACCGTCGCTGGCAACCGGCTGGGTTGATCGCGCTTTCGACTCCGCACCCGGGTCCCCGTGGACTCGACGTCACGCAACTGAAATCAGGCGACCGCGTGTCCGCAGGGGCGCCGGCCGCGACGAGGTGCGATCATGCGCCATGGACGATTTCACCGCATTACCCCTCCCGGCCCCACTGCAGCAGGCCGTGGCTGCCGCCGAATACACCGCGATGACCGAGGTGCAGGCCGCGGCGCTGCCGGCGATCCTTGCCGGTCGCGACGTGCTCGGCCAGGCCAAGACCGGCAGCGGCAAGACCGCCGCCTTCGCACTCGGCATCCTGGCCGCACTCGACGCGAGCGCGGTCAAGCTGCAGGGACTGGTCCTGTGCCCGACGCGTGAGCTGGCCGACCAGGTCAGCAAGGAAATCCGCAAACTCGCGCGCTTCATTCCCAACGTGAAGGTGCTGACCCTTTGCGGCGGCGTGCCGCTGCGACCGCACCTGGCCTCGCTCGCGCACGAGCCGCACATCGTGGTCGGCACGCCCGGGCGCATCCTCGAGCTGATCGAACACGAGGCGCTGCCGCTGGCGGCGATCCGCGTGCTGGTACTCGACGAGGCCGACCGCATGCTCGACATGGG
>JANOEA010000219.1:0-1700 GCA_031412975.1 Pseudomonadota bacterium | reverse complement strand
GACGCGCTCACACCCGAGCTGCGCGCGCAGGCGGCCCTGCCGTTCGAGGACCAGAGGCGCCTGGATTGGCATTACGTGCCGCGCGAACGCATCGGCGTCGCATTCAAGGCGATGGACGGCTCGCAGCGCGCCGCGGCCCGCGAGCTGGTACGCAGTGCGCTGTCGTCGACGGGTGCGAACAAGGTCGAGGAGATCATGGCGCTGGAAACGCTGCTGATCGAGATCGAGATCGAGAAGGGCGCGCGGCCGGGGCTCCGCGACCCGCTGGCGTATTCCATCGTCGTGTTTGGCCAGCCCGATGCCGGCGCCGATGCGCAGCCGTGGGCGTGGAAGATCGAGGGTCATCATGTCGCGCTGAATTTCACCGGCGTAAACCAGCAAACCGCCGTCACGCCCGCGTTCCTCGGCTCCAACCCGGCGCGGGTTCCTCACGGTGAGCGCGCGGGGACGCGGGTGCTTGCCGCGGAGGAAGACCTCGGGCGGGAACTGCTGGCCTCGCTGGACGCCGACCAGCGACGCGCTGCGATCATCGCCGACGTTGCGCCCGCCGACATCCTCGCGATCCCGGGACGATCGATCGACGAGGTGGACGCGTCCGGACTGGCGGTTTCATCCATGACCGACCAGCAACGAGCGATCGTCGAGCGGCTGCTTGGCACGTATGCCGGAAACCTGCGGCAGGACCTCGCGGAACACGCGCTGCAGCGCATTGCCGCGGCGGGAGTCGGCAATCTGCGATTTGCCTGGATGGGTGGCGAGAAACCCGGCGAGGGTCATTACTACCGTCTCAGCGGCCCGACCTTCGTCATCGAATACGACAACACGCAAAATGGCGCCAACCACGTGCACACGGTGTGGCGCGATCGCCAGCGCGACTTCGGCCGCGACCTGCTCAAGGAGCATCTGGAGCACGGTCATCGCCACTGAAAGCAGGTAGGGCGGCGCGGTCCCGGTACGAGATCGTGGGCGTCCCGATCCTGGATCCGTAGGTGTCCCAATCTTGGACTACGAGATTGGGGGTCTCCCAATCTTGGTGTCCCAATCTGGGTCGGGTCTGCCACCGGGCACGGAGCCGGCAGTTGATCGCCTCTACGTTCGGCCGCGCATGCGCGCCGCCCGCAGCCTCAGCGCTTCGGCTGCGACGAGTACATGCCGACGAACAGTGCGACAACCACTGCGACGTAGAACTGCCCTACCACCGCCTGGAACATGGCGAGCATGCGTGCCGTGTGGGTGACCGGCAGGAGGTCGCCATAGCCAACCGTGGCAAGTGTCACCAGGCTGAAGTAGGTCATGTCGGCCTGCAGCAGGTGTACCGGCCGGCCGACGGCCTCGATGGGCAGCGAAAAGCTGGCCGGGTCCCAGGTGAGCAGGCACAGGTAGAGCTGCGTGAACAGCAGCGCCAGCAACAGGTACGCCGCCACGGTGGCGAAGATGCTGTCGATGGTCAGCCTGTGCTGGCGCCGCACGAACGCGAGTATGCCGGCTGCCACCACGGCGAGCACTGGAACCAGCGTCAGCAGTTCAACCGTGCGGTACCACTGCCAGAAGCCAGACGGTGCCGAGAAGACCGACAACAGGGTACCCGCCACGGACACCACCCATAGCGCCACCATCACCCAGCGCAACTTTTGCCACCCCGGGTTGGCCGACACCGTCACCAGCACCGCAACCAGCAGCAGCGCTTCCAGCAGCATCTG
>JANOEA010000218.1:0-12805 GCA_031412975.1 Pseudomonadota bacterium | reverse complement strand
CGGCCAGCAGGTCGTGAGCTGGGGTGAGAGCACCTTCATCCAGAGCGGCATCAACGTCGTCAACGCGGTCGACGTCGCGCAGCTGCGGGTGGCCGGCGCCGAGCTCAAGGAAGCGTTCCTGCCCAACAACATGATCTTCGGCTCGTTGACCCTCAACGAGAACATCTCGATCGAAGGCATGTACCTGTTCGAGTTCGAACAGACCGAACCCGAGCCAACCGGCACCTACTTCAGCACCAACGACATCGCGGCCTACGGCGCGACCTACGCGGTGCTCGGTTTCGGTATCGCGCCGCAGCCGGTCAACAATCCGGACCTGTTCTACAGCGTGTGCTATGGCACCGGGCCGAGCGATATCCCGGCGATCAACGGCAGTCCCGCATTGCGTGCGGCCGCCTGCGGTAGGTCCATCGCGCGCCTGCCGGATCGCTATCCCGACGACGGCGGCCAGTACGGCCTCGCCTTGCGCTACTTCTCGCCGGAGCTCAACGACACCGAATTCGGTTTCTTCTATCTGAACTACCACAGCCGCCTGCCGTTCATCTCGGGCTTCGCGCTCACCACCAACGCGGCGTCCTCGGGCCGCTACTTCGTCGAGTATCCTGAAGACATCAATCTCTACGGCATCTCGTTCAACACCACGCTCGGCAGCACCGGCATCGCATTGCAAGGCGAAGTCTCCTACCGCGACAACGTGCCGTTGCAGATCGACGACGTCGAAGTGCTGTTCAGCGCGCTGTCGCCGCTCAATGCGCTGATTCCGCAGCCGGTCAACCGCTTCGTAAGCCAGCTCGGCAACTTCCGGCCCGGCGAGGAGATCCGCGGCTGGGAACGCCATGAGGTATCGCAGTGGCAGTTCACCATGACGCGTACCTTCGCCAACGTGATCGGCAGCGACCAGATCGCGGCAGTCGGCGAGTTCGGCGGCACCAAGGTATGGGACCTGCCGCCGCACAGCGTGCTGCGCTACAACGGCGATGGCACCGATACCGGCGGCGGTCCGGACGTCCTCACCGGCAACCTGAACAATCCGATCACCCAGGTCGACGGCTTCCCGACCTCGTATTCGTGGGGTTACCGACTCGCGATACGCGCGGATTACAACAGCCTGTTCGCGGGCATCAACGTGTCGCCGCGCATCGCGTTCAACCATGACGTCAATGGCATCTCCCCGGGACCGGGCGGCAACTTCATCGAGGGACGTCGCTCCACCACGCTGGGCGTGGAAGCCAACTACCTCAACCAGTGGGCGGCAGACTTGAGCTACACGCGCTTCTTCGGCGCGGGCATCCTCAACCTGGTGTCCGACCGCGACTTCCTGTCGTTCACCGTGCGGTACTCGTTCTGATCCGATCCGGGAGAAATCAACATGCGCATGCAGAAGAAGGGCGCCATCGCTGGCCTCGTGGCCCTGTCGATGATGGCGGGAGGGGCCCTCGCTGCGGTGAGCCCCGAGCAGGCGGCCCGCCTTGGCAAAGACCTCACGCCGGTGGGCGCCGAAATGGCCGGCAACGCCGCTGGCACCATCCCCAAGTGGGAAGGCGGCATCACCGTTCCACCTGCGGGCTTCAAGGTCGGCATGTTCCACCCGGATCCGTTCCCGGGCGATGAGCCGCTGTTCACCATTACCGCGGCCAACGCGGGCGAACACGATGCGAAGCTGACCGAAGGCGCCAAGGCGCTGCTCGCGAAGTATCCGCAGACCTACAAGATGCAGGTCTACCCCACGCGCCGCTCGGCATCGTTCCCGGAGCGCACCTACGAGTTCACCAAGAAGAACGCGACCACCTGCACGCTGATCGCCAACGGCGACGGTATCCAGAATTGCGCTGAAGGCCTGCCGTTTCCGATCCCGCAGAATGCCTACGAGGTGATCTGGAACCACAAGCTCAAGTACAAGGGCGCCGCGGTGCAGCGCTGGGCCAACCAGATCGCGCCGACCGCCTCTGGCGCCTACAGCGTGGTACGCCTGCGCGAGGAGCTGCTGGGTCTGTATTACAAGCCCGGCAACACCACCGAGAACATCAACAATGTGCTGATCTACTTCTTCCAGGTGGTCGAGGGACCGGCACGCCTTGCGGGCAACGTGCTGCTGGTGCACGAGACGCTCAACCAGGCCGCGCAGGCACGGCAGGCGTGGATCTACAACCCCGGCCAGCGTCGCGTGCGCCGCGCACCGAATGTCGCGTACGACAATCCGGGTACTGCATCGGATGGCCTGCGCACCAACGACATGACCGACATGTTCAACGGTGCCATGGACCGCTTCGACTGGGAGCTGGTCGGCAAGAAGGAGATCTACGTCCCGTACAACTCCTACACCGCGCACAGCGACAAGACCAAGATCGCCGACCTGATCCGACCCGGCCACCTCAACCCCGACCTGCTGCGCTACGAGCTGCATCGCGTATGGGTGGTCGAGGCCAAGCTCAAGGCCGGCAAGCGCCACATCAACGCCCGTCGCACCTTCTACGTCGATGAAGACAGCTGGGGCATCCTCGCGCTGGATCACTACGACGCGCGCGGCCAGCTATGGCGGGTGTCCGAGGCGCCGTCGATCAACTACTACGACCAGCCGACCTTCTGGTCCACCCTCGAAGTCCACAACGACCTGCAGTCCGGGCGCTACATCGTCGGCCTGGTGGACAACGAGGAAAAACCCTACGACTTCGCCTTCCAGACCTCACCGGACGACTTCTCGCCGCAATCGCTGCGCAAGCGGGGCATTCGTTGACGCATTCCGGGTGAGTGCGAGTTAGCATCATCGCCGCCCCGTCGGACATCGATCCGGTGGGGCGGTTTCGTTTTCCGCACGGGGAAAACATGCGGGTTGCGGCAGTTCATGCCGAAGCCCGCGGCCAGATCATGGCCACTCCCATTGCACCGACACGCAGCATGCGCCGTCGGCCGCGCCGACGGTCGACGTTTCGAATCGGGAGGAGCCGATGAACCAACCGTTCCGCAAGCCACCGCTGGGCATGGCGACACTGCTTGCGCTCGGCGCGGTGGTGATCGCAGGCCTCGCCAGCGGACAGTTGCCCACAGCCGCGCCGAGCGCCGACGCCAGCGACCCTTCGGTCGCGACCGCGGAAACGATGCCGCGTGCGCAGCATTCGATGATCCTCGACCTGGTCGATGGCGCAGACCGCGCCGTTGCGGTCGGTGAGCGTGGCCACATCCTGGTCTCGGAATCGCGCAAGGATTGGCGGCAGGTCGAAAACGTGCCGACCCGCTCGACCCTGACCGCGGTCACCGCGGTCGGCAACCAGCTATGGGCGGTCGGACACGATGGCGTGATCCTGCACTCGAGCGACGGCGGGCTGGCCTGGCAGCGCCAGCGTGCGATGCCCTTCGATCCGGACAGCACGGACCTGCACAACGGCGTGCCGCTGCTCGACGTGCTGATGCTCGACGCCAGCAATGGCTTTGCGATCGGAGCCTATGCGTTGATGCTGCGTACCAGCGACGGCGGCGCGACCTGGACCCAGGTCGCGCTGGGGAGCGATCCCGAAGCGGGCGACGAAGCATCCATCGACGACGCCGAAGCCGACGACGACTCGTGGACGATGAGCGCCGACGACACCCAGATCGAGCAGGAATCCGATCCACACCTGAACGCGATCGCGCGCACCGGCGATGGATCGCTGCTGATCGTCGCCGAGCGCGGCGCCGCGTTCCGCTCCACCGATGGAGGCAACACGTGGCAGCGGATTGCGCTGCCCTACGACGGCTCGATGTTCGGCGTGATCGGTTTCGAGGGGCGCCACGTGCTGGCATTCGGCCTGCGCGGCAACGTGTTCGAAAGTCTCGATCTGGGCGACAACTGGACCCGCGTCGAATCGGGCGAAAAGCTGTCGCTGATGGGCGGTACCGGCTTCGCCAACGGCGGCGCGGTGCTGGTCGGCGCCAATGGCATCGTGCTGACCCGCGCGCAGGGCGACGCCCCGCTGGTGCAACACACCCACCCTGACGTCGCGGTGCTGTCGAGCGTGCTGGTGCTCACGCCGAATGGCGAACTGGTGCTGGCCGGCGAGAACGGTCTCGGTACCTGGACCCCGAATTGAGCGTCGACTGAGGAACACCGCCGTGGCCATCCAGAGCTCTACCGTCGACACCGCCTTCCATCGCGCCGCCGAAAAATTCGTGTTCGGCAACCGCGTGTTGATCATGCTGCTGTTCGGCGCGATCACCCTGGTGATGCTGTTCTTCGCCGCGCAGTTGCGGGTCGACGCCGGCTTCAAGAAGCAGATTCCCACCGACCACGAGTACATCGACTCGTTCCTCGCGTGGGAAAAGGAGTTCGGCGGCGCCAATCGCGTGCTGGTCGCGGTGATCGACCGCAGCGGCAACATTTTCCCGCGCGACGAATCGCCGGAGGAGATGCAGCGCTCCAGCGCGTTCTTCGGCAAGGTCGAAAGGCTCACCAACGACATCATCGCGATGGATGAAGTCGACGACTCGCGGGTGCGCTCGATCTTCACCCCGAACGTGCGCTTCGTCGAGGTCGTCGAGGACGGCTTCGCGGGCGGCAACGTGATTCCGCAGGAATTCGTGCCCAATGCCGAGGGCTTCATGCCCAACCAGGCGTTGTTCGACACGATCCGCTCGAACATGGTCAAGGCGAATGCGATCGGTCGCTACGTGGCCAAGGACTTCTCCGGAGCGATGATCTGGGGCGAACTGGTTCCCGAGGGTGGCGCCGGCCAGCAGAAGCTGGACTACCAGAAGGTGGCCGCCCAGCTCGAGGCGCTGCGCGAGAAGTACGAGACCGATCCCGAAGCCTGTCGCATGTACGAGGCAGGCGAGGCCGCGACCGGCACCGGCACCTGCATCCATATCATCGGCTTCGCCAAGATGGTCGGCGACATCGCCGACGGCGCGCGTTCGGTGATCTATTTCTTCTTCCTGACGATCGCCTTCACGTGGATCCTGCTGTTCCTGTACTCGACGTCGATCAAGCTCGCCTCGCTGACCGTGTTCGCGGGCCTGATCTCGGTGATCTGGATGCTCGGCGCGTTGCGCCTGATGGGCTTCGGGATCGACCCGATGAACATGCTCACGCCATTCCTGATCTTCGCCATCGCGGTCAGCCACGGCGAACAGATGATCAACCGCTTTCGCGGCGAGATCTTCTTCGGCGGGCTCGAGGACGGCACGCCGACAGAGCTGCGGACCCGCCACGGCGTCGATTCGCTGGAGGCGGCCAGACGCTCGTTCCGCATGCTGCTGGTGCCGGGCGCGGTCGCCCTGATCGCCGGCTGCATCGGCTTTGCGACCATCCTGATCATTCCGATCCGGATCATCTTCGAGCTGGCCATCACCGCCACCATCGGCGTGGCGCTGACTATCCTCACCGACCTGATCCTGCTGCCGCTGCTGCTGTCGTATACGAAGCTGCGCAACATGGATCGCAAGCGCGAGTATCGCCTGCGCCAGCTGACCCAGTTCGACAAGATCTGGTCTGCGTTGTCGCGGTTGTCGCGACCGGTCCCGGCAATGATCGTGATCATCCTGGGTCTCGTGACGTGGTTCTTCGCCGAGCGCCAGGGCGACAAGGTAATGGTCGGCGATGCGCAGCAGGGCGTGGCCGAACTGCGGCCCGAGGCGCGCTACAACCAGGACGCAGGCCTGATCACCGACAAGTTCGCGCTCAGCGTCGACATCATCAACGTGATCGCCGAGGCGGCCCCGGCGGCATGCACGCAAAGCCACAAGGTGATGGAGCTGATCGACCGCTTCAGCTGGCACATGGGCAATGTCGAGGGCGTGCAGCAGGTCATCAGCCTGCCGATGGCCGCGAAGATCGTCAACGCCGGCTGGAACGAAGGCAACATCCGCTGGCGCGTGTTGCCGCGCGATACCGACCAGCTGCGCGTGGCGACCCAGGGCTTCGAGACCGACTCGGGGCTGCTCAACGACGATTGCAGCGGCATACCGATCCTGATCTTCGTGCAGGACCACAAGGCAACGACGATCGATCGCGTGGTCGCCGCGGTCGACAAGTTCCGCACCGACAACGATGCGCTGGACGTGAACTTCAAGTTGCGCCACAGCGCTCTGGCCGACGTGGCGAGCAACTTGCCGACTGGCGTGAAGGCGAACTTCCGCAAGACCTTCGAGTCGGAAGTCGACGGCAAGCGGTTCGTGTGCGGCGAGCTGCTGCGCGAGGGCGGCGAGTCCTCGGGCGTCTCGGCACGCTTCGTGATCGCCGACGGCAAGCCGCTGTTCGAAGGCGGCGACGGCGATGCCGACTTCCAGACCGCATGGGCCAGCGGCTGCGAAGTCGCGCAGCCGGATCGCGCCAACCTGCGCCTGGCTACCGGCAACGTCGGCGTGATGGCGGCGATCAACGACAAGGTGCGCGAGGTCGAGGCGGTGATGCTGTACCTGCTGTATGCGGCGGTATTCGTCATGTGCCTGCTGTCGTTCCGCAGTGCGACGGCTGCATTGTGCATCGTGCTGCCGCTGGTGCTGGTCACCGAACTGGGGCACGCGCTGATGGTGGCGCTGGGCATCGGCATGAAGGTCAATACGCTGACGGTGGTAGCGCTCGGCGTCGGCATCGGCGTCGACTACGGCATCTACATCTTCGCGCGCATGAACGAGGCGATGCGCGCAGGCAAGACCCTGTCGGAATCTTATTTCGTGGCACTCAAGACCACCGGCATCGCGATCTTCTACACCGCGCTCACGCTGGCGGTCGGCGTGGCGATGTGGATGTTCTCGGACCTGAAGTTCCAGGCCGACATGGGCACCATGCTGACCTTCATGTTCGTGGTGAACATGATCGCGGCGATCGTGTTCCTGCCCGCACTGTGCCGCTGGCTGATGCGGCCGACCGAAAATGACACCTGGCAGCCACCGAAGGCAGAGGCTGCCGCATAGCGATTCGCGCAGCGGCGCGACGGACGCCGAAGCGGGCCTGGGCCCGCCTCGGCGTTGATCCACAGCTGCGGACAGGCGTCCTACCCGCGTTGGCGCCGCCGCGGCAAGGCCCGGGTCGATATCGCCAGTACGCCGCCGAACACCATCGCGCCGCCCACGATCAGGCTAGGCCCCGGATGGTCGCCCCACACCAGCACCCCGAGCACGATCGCAAACACCGGCGCGATCAGCAGGTAGGGCGTGATCAGCGACACCGGATGCCGCTGCACCAGCCAGTACAGCAATCCGTGGCCGACCAGCGAGGCGATCAGTCCCGAGTAGGCGGCACCCGCCCATGCGCGCCAATCGGCATCGGCCAGCGCGGCTTGCTGCCCGCTTTCGAACAGCCACGATGCGAGCAGCAGGAACGGAATGCCGATCACCGCGCCCCACGCCTGCAATTCGAAAGTGCCTACACCGCGCATCCGCCGCATCAGCGTCGTGCCCAGTGCCAGCGTGAATGCAGCGACCAGGGTCACCGCGAGCGCCGCTGGCGCATCCAGCACCAGCGGGTCGAAGCCGAGTATCAGCACGCCGCAGAACGCGATCGCGATGCCGGCGATCACCCGTTTCGGGATGCGCTCGCCGAGCAGCCAGACCGCCAGTAGTGCACTCATCGGGATGTAACTTTGCAGGGCGATGGCCGTCGAGCTGATGTCGCCTGCCAGGCGCAGCGCCCAGAAATTCAGGCCGAAGTGCAGCGCGCCGTTGAGCAGCGACACCGCGATCACCAGTCCGATCTGGTCGCGCGGAATCGGGCGCAGCCACGCGAGCAGGCACACCAGCACCACGCCAAGGCGCAGCGCGGTGAACAACAACGGCGGGATCTGCTGCAGCGCCACCGCGGCGGCCAGGAAGTTGCCGCCCCATGCGAGGCACACCAGCAACACCAGTCCGAAGTGGCTCAGCGGCATCGCAGTGGCCGCGCGGGAACGTGCATCGCGAAGCGCCGCCTGCTCAGTACGCGATTCCCATCCGGCGCATCGCCTTGGCCACGATCCACAGCGGCCCGACCAACAGGTAGGCCAGATCGGTGAAGAAACTCGGCCGCTTGCCCTCGATCCGGTGGCCGATGAACTGGCCGATCCACGCAACCACGAACACCACGATCGCGATCCACAGCAAGCTCTGCGAGCCGACCGCCAGCCACAGCAACTGGGTCACCACGGCCAGCGCCGCGAACGCGCCCAGCATCGCGAGCGCGAGCGCGCGCGACAGGCGCAGGTACCAGGCGATTGCACCGACCATCGCCAGCGCGGCCCACAGTCCCTGTTGCCCGAGGAGCGCGGGGACCGGAATCGCCCAGAGGGCAGCCACCACGCTCCACACGATCAGCGGCACGCAAATGTGGTGCAGGGCGATGTTGCTCGGGTGCCGATGGTCTTCACTGTAATTGCCGAGCCATCGGTCGATCGCGCGGCGGGGGTCGACGGCTCGGGAATGCAGGGGATCGGTACTGGCCATTCTGGGCTCCGTGCAGCGGTGGACTCGACGTCAGTCGAGCGTGAGGCCGGTCAGTCGGGTGAGCGCTTCGGCGTAGCGTGCCGCGGTGCCCGCGATCACCTCCGGCGGCAGGCGTGGACCCGGCGCGGTCTTGTTCCAGTCCTGGGTTTCCAGCCAGTCGCGCACGAACTGCTTGTCGTAGCTGGGCGGGCTGCTGCCGACCCGGTAGGCATCGGCGGGCCAGAAGCGCGAGGAATCCGGAGTGAGCATCTCGTCCATCACGCGCAGCGTGCCGTCGTCGTCGAGGCCGAACTCCAGCTTCGTATCGGCGATGATGATGCCGCGCCGTGCCGCGTATTCCGCGGCGTGTCGGTACACCGCGAGCGTGGCCTCGCGCACCTGTTCGGCGAGCGGGCCGCCGATCGCCGCGACCACATGGTCGAAGTCGACGTTTTCATCGTGTGCGCCGGCCGCGGCCTTGGTCGATGGGGTGAACAAGGGCTCGGGCAGTTGCTCGGCCTGACGCAGGCCGCGCGGCAGCGGAATGCCGCTGACCGCACCGCTGGCCTGGTAGTCCTTCCAGCCCGAGCCGATCAGATAACCACGCGCGATCGCTTCCACCGGCAGTGCGCGCAGCCGCCGCACCACCACGCTGCGCTGCGCATACAGCGCGGGATCCACGCCCGGCGGCAGTACCGACAGCGGGTCGATACCGGTCAGGTGGTTGGGCAGCAGGTGTGCGGTGCGCGCGAACCAGAAGTTCGACATCCGGGTCAGCATCTCGCCCTTGCCGGGGATCGGGTCGGGCAGCACGACATCGAACGCCGACAGGCGATCGGTGGCCACCATCAACAGGCGCGCGTGATCGAGCGCGTAGACATCGCGCACCTTGCCCTGGTGCACGCGTTCGAGCCCGGGCAGCACGGATTCCTGCAAGGTGGTGGGCACGACGCAGCTCCGCAAAGCGTGGCCCGATAGTGTAGCGAGCCTCGGCGCGCCGCGAATGCCGCCCGCCGGGTTTGCCACGACCGCGGGAAATTTTCGGGCTAAGCTGGGCGACGATGAAGCGATGGCTCGGCAAGATCGTGGGGGGCATCCTCGGCGCGGCGATTACCCGCCATCCGCTCGGCATTGTGCTCGGCATTGCCCTCGGCCACGCGTGGGACAGCGGCCTGCTGGATTTCTGGCTGCCCGCGCCGGGCAAGCGCGAGGGCGCATTCGTGGTGCCGTTGTTCGAACTGGCCGGCTTCGTGGCCAAGGTCGACGGCGCGGTATCGCCGGCCGAAGTGGCCGAAGGCGAGCGCCTGCTCGACCGGCTGGGCCTGAGCGGCGCGCGCCGCAAGGGCGCGGTCGCTGCATTCCAGCGCGGCCGTACCGGCCGCATCGATCCAGAATCCTCCGCGCGGGCGCTGCGCGCCTTCGCCGGTTATTCCGGCGACTTCAAGGCCGTGCTGCTCGACGTGCTGTGCGGGATCGGCTGCGCGGACGGCGCCCTGCATCCGAAGGCGCGACTGCTGATCGAGCGCACCGCCGAGGCGCTGGAGTTCGACGCGGCCACTCTCGAGCAGATCCTCAATCGGCGCCGCGGCCCCGCGCCGCAGGCGGTCGACGATCCCTACGCGGTGCTCGGTGTGCCGCGCGATGCCGATGACGACAGCGTGCGCGCGGCGTACCGGCGCCTGATCGCGCAGCACCATCCGGATCGCCTTGGTGACGCCGATGCCCAGACGCTCGCCGCCGCGCAGGCACGCGCCGCGCAGATCAACAGCGCTTTCGACCAGATCAAGCAGCACCGCGGCATGAAGTGAGCCGCGATCCAGTCCATGCCGCGGGCCGCGCAGCACGCAGCCCCAGGTTGGCGCGACAATACCCCTGCATCCTACGCATCTTCCGGAGAACGCCGTGCGCCAGTCCCCCGTGATCGCCCCATCCATCCTGTCGGCCGATTTCGCGCGGCTCGGCGAGGAAGTGGATGCCGTGCTCGCAGCCGGTGCCGACTGGGTCCACTTCGACGTGATGGACAACCACTACGTGCCCAACCTGACCATCGGGCCGCTGGTCTGCGAAGCGTTGCGCAAGCATGGCGTCACCGCGCCGATCGACGTGCACCTGATGGTCAAGCCCGTCGACCGCATCGTGCCGGACTTCGCCAAGGCCGGCGCGAGCCTGATCAGCTTCCATCCGGAGGCCAGCGAACATGTCGATCGCACGATCCAGATCATTCGCAGCCATGGCTGCCAGGTCGGGCTGGTGTTCAATCCGGCCACCCCGCTGGCGTGGCTCGACCACACGCTCGAGCACATCGACCTGGTGCTGATCATGTCGGTCAACCCCGGTTTCGGCGGACAGAGCTTCATTCCCTCCGCACTCGACAAGCTGCGAGCGGTGCGCGAGCGCATCGATGCCAGCGGCCGCGCGATCCGGCTGGAGATCGATGGCGGGGTCAAGGCCGACAACATCGGCGAGATCGCACGGGCCGGCGCGGATACCTTCGTCGCCGGCTCCGCGATCTTCAATGCCACCGACTACGCTGCCACCATCGCCGCGATGCGCGCGGCGATCGGTTGAGCGGCGTGCCGTCCACCTGCGTTGCAGCGATCAGTGCCGCACGCGGGCGCTGCTCGCCACCAGCCGCGCACTCACCACGTAGCGCAGCGGGCCGCGCGGATTGACCGCATCGAAGGGGTAGCAGGTGACCAGGGTCAGCACCGGCACGTCGTGATCGGTCGCGATGCCCTCGCGCCGCGCGTCCACCACCCGGATCGCGTCCACCGCATACGCATGCCGCGCAGCATGGGTGTCGACCCAGATGCGATCGCCGACCAGCAGTTCCTGCAGGAAGCGGAAGTGGGTATCGCGATGCGCGCTGATCACCACGTTGCCGATCTCGCCTGGCGCCGCGCCTGCGCCCGACAGCGAGGGCCCGAACGCCAATGAGCGACCACCGGCGCCGGCCAGCACGATCTGGCCGACGCCGAGTCGCGGCACGTCGATCCGCGCGACCGGCTGGGTATCGGCCCACGGCCATGGTCGTGCCGGCTTGCCGCTGGTCTCGGTCGCGTGCCACGCGCGAGCGAGCAACACCTGCGCGAGTTGCGCCTTGGCCTCGACCCAGCCGGCGTGGCCGAGTCCGTATGCGGCCAGCACCGCGCCGAAAGCCGCCGCCAGGCGGCGTGCGCCGAGCAGTGCGCGCACGCGGCGACTCCAGATCTCGCTGCGCAGCGTCGGGGGCGCTGCGCGCAACGATCCCAGAGCGTCGCTGCCATCGGGACCCTCGTGCGCGAGAGCCGCGCGCAGGCGTTCGCGGCGCTGCGCGCGCGCCAGCGGTGACTGCGCTGGATTGATCTCGCGCGGTTCGATCGTGTTCATTGCGTGGCCTCCCGGCGCTCGTGGCTGCTGGCGAAATCGATGGCTGCAAGGAACACCCACACTGCGGCGATGGCCAGCCAGCGGGGTGGGCCGGGCGCGTGGGTATCCGCGGAGCTCTCAAACGGCAGGGCTTCAGCGCGCATCGGCCCACTCCCTGCGCGGCATCCGCAGCGCGCCGATCAGCAGCAGCAGGCCAACGATGCCGATCAGCGCGGCACGCGGCGCGCTGGTCGCGGTGGCGGCATAAGCGAGCGCATCGTCGCGACTGCCATTGCCGACCACTGCGGTGTCCAGCGGCGAATCCGCGGGGCGCACGGGCGTGCGGTCGATCGCGACCAGGCTGGTGTGGCGCGTGACCAGATGGTGGCGCAGTGCGACTTCGACGATCTGTGCGCGCACCACGTCCGGATCGGCGCCGCGCCGCAACGAATCCTCCAGCGCTTCGACCCGCGATTTCGCCCACAGGCGCGCGATGCCGCGGTCGCTGCGCTTGCGCGCGAGATCCAGGGTCTGGCTCCAGCCGGCCTGCTTGAGCGTGCCGCTGGCGACCACCTCGCCGCTCGCGCGATCGATCCGCGCGACCGCGATCAGCGGCTCTCCGGCGTACAGATCCGGCATCGCGGCGGGATAGCTGTCGGCAAGATTCGGCCAACGCAGGTCGATCATGCTCAAGGCCGGCCGGTCGAGCTTGTCGAACAGCTGGGTCATGCGCGCTTCGACTTCGGATCCGTCGCGGATCACCAGCGCGGCGCCGCGACCCATGCGCGCAGCCTGCTGCATGAAACCGGCGTTCGGCGCATCGCCGATCCCGATCGGGAACAGCCGCGATTCGCCGAGGGTGGATTCGAGCGTGGTGTACATCGCCTCGGTATCGGTCACCGCGCCGTCGGTGGCGAACACCACCTGACGCACGAAGCCTGCGGGCGCCTGCCCGACCAGCGCGGCTTGCAGCGCGGGCAGCATCTCGGTGCCGCCATCGGCCTGCAAGGTCTCGATCCACTCGCGCGCCAGCTCCACTGCCTGCGCAGTCGCCGTCGTGGGTCGCTCGAACAGCGGTTCGGTATCGGTG
>JANOEA010000217.1:0-8794 GCA_031412975.1 Pseudomonadota bacterium | reverse complement strand
CGCATCGCGTACCAGTATCGCAATGCCGATCCGCTGCGCGGCGGCAGCGCCACCATCAGCATCCAGGACGGCGCGGCCAATGTCGGTCTGCAGTTCGGCTGCAACACCGCGGACAGCGCGCCGGCCGGGCGCGCGGTGTGCTTCTTCCCGCCGAGCGCGCTGCCGCCTGCATTCCAGCCGGCCGCCGCCACGCTCGACCATGCCCGCACGCTCGGCACGCTGGCGCCCGGCCAGACGGTGGCGGCGTCGGTGAACGTGGCGGTCGCTGCCAACGCGACCTGCGGCGCGCCACTGGCGGTGCAATACGTCGGCAGCGTCGATCGGGTGGCGTCGTCGATGCGTGCCAGCACCGTGCTCGACCAGCGCATCGGCGGCGGCAACGCCTGCCAGCCGCTGCCGCAATGCGCTCCGGATCTGAGCGCCGTGCCGCTGCCGGCACGCCGCGATGGCGCGTTCACCAACCTCTCGCGGCTCGGCAACGGCATCCTCGCCTTCACCATTCCCAACGGCAACCAGTGGAGTCTCGCCGGCACCTGGTTCACCGGCCGCCGCGATCACTCCCCCGAGTGGTTCACGTTCCAGGGCGACTTCGGCGATCGCCGCGCGAGCGCGCAGGCGCCGGTGGAACTGCGCCGGTTCCGGCAGGTCTCGAGCACGCCGTTCGCGGTCGAGGCCAGCCTCGTGGGCAGCGGACAGATCACCTACATCACGCCATCCGACCTGGTGTTCACCTGGACCCTCAACGGAGTGGCCGGCGGCGAGCGCATGATCAGCGCCTACGGCACCACGCGCCCGCCGAACGAGCGCACCGGTGCGTGGTTCAACCCCGGCGAGAGCGGCTGGGGTGCGTTGATCGACGATCATTTCCTGCCCGGCAGTGTGGCCGACCAGGTCATCTACAACTACATCTTCGATGCGCAGGGACAGCCGGTCTGGACGCTGGGCGGGTTGGCGAATCTCAACGGCGGCCTCATGCAGCAGCGGGTGTTTTTCCCGCACTGCCCGACCTGCCCCGCGCTGCCCGACTTCGGCTCGCTGCCCGCGGGCACCAGCACCACCAGTTACAGCAGCCTGACCACGGGCACCCATTCGACCAATATCGTGCTGCCGGCACCGCTGTCGGGCAGCTGGATCCGCAACAACCTGCCGATCCAGATGCTGACCGTTCCGCAGCCATCGCAATCGCCCTGAGGAACCGCCCCGATGAGTCGAGAGATCGTGATCCTGCGCCACGCGCAGGCGCAACCCGCCAGCACCGGCCATGCCGATGCCGCGCGCGGCCTGACCGAGCATGGGCGCGCCGAAGCCGCAGCGGTGGCACGCTGGTTCACCGATCATGCGCTGGTGTTCGATGCGGTGTTGTGCTCACCCGCAGTGCGTGCGCGCGAAACCCTCGCGCTTGCGCTGGGACACGCCGCGCCAACAACCAGCTTCGAGCCACGCATCTACGAGGCCACGCCGGGCATCCTGATCGCGTTGCTCGACGAGCATCGCGGCGCCGGACGGGTGCTGATGGTCGGCCACAATCCGGGACTCGAGCAGCTGGTGGCGCTGCTGACCGAAGGTCGCTCCGAGATCGCCCACGGCCTGCCGACCGCCGGCGTGGCGAGGCTGAGCGTGCCCACCGGACAGGCGCTCGAGCCCGGGGTCGCCACCCTGCACGCGTTCTGGTCACCCTAGTCGCCCGCGCGGCGCAGGGACTCCCGCATGCCGCGCAGGCTCGCCCACTGGTTCCTGCTCGCGGCGTGCGTGCCGCTGCTGGTCCATTCACGCGACGCCGAGATGCCGGTTCGCTGGCTGATCGATCCGAGCCGGTCGCAGGCGCTGTTCAAGGTGCGCCTGTGGGCGATCGTGCCGCTGGCCGGCTCCTTCGATACGATCGAAGGCGCGATCGTGTTCGACGCCGCGCGCGCCGAGGCGCAAGTGGAAGCACACTTGCCGAGCGCGAGCCTGCGCATGCGCAGTACGGCGAATGCGAAGTGGGCGCGCTCGAAGGATTTCTTCGACACCGCCCGGCATCCGCGGATCCGCTTCCAATCGAATGTGTTTCCGCAGCAGGTGCTGCGCGACGGTGGGCGCATCGATGGCGAGCTGACGCTGCGCGGGATCACCCGGCCGATGACCTTCCGGGTCGAGCCCGGCCAATGCGATCCGGCCCACTCGGCGCGCTGCACGGTCGACGTGGCCGGACTGGTGCGGCGTTCGGAGTTCGGCATGCAGGCCAATCCCGGCACGGTCAGCGATTGGGTCAACCTCAAGCTGCACATCGTGGCCAACCGCGGCTGACGCATCCGATCGCGGCCAGCAGGCTGCTGGCGCGTGGCCGGTATACTGGTGCGCTTCCAGCCCGCCGCCGCCGATGAACGCACTCGAAGCTGAAGTCCTCGCCAAGACCTGGTTCTACCGCTTCAAGCTGCCGTCGGGGGAGATCACCCGCAGCTACGACGACGGTGCGCTGGATGCGATCCACGAAACCCGCCTGCGCATGCTGGATGCCGCGCTGGCACCGATCCACCCGCGCGGACTGCAGGGCTTGAGTGCGGTGGATCTGGCCTGCCACCAGGGCTATTTCTCGACACAGCTCGCGCAGCGCGGCTGCGCCCCGGTCACCGCGATCGATGCGCGCGCCGAGCATGTGGCCGACTGCAACCTGGTCAGCCGGGCGCTGGGTCTGGATGGCGTGGTGCGCGCGCAGCAGTGCGATGTGCATGCAGCGACTGCCGAACGCTTCGGCCAGCACGACCTGGTGCTGTGCTTCGGCCTGATCTATCACCTGGAAAACCCGGTCGGCGCGCTGCGCGTGGCGCACGCGCTGACCCGTCCCGGCGGGGTGTGCGTGGTCGAGACCCAGGTGGTGCCCAACCTCAGCGGGCCGGTCGACTGGGGCGCGTGGCGGTTCGTCAAACCCCTGCAGGGCATATTCGGGCTGGTCGACGAAACCTTTGAGACCCACGGACCGGAGATGAGCACCACCGGAATCTGCCTCGCGCCCAGCGTGGAGGGCCTGCTGTGGATCATGCGCAAGATCGGTTTCGACGACGTGGCGCTGGTGCCGCCGCCCGAGGGAGCCTATGAACAGCACCGCTTCGGCAAGCGGGTGGTCGCGATCGGGCGCCGGCCGGGTGCCTGACTGGTGTCGCCAGTCCTGTGATCCCGCGCTTCGATGCTGCAAGTCTTGCCCCAAGCCTTCCCATTACCTTGTGGGAGCTGGCATGCCAGCGACAGGCACCTCTCGATGCACTCCAGTGGTTGCTGTGGCCCCAGTTGCCCGAGTCGCTGCCATGGCAGCTCCCACAAGGTGAGTGGGCTGGTGTCGCCAGTCCGGTGATTGCCCACGCGTGCCGATTGACGCTTCGCGGCCTGAACGGCTAGCCTGCTGCGTCTGGGATCATTGCGGGGACTGGCCATGACGCTGAGCATCACCATCGATCTGTCCGACAACGACCTGGATCATTTCCAGGAAGTGCTGCGGCGCGCGCAGGACAGTGCCGGCGAGAAGACCGCGCAGGAGATCACCGATGCGGCCAGCGCGCTGGTCGCCGGTGCGGTCGGGATCAAGGTGCCGGAGTTCATCGCCGAGCGCCTGGCCAAGCTGGATTCCCTGATCAAGATGGTGCACGACAAGGGCTGGGCGCTCAGCGGCGAGGACCGCCAGCGGGTGCTCACCGCGCTGGCCTATTTCGCCGATCCGAAGGACGTGATCCCCGACTCGGTGCCGGTGGTCGGCTATCTCGACGATGCGATCATGATCGAGCTGTGCGTGCGCGAGCTCAAGCACGAGCTGGAGGCCTACGAGGACTTCGCGACCTTCGTCACCGCCGAGTCCGCCGAACGCGGCATTGACCCGGCCACGCTGTGCCGCGAGGACTGGCTCGAAGAGCGGCGCCGCGAACTGCACGAGCGCATGCAGCGCCGGCGCGAGCGCGATCGCTACAGCGGCCCGGGCGAGTCCGGCGGGATGTTCCGCTTCCGCTGAGGTCTGCCAGGCAACACCGGCGACGCGGCCACGCGCCGCCGGTGGCGTTCAGGGCCGCTCGACGATCGCGGTCACGCCCATGCCGCCCGCGGTGCAGATCGAGATCAAGCCGCGGCCGGAGCCTTTTTCCGCGAGCAGCTTGGCCAGGGTCGCCACGATCCGCGCGCCGGTCGCCGCGAACGGATGGCCCAGCGCCAGCGAGCTGCCGACCACGTTCATCTTCGCCGGATCGATGCTGCCCAGCGGCTTTTCGCGGCCGAGACGATCGCGGCAATAGCTCTCGCTCTCCCATGCGCGCAGGGTGCACAGCACCTGTGCTGCGAACGCTTCGTGGATTTCGTAGAAGTCGAAATCCTGCAGCGTGAGCCCGGCATCGGCGAGCATTTCGCTCACCGCCACGGTCGGCGCCATCAGCAGGCCCTCGCCACCGACGAAGTCGACCGCCGCGACCTTGGCATGGGTCAGGTAGGCCTGCACGGTCCAGCCGCGCGACTTGGCGAAGGCGTCGTTGGATAGCAGCACGGCAGCGGCGCCATCGGTGAGCGGCGTGGAGTTGCCCGCAGTCAGCGTACCCTTGCCCGAGTTGCGGTCGAACGCGGGCTTGAGCGTGGCGAGTTTCTCCGCGGTGCTGTCGGGGCGCAGGATGTTGTCGCGCTTGAGCCCGCGGAACTCGACCACCAGGTCGTCATAGAAGCCGCGCTCGAACGCGGCCGCGGCCTTCTGGTGCGAACTCGCCGCGAGCCGATCCTGGTCTTCGCGCGGAATGTTCCATTCCCTGGCCATCATCTCGCAATGATCGCCCATGCTCTTGCCGGTGCGCGGCTCGGCCACGCCGGGGAAGTCGGGCACCAGTTCGCGCACGCCGAAGCCGCCGAGTGCTGCGGAGACGCGCGCGCCGAACGACTTGGCGCGATTGAGCGCTAGCAGGCGCGCCGAGAGCTTGCGCGAGACCACGATCGGCACGTCCGAGGTGGTATCCGAACCACCGCCGATGCCGGCCTGGATCTGGCCGGTCGCGATCTTGTTGGCGATGGTGATGATGGTATCGAGCGAGGTGCCGCAGGCGCGCTGGTGGGTGATGCCCGGGGTCAGCGGCGACAGTCCCGAGGACAGCGCGACCTCGCGCCCGATGTTCCAGTCGCGCGAGTGCTTGAGCACCGCGCCGAGGGCCACTTCGCCCAGCTGCACGCCGGACAGGCCGAAGCGTTCGACCAGGCTCGCCACCGCCTTGATCGACATGCCGACATTGCCGACATCCACGTAGGCGGTGTTGTTGCGGCAGAAGGGAATGCGAACGCCGCCGATGATCGCGGCGGGCTGGAGCAGGGTCTGGCGCATGGCGTGGATCCGGTTCTGCGGTTACCGCGATTACACCACATGCGCCAGCACACGTCGGCGCGCCGCGGCGGCCTCAGGTGAGCTGTTCGGCCGGCAGCTCGGGTGCCGCAGTGGGCAGTTCAGCGGGCGGTGGCACGAAAAAGGCCGGGGCGAAGGCCCACAGCGACCACGCGGCCGGCTTCTCGCGCAGCAGCGCTTCGAAGCGGTCGGCGATCCGCTGCATGACCTGCGGATCGTGCGGGTCCAGTGGCGGCTCGATACGCAATTCGCGACGCCCGGTGCGCAAATCCAACGCACAGGCGAACTGCACCAGCGGCACCTGCGCGCGACGCGCGATCTCGACCAACCCCGAAGGCAGCCACGCGGGTCGACCGAACAGGGTGACCGGGACGGCAAGCCGGGTCTGCGAGGGTGGCACATCGGGCGTGCCGATCACCCAGTCGCCGGCATCCAGCGTCGCCATGCTCTGCCGCACCGTGCCGGGCGCGAAGATCAACGGTCGGGTGCTGACCCGCGCGAGCTCCTTGATGCGCAGGATCGCGTACAGCCAGCCCAACCACGCGCCGCCCACCGAGCGTTTGCTGTAGTGGCCGGCAAGCACCGCCGAGCGATGCCCTGCCTCGCGCAATGCGTCGACCGCCCACAGGTGCGGCCCCCAGTGGAAGAACACGCCGACGGCAGCCTGCGCGGGAGCAGGCCAGCTGCCTCGCATTTCCAGATGGTTGCGGCGCCATCGGCTGCCGCGCGTGCGCGATACCCAATAGTCGGCATGATCGATCAGGCGAGTGAGGCGGAAGTCCCGCGCCCAGTTATCTACGTCCAGCTCAGGCAACAGAGCCAGCGCCTGCGGCAACGCCGGCAGCCATTCCCTCGAGTACAGGCTGCGCCAGCCCGCAGCACGACGAAAGATCGCCATCGCCATCCGCCACGGCATTAGTGCAGCGACGCCCGGCAACAGGAAATTCTCCACCAGGGCGCGCAGTTCGAGTCGCCACATCCGGTTTCCAGATCCGTCGTTTTCTTACACGGCCTGCGAGCGTATAGGATTCGCGCTGGTATCGGCCATATGGTTCACGGATGGATGAGTCAGCGGAAACCGGCGTTTCGATAGCGTCCACGGGATTTACCGCCGACGGCGCACTGGCGTGCGAACTGGCGATCGAGCGCGCGTTCGTCGACGATCCGGACGTGACAATCGTGCTTCGCGATGCAGGGGATCGGCCGCTGTGGGGCGCTCGGCTTCGCGATCTGCGCGACGTCGCATGGTTGCCGCGCGGCCGTTATGCGCTCGGCAGCGCACCGATCGCGCAGGCGCTGCGCGCTGCCGCCGTCGTCGTGGACATTGACGTGCGACGCCGCGTGGCGGGCCAGTCGCGCGCGATCCTGAGCCAACGCGTTCCAACCGCGGCGCTCGCGCAAACGGTGGCCGCGCGGTCGCATGCTGCGGCCGGCCTCGCGCTGGAAGCGTGCCCGGGGACCACGCCGATCGGCCAACTGAGCTGGACGCGGGACCATGGCGACTGGTTCCACCGGCACTTCGACCATGCCGCGCGTACGGTGTCGGGCTACATGCTCGGCGATCATGCGCTGCTGCAGGGACGCATCCTCGACGTCGGCTGCGGCGACGGCATCACCGACCTGGGACTCGCGCTGCATTGCGAACCGGAGCTGTTGGTCGGCATCGACCCATTCGGTGGCTTTCGCAACCTGCCACGGATCATGGCCGAAAACCACATTCCGGCCGATGCAATCCCCGCATGCCTGCAGTTCGCGACCGAGGACGGCAACAACCTGCCCTATCCGGACGACTCGTTCGACGTGGTGATCTCGTGGGGCTCGCTGGAACACATCGCTGGCGGACACGCGCCGTGCCTAAAGCAGATCCGTCGCGTGCTGCGCGATGGTGGATTGTTGTTTGCGCACCCGGGCCTGTACTACTCCAACCTCGGCCATCACCTGGGCGAGTTCAGCAGCGAGCCCTTCGTGCACCTGCGGCGCGGCCCCGAAGACCTGCGCCAGCTGGTGATGTCGAAGGAACCACAGCGGATCGACCGCAGCGGACACGTCGCGACCTCGGCCGAGTACTGGCAGTGGTACCAGGAGTTGAACAAGATCACCGTGGGTAGCTTCGAGCAGGAAATGCGCGCACTGGGTTTCGAGCCATGGCGTGTCGCGCTGCGCACCGAGCCGGTGATCGAATACACGCCCGAGATCCTGCACTACCCGATGCAGGACCTGGCCACGGCCGAGCTCTACACCAGCTGGTGGAACCGCAAGCCGCGCCGATGAGCATCGTGGACGCGGCCGTGTCCGCCGGCACCGGCGGTGCAGGCCCAGGTGCCCATTGCAGCGCGTGCCATGACTGACACATCGTGCCCCGCGGTGCTCGCGATCGAGCTGTCGGTCCCCGCGCCGGCACTGCTGCCGCAGCTGCCGACCGAGCAGGCCGCGATCCTGGTCGATGCGATCGCCAATGATCTGGGCCGCATGCTGCCCGGTGTCGAACAACTGGGGCTGGCGGTGGGTGGCGCGCTGTTCGATCCCGCGCAGCTGCTGCGTCCGGGCTGGCCGCTGTTTGCCGAACTCGCGCAGCTGTATCGACGCCAGCGGCGCGGCGATCCGGATCCGGCGGTGATCGGTTTGGGTGCCGCCGGAGGCCGCATGGCGAGCCCGCTGCTGGAGCCAGAGCCAGGGCTGGGTGGTGGCACCCTGTTGTTGGTTCCGTGGCTGCTGCTCGGCGATGGCCCGCTGCTCGCGGCCACCGCCGCGCGCATGGAGGAGCACTTCAACGAGCATGGACTCGCGGGCGCGGCGGTCGCGTTGTTCCTGCAGCAGGCGCTGGGCCTGCAGGTCGCGCACGCGCGCTACATGACGCGCGATGATCTGTGTGCGTTGACCGCGATCCAGCTCGAGCATGCGCAGATGGGCGCGGTGTGGTTGCTGCTGGAAGCTGCATTGCTGGCTCCTGCGCAGACGCAGTTCGTGCGCAGCGCGGGTGGTGCGCCGTGGCGCTATGCGGAGGGCAGCGTGCACGCGGGCGCCTGCGGTTACCGCGCGTGGGCCCAAGGTCCGGGCGCTGCCGTGGATGCGCCGAGCCGCGCGGATGGCTTTGCCGGATTCCTGCTCGAGCAGCGGCGCACCGCGGCGCTGCTCGGCGCGCATGCGCTGGCGCCGCGGTGGGTGGTGGTCGACCCGTTGGCAGACGATGCCGACAGTGCCGGCGCGCTGGATCGCGGACCGGTGCTGGAGCAGGCGTGGGTGCTGGAGACGTTGCACGAGCGCAGCGCAGGTGCGGCGCGGGTGGTGGCGATCTCGCACCGCGCGCTTGGCACCGCAGGCTTCGTGGTGTTGGAGGCCGAGGGCGCCGCGCAGGGGCGCGTGATCGCGCGCCTGTGGCCGTTCGCCGAGGACGGGGTGCGCGAGGGAGCCGCGTGGCTGGCCGCGCGCTTCAACGCGAGCCGCGATCCGCGTCCGGTGGCG
>JANOEA010000216.1:0-6705 GCA_031412975.1 Pseudomonadota bacterium | reverse complement strand
TCAGCGCGCCAGCGGCGGGCAGCCAGAGGCCTCGCGCAAGGCCAGCGCCTCGGGCATCCACTGCTGCAACTGTGCGATGCGCGAAGCGCTCCCCGGATGGGTCGACATGAACTCCGGCGGCGCCGCGCCACCGGATTCCGCGCCCATCCGCTCCCACAGGCCGACCGATTCGCGCGGGTCGAAGCAGGCCGCCGCGGTCAGCATCAGTCCAATCTGGTCGGCCTCGGTTTCATGATCGCGCGAGAACGGCAGGATCAGGCCGTACTGCGCGCCGGCACCGAGCGCTGCCATCACCATCTGCTGCTGCCCCGGGTCCATGTCGCCCATCGACATGCTCGCAGCGATCTGGCCGATCTGCACCAGCTTCTGCTGCGCCATGCTTTCGGCGCCATGCCGCAGCAGCGCATGGGCGATCTCGTGGCCCATGATCGCGGCCAATGCATGCTCATTCTGCGCAACCGGGATGATGCCCGTATAGACCGCGATCTTGCCGCCCGGCAGGCAGAACGCGTTGACCTCGGGCGACTCGATCAGGCTGACTTCCCAGCCGAACTTGTCCCACTGGGTGGTCGCCGGCACGCCCTTGGTCGTGGCCAGGTACTGCTCGACGGCGGGACCGACCTTGATCAGGCGCGCCGCGATGTCCCGCACCTGTTCCGGCAACTGCCCCGTGGTGACCACGTTGGCTCCGGCCAGCGTCTCCTCGTACGCCTGCAGGCCGAGCGCGGCCTCTTCCTCGATCGAAGTGTCGATCAGCTGGCTGCGGCCGGTGAAAGCCGCGTCCTGCTGGTGGCTGAAGAAGTACCAGCCGAAGTACGCGGCTGCGACGATCAGCACCCACCAGCGAACGCCGCCGCGCCGCTGGCCGCCGCCTGGCTGCCTCGAACCGGGAAAACGAATACCGGGCACACCCATGGTAGGTTCCTCAGTCGCCTGCTGCGGGCCGGCGTGCGCGCATCATAGATCGCGCGCGACCCGAAAACCGATCCGCGCGCTGCGCACTTCGGACGGCGAACTGCTGCGGTAGGCCGAGCGGAACTGGTCGCTCGAGCTGCCCCACGAGCCGCCACGCACCACCCGTCGCGCGCAGCCGCGGTTGACCCACGCGGTGCCGTCGTCCGGAGCGCGCAGGAAGCTGTCGTGCCAGCAGTCCTCGACCCACTCGGACACGTTGCCGTTCATGTCGTGCAGGCCGAAGCCATTGGCCGCGAAGCTCATCACCGGCGCCGGACCGAAGAAGCCGTCGCTGTAGCGCGGGAACGCCCTGGTCCAGCTGCGTTTGGTGCGCGAGAGATCGCCGTCGCCGGTGTAGTTGCCGACCACCCGCAGCGGGTTGCCGTTGCCCCACCAGAAGCGCGTGGTGGTGCCCGCGCGCAGCGCATACTCGAACTCGGACTCCGAGGGCAGCCGATACGGTTTGCCGGTGCGCTCGCTGATCCAGGCCGTGAACGCGACCGCATCGTTGAACGAGACATGGATCACCGGATCGTTGGGCTTGGCAGCCTCGCCCACGAAGTCGTTGCGCCAGTTCACGCCCTGCGAGTTCGAGATGCGTCCGCTTTTTTCGTCGTAGATGCTCGAAGTACCGATGCGCTCGGCGTCGGTGACGTAGTCGCTGGCGCGGACGAAGCGCGCGAAGTCGGACTGCGTCACCTCACTGCGTCCGATCGCGAAGGGCCGCTGCATGCGTACCCGGTGTTGCGGTCCTTCGTGCTCGCGGCGACCGCGCTCATTGCCCGGCGAGCCCATGTCGAACTCGCCGATCGGGATCACCACCAGCGCCGGCGCGCTGCCCTCGCGGTCGATGAAGGCATCGGTGAGCACGTCGCCGGGCTGCTGGTTGGCGTAGGTGCGCGCGTTGTCGGCGCGCTGGCGCAGCTCAACCAGTCGTGCATCTTCGGGAACCAGCGCCGCGGCACGCGCGATCAAACCGTCCGCCGACTGGCTGTTGCGTGCATCCAGTGCCGCACCCGCTGCGACGATCAAGCCGTCCGCACGGGTGCGCTTGAGCTCGAGCACGCGGCCGCGGGTCACCAACTGGCCCTGGGTGCCGGGCAACACCGAGGCGGCCAGTCCCAGCAGTCGGTCGGCCGCCTCGAAATCGTCCTCGCTGGCGGCCGCCAGCGCGCGCGAGAGGATGGCTTCCTCGATGCCGGCCAGGCCCTGTTGCGCGACGAGGTTGCGCGCATCCAGCGCAAGCGCGGCGCGGTAGCTGTCGAGCGCACTGGCGCCTTCGGGCTCGAAGCGCTGGCCTGCGGCCATGCGCTGCGCGCCCTCGCGCAGGCGCTCGTCGACCTGCGGCTGCACCGCATGCCGCTCGCGCAGGGCGGCGACCTCGTCGACCGCGACGCCGGTTGCCGCGAGCAGTGCGAGCGCGGCATCGATTTCGCCGAGGTCGCGGCGGTCGATCTGCGCATGCGCGATGTCGATCGCCTGCAGCACCGCCTGCAGGCGTCCCTCGCGCGCCGCGCGATCGCGCGGATCGAGCTCCAGCGCGCGCGCGTACCAGGCCAGCGCGTTGTCCTCGGGCGGTGCCAACAAACGACCCGCTGCCGCAGCCGCTTGCGCAGTGACCAGCGCAGAATCGAGCTGCTGCACCTGTTCCGCGGTCAGGCCCGCGCCGGGCACCGGCTCTTCGTCAGGTACCCGCGGATCGACGGCGGCCACTGCCGCAGGCTCGGTTGCCGGCTCGTCGAGCGGCTCCGCTTGCGGCACCTCCACCGGCGCGGGCGTTGGCATCACCAGCGCAGTCGGCGCGGGCGTGGCTGCGCCATCGAAAGGCACACCCATCCAGCGCCACGCGAATGCCAGGGCCAGCAGCAGCAGGCCGGCAGCTCCGGCGATGGCGTCGCGATTGCGGATCTGCACGTGCGGGTCCGGGGGCTTGCGTGGGGTCCAAGCATGCGACCATAGGCAAAGCCCCGGCGCACCGCAACCGCAGACCCGAGACACCATTCAGCATGCATGACTGGATCGCCAGCCCGCACGACCTGAACCGCCTCGCCGAACGCCTGGCCGGCGCACGCGCGATCGGG
This sequence comes from Pseudomonadota bacterium, assembly GCA_031412975.1. Lineage (GTDB taxonomy): Bacteria > Pseudomonadota > Gammaproteobacteria > Xanthomonadales > Ahniellaceae > UBA4656. The sequence goes on along the minus strand of JANOEA010000216.1, from coordinate 3,670 downwards.
CTGGATACCGAGTTCATGCGGGTCAGCACCTACTGGCCCGAGCTGGCCTTGCTGCAGGTCTGCGTCGACGGCGCGGTCGCACTGGTCGATCCGCTGGCCTGCGGGCCGCTCGATGCGCTGGCCCCGATGCTGGCCGAAGCCACCACGCCGAAACTGATGCACAGCGCCAGCGAGGACGTGATCGCGATTGCGCCGGCCGCAAAGCACGGCCTGCATGGGCTGTTCGACACCCAGATCGCCGCGTCCTTTGCCGGGATCGGCGCGGGCATCGGCTACCAGCGATTGGTGGCCGAACTGTTGGGCGTGGCGCTGGAAAAGACCGAAACCCGCTCCAACTGGCTGGCGCGCCCGCTCAGCACGCAACAGCTGCACTACGCCGAAGCCGACGTGCACCACCTCGATGCGCTGCACGCGGTGCTGCGCGAGCGCCTGCAGCAGCGCGGCATGCTCGACTGGTGCCTCGAGGATTGTGCACGTCTCGCGCGCGGCGCGGTGGTGCCGCGCAACCCGCACTGGGAGTTCAAGACCCTGTGGCGCTGGCCAGCGGAGCGCCAGGCCCGATTGCGCCGCCTGCTCGACTGGCGCGAGCGCACCGCGCAGCGCATCGATCGTCCGCGCCTGTGGCTGTTCGACAATCCCGCCGCGGCAAGCCTGATCGAAGACCCGCCCGCCAGCGCCAGCGCGCTGTCGACGCGCCTCGCTTCCCAGCGCGGATTCCCCAAGCGCGAGGCCGAAGCGCTGTTCGAATACCTGCAATCACCGCTCGAAGACGCCGAACTGGCGATCGAGCCGATCCCCGAACCGCTGCGTGGCGAGGACGAGCAGCGCTTCGAAGCGCTGCGCCAACGGGTCGCCGAACGTGCCACCACGCTCGATCTGCCAGCGGCCCTGCTCGCCCCGCGCCGCGTACTCGAAGTGCTCGCGCGCAAGGACGCGATCAGCGAACTGGCCGGCTGGCGCAGCCAGGCGCTGGCCGAAGATCTGGCCGCGCTCGGCATCGCAGTGGCCGCCGAAGCGGCCTGATCGCCGTGCCCCGCCCGCAGCGCCGCTACTGGTCAGCCACCCCGCGCTCCGATATATTCCGCGCTCTTGCCCGGGCCGCACGCGGCCCGCAAGCGAACATGGGGCGGTAGCTCAGCTGGGAGAGCGCTGCGTTCGCAATGCAGAGGTCGGGAGTTCGATCCTCCTCCGCTCCACCAAATCGTCCCGTCCAGTTATCCAAGTGCCACAGCGCATGGGTCGACTCGACTGGCCCCAGAGCAATAACGCGGGCGCCTCAATGGCGCCCGCGTTATTTCCGCCGCGCGGCAGGTCCCGGTGTGCACTGCTCATCGTTGCCGCTGGATCGTGGCCAACTGCGCCGTAGGGCGGGCCTTCGGCCCGCCGCCAATCCCACGCCAACCCGCCCTCACCCCCCCAGGAAATCGTTCTTCCCGATCGGCACCCCGGCCTGGCGCAACAGCGCATACGCCATGCTCAAGTGGAAATACACGTTGGGCAGCACGAATACGCACACGTAGTCGCGGCCGCTGAAGCTCAGCTCGCGGGGGCCGGCCTTGAGCTTGATCTCGCGATCGGCGCTGGCCTCGACGGCGGCGCGATCAACGCTGTCGAGGAACATCGCGGTCTTTTCGAGGCGCGCCTTGAGTTCACCCAGCGTGGCCTCGGTGTCTTCGTATTTGGGCGGCTCGATGCCGGCCAGGCGCGCGGCGCAGCCCTTCGCCATGTCGGAGGCGATCTGGATCTGGCGCGAGAACGGGAACATGTCGGGCGTGAGGCGCGCAGTCAGCAGGCCCTGCTCGACGCTGAGGTTCGGCGACGTGGTCTTCTGCTTCTCCGTGGCCCACACGCTGGCCTTGTCGAGGATCGCGGCGGTATTGCGCAGCGCGCGGGCGAGCGCGCCGACGGAGGTTTCGTGCAGGGAGATGCTCATTGGATGCGGGACCTGGTGCGAGGTTGATCGAACGCCGAATCGGATGCGGAACCGGCGTGCTGGTGAATATGATGGTGGCCCCGGCCCGATTCGAACGGGCGGCCTTCCCCTTAGGAGGGGGACGCTCTATCCAGCTGAGCTACGGGGCCCGGCGCGCCAGTGTACCCAAGCCGGCACGGCGGCGGCAGGCGGGCGCGCCCGGCTACAATGGCGGCCCCTCGCGGCAGCTGGCCGCCACCGATTCCCTCCGGAGTTTCCATGACCCACCCTGTACTCGCAGCGCTCGGCCTTGGCGCGCAGAACGCCGGCACCTATCTGGGCAACCACGAGTGGTCGAAGACCACCGATGCGGGCCTGCTGGAGTCGGTCAATCCCGCGACTGGACAGCCGATCGGCCAGGTGTTCGCGTCGAGCGAGGTCGACTACGCGCTGCTGATGGAGCGCGCACACGCCGCGTTCAAGGTCTGGCGCACGATCCCGGCGCCGCGCCGCGGCGAGGCGGTGCGCCTGTGCGGCGAGGCGCTGCGCAAGCACAAGGACGCGCTGGGTTCGCTGGTCACGCTCGAGATGGGCAAGATCAAGCCCGAGGGCGACGGCGAAGTGCAGGAGATGATCGACATCGCCGATTTCGCGGTCGGCCAGTCGCGCATGCTGTACGGCAACTCGATGCACTCCGAACGCCCCGGGCATCGCATGTACGAGCAGTGGCATCCGCTAGGCGTGGTGGGCGTGATCAGCGCATTCAACTTCCCGGTCGCGGTATGGGCATGGAACGCGTTCCTGGCCGCGATCTGCGGCGACATCACGATCTGGAAGCCCTCGCCGAAAACCGCGCTGAGCGCGGTCGCTGCCACCCGCATCTGCAACGAAGCACTGTACGAGCACGGCTTTCCGGACATCTTCTTCCTGTTCAACGATGCGGGCACGCAGTTGGCGCAGCAGTTCGTCGACGACCATCGCATTCCGCTGATCAGCTTCACCGGTTCGACCACGGTTGGCCGGCTGGTCGGCGAACGCGTCGCGCAGCGGCTGGGGCGCTCCTTGCTCGAATTGGGTGGCAACAACGCGATCATCGTCGATGAAACCGCCGACCTCAAACTCGCGATACCGGCCATCGTGTTCGGCGCGGTGGGCACCGCCGGCCAGCGCTGCACCTCGACGCGACGCCTGATCGTGCACGCATCGATCGCGGCCGAACTCACTGCCAAGCTGGTCGCCGCGTACCGCCAGATCGAGTCGCGGATCGGCGATCCGCTGGATGCGCATACGCTGATGGGCCCGCTGATCGACCAGGCTTCGGTCAAGCGCTATCTGGCCGCGGTGGACGCCGCACGCGGTGCCGGCGGCACCATCGCCTGCGGTGGTGCCGCACTCGCCGATCGCCCTGGCAACTACGTGCTGCCGACCATCGTGAGCGGTCTCGGTGGCGATGCACCGATCATCCAGGCCGAAACCTTCGCACCGATCCTGTACGTGCTCACCTACGACACGCTCGAGCAGGCGATCGCGCTGCAGAACCACGTGCCGCAAGGCCTGTCGTCGTCTATCTTCACCACCGATTTGCGCCGCGCGGAGCGCTTCCTGTCGCCGGCCGGATCCGACTGCGGCATCGCCAACGTCAACATCGGCACCTCGGGTGCCGAAATCGGCGGCGCCTTCGGCGGCGAGAAGGAAACCGGCGGCGGCCGCGAATCGGGTTCGGATGCGTGGAAGGTGTACATGCGTCGGCAAACCAAT
>JANOEA010000215.1:0-1654 GCA_031412975.1 Pseudomonadota bacterium | reverse complement strand
ACGCAGCTTTCGGATGAGCTGAACGCTAACCAGTTGATTTTGTTCAAGGATTAGCCGGACAGCACTGGCACAAGCAAAGAGAAGTAAGGCGGGCCGCGGCAGCGGCACGAAACCGCTTTGTCGCTTGCGGCAGCAAACAAGCGCGCGGCTCTGGAAAGCAGAAGCAATGGGGCCGCGGAAGCGGCACCGACACGATATGGAAGGAAAGCGAAAAAAACATCGAGCGAGGCAAACCTCGCTCGATGCCCATCAGCGCGAAGCGCTCAGAACCTTGGGTCCGGCACAAACCCCATCGGAAACGCATTCGGCTCCCGCCGCGGCGGATAGCGTCGCGGCTGCGGCACGATGCCGCGTGCGGTCAGCACGCGCACGCTGTCGTAGTACAGCGACACCACTTCGTCGGGACGGCTGCTGCGACGTTCGAAGGTGGTGGTGCCGATCGGATCCCAGCGACGCTCGCCGTGGCCGGTGCCGAGTTCCTGCGCGGGGGCGCTCGGTGCCTGCGATTTGGCCGAGCCCGCGATCGAATCGTTCGAGCGGGCGGCTTCGCCCTCCGACTTGCGGTCGTCGCGGTCGCGGTACGGAGCAGCCTGCTCATTGGCGATCGGCGGCGGCAGCGGGCGCTGGTAGCGTTCGCGGAATACCGCCACGCCGATCACGCCGACGTCGTAAGGACGACCGGTGCGCGCAGCGTAGCTGTCGGGCAGTTCGGTGAAGTAGAAGTCGGCACTCTCGCGCAGGCTCTTGCGCCAGCCCTGGATCTCGGCGCGCTCCCACGGGCCCAGCACGTAGCCGGACTGCTGTGCGGCGGCGGTCTGGCCGGTGACCGCGTTGACACCGTCGATGCTGAGCACTGCCATCACGCGTTCGCCGGTGCGGTTATGCAGCACCACGCTGTAGCGGTTGCCGGGTTCGCCGGGCACATAAACGCGGCCGCGATCGCCGTACACCGGCAGTTCGCGGCCGGCGGTGGTGTCGACGATGCGCACGTCGACCAGGCGGCCGGTCTGCGCGTGGCCGGTCGCGGCGATGGTGCTCAGGGCAAGTGCGGCAAGCAGGCGCTTCATGGAGTCCTCCGATTCGGCCTCCTGGTGGGGCCGTGCGATCGATTCAACGCTGCGGCGCCTGAATCGGGGTTTGACCGGGTGCGCCCGCCCCGTTCGCGTTGCCCCGCATTCAGGCGTTGCTTGCCGGCCGCAAGGTTGCCAACGTAAACTATGCGTGTATTCCCTGCGCATATTCGGAGCGCGTGATGGCCCGCCCGGCAAACCAGTTGAAGAAGCCCACCAACGTCACCATCCGCGCAGACCTGCTCGAACAGGCGCGTGAACTGAAGGTCAACCTGTCGCAGGAATTCGAGACGCATCTGGTCGAGGTGATCCGCAAGCGGCGCGGCGAGCAGTGGCTGATCGACAACCGCGAGGCGATCGAGGCGTACAACCGCCACATCGAGCGTGACGGAATCTGGAACGAGGCGCCCGAGCTTCTGCTTGCCCTTGCCCATCGTGAACCAGATCCCGCCGTCGGGGCCCACCGTGATGCCGCGCGGCCCGCTGTCCTTCGCGGGAAGGTCGAACTCCCTGATCTTCCCGTCCATCGTGATCCGGCCGATCCTGCCGGCGATGAGCTCCGTGAACCACATCGCGCCGTCCGG
>JANOEA010000214.1:0-10261 GCA_031412975.1 Pseudomonadota bacterium | reverse complement strand
GTTTGGGGCGCGGCCACGTGTCTTCTGCGTGCTTTGCGACTGTTGGCTCGGCCAACGCCTCAGTCGAGCACCATGATCATGTCCATCTCGACCTGCGCGCCGCGCGGCAGGCCCTTGACCTCGATCGTCGAGCGCGCCGGATAGGGCTGCCGGAAATACTGCTGCATCACTTCGCTGAGCTTGGCGAAATGGGCCAGGTCGACCAGGAACACGTGCACCTTCACCACCTTGCCGAAGTCGCCGCCGGCGGCCTCCGCGACGGCCTTCAAGTTGTCGAACACGCGCCGGATCTGCACCTCGATCGGTCCATCGACGAGCTGGCCGGTGGCCGGGTCCAGCGGCGTCTGGCCCGACAGGTAAACCGTGTCGCCGACGCGCACGGCTTGCGAGTAGGTGCCGATCGCTGCCGGTGCATCGGGTGTGTGGATGAATTGGCGGGACATGGCTTACCTCGCGGGATGGCGCGCCGCCAGCGGCGCGCGGCGGCAGATAGTAGAGCCTCGGGCGGCAACCTTGCGCAGCGGCTCGGGCGCTGACGTGCAACGCCGCGCCGATCAGGCTCCCGCGCGCGCGACCGCGTGGACCACGCTGGAACGGCGCACCAGCCGCATCACGTTGGCCAGGTGCTTGCGGCCGGAGACTTCGATCGTGAACTGCATCGCGGCGGTGTGGATGTCGCGTTCCTGGTACTCGACGTTCTCGATGTTCGATCCAGCCGCCGCGATCGCCGCGGCCACCGTCGCGAGCACCCCGGGCTTGTTGTCGACCACGATCTTGAGCGCGCAGCGGAAGTCGCCCTGCACGTTGCGATCCCAGTCGATCGCGACCCAGCGCTCCGGGTTGCGGCGGAATTCGGCCACGTTGGGGCACGACAGCAGGTGCACCACCACCCCCTTGCCAGCCGACAGGAAGCCCATGATCTCGTCGCCGGGGATCGGATGGCAGCACGCGCCGAAGGTGATCACGCCGCGCTGGGCGCCGGTGATCAGGATCTTCTCGCCGCGCCGCGGCGTGCGGCCGAGTTCGAGCTCGCCCTGCTCGCGGGTCAGCGCCTGCGCGACCTGCTGCGGCATGCGATTGCCGAGCGCGATCTCCGACAGCAATTCTTCCAGCCGCCGCAGGCGGTTGTCGGCGAGGTAGGCCTCGAGCACTTTCGGCGGGATCGCATCCAGCGAACTGTCGATCTCGTCGAGCGCCTTGTCGAGCATGCGATGCCCCAGCTCGATCGCGTCTTCGTGCTGCAGGCGCTTGAGGAAGTGGCGGATCGCGATGCGCGCCTTGGCGCTGACCACGAATTCCAGCCAGTTCGGCGAGGGTGCGGCCGAGGGTGCGGTGATGATCTCCACGTTCTGCCCGCTCGACAGCCGCGTGCGCAGCGGCACCAGCTTCTTGTCGACCCGTGCGGCGACCGCGTGGTCGCCGACCCTCGTATGCACCGCGTAGGCGAAATCGAGCGCGGTGGCGTTGCGCGGCAGGGCCAGGATGTCGCCCTTGGGAGTGAACAGATAGACCTCGTCGGGGAACAGATCGACCTTGACGTTCTCGACGAATTCCAGCGAGGTGCTGCTGCTCGATTCCTGCGAGAGCAGGCCGGAAAGCCACTCGCGCGCGCGCGTCTGCGCGGTGTTCGCGGGACCCGAGTCGGTCTTGTACGACCAGTGCGCGGCGACCCCGCGCTCGGCGAGCAGGTCCATGTCCTCGGTGCGGATCTGCACCTCGATCGGCATGCCGTTGATGCCGAACAGCACCGTGTGCAGCGACTGGTAGCCGTTGGCCTTCGGGATCGCGATGAAATCCTTGAAGCGCGCGTCGACCGGCTTGAACAGCGAGTGCACCGCCCCCAGCGCGACGTAGCACTGCATGGTGTCGGCCACCACCACCCGCACGCCGATCACATCGAGCACCTGGGCGAAGGATTTGTGCTCCGCGCGCATCTTGCTGTAGATGCTCCACGGCGACTTGACCCGGCTGACCATGCGCGCGGGGATCTCCATCTGCGCCAGGCGCGCGGCGATCGCCGACTCGATCCGCGCCACGCCCTCGCGCCGGCTGCCGTAGGTCTGCCGGATCCACATCGACAGCACCCGGTGGCGCATCGGATACAGCGCGCGGAAACCCAGGTCCTGCAATTCGGCCTTGATCCGGTTCATGCCCAGGCGCTGTGCGATCGGCGCATAGATCTCGAGCGTCTCGCGCGCGATGCGGCGGCGCGACTCGTCGGCCATCGCATCGAGGGTGCGCATGTTGTGCAGGCGATCGGCGAGCTTGATCAGGATCACGCGCAGGTCGCGCGCCATCGCCAGCAGCATCTTGCGGAAGCTCTCGGCGGCCGCTTCCTGGCGCGACTGGAACTCGACCTTGTCGAGCTTGGTCACGCCTTCGACCAGCGCACCGACGTCGGCGCCGAAGCGCGCCTCGATCTGCGCCCGCGAGAGTCCGGTGTCCTCGATGGTGTCGTGCAGGATCGCCGCGATCACCGCCTCGGCGTCCAGGCGCAGGTCGGCGAGGATGCCCGCGACCGCGACCGGGTGGGTGATGTAGGGCTCGCCGGTCTTGCGGGTCTGCCCGGCGTGCGCCTCAGCGCCGAGCAGGAAGGCTTCGCGGACCCGCGCGACCGAGGCGGGCGGCAGATAGACCGCGAGCTTGGCTTCGAGTGCGCGCGCGTACGCGGGCAACTCGTCGGGACCGGTCACAGGGGGTGGACTCACCGCCGCCATCTCCGGTCTCCAGTCCGAATCAGCCTGCCGCGCCTCGCATGACCGGCTGTGCGAGCCGGCTCAGATGTCGTCGCCGCCCTTGTTCAAATCGTCGTCGACCACTTCGGCGGCAGCCCACTCGAGGGCCTGGCGCTCGGCCTTCTCGCGCTCCTGGCGCGCGATCTCGGCGATCATCTCGTGGGTGACCTTGCGCTCGGCGATCTCGCGCAGCGCCAGCACGGTCGGCTTGTCGTTGTGCGGCTCCAGCATCGGCTCGGCACCGTTGGCCAACTGCCGCGCGCGGGTGGTCGCCATCAGGACCAGATCGAAACGATTATCGACCGCCTGCAGGCAGTCTTCTACGGTAATGCGCGCCATGTGACCTCTTTTCCCGAAGGAAATCAGAAATTTGGATGACCGGGGAGCGTACCAGTGGGGGGTGGTGGGTGCAAACCGGGGCTGGTGGCCGGACGGCGAACGGCGGACAGGCCGGTTTGGCAAGCGGTGCCCTGGTGTTGGAGATGGGTTGGCTCGAGTCCACGGTCATCATTGTGGGAGCCGGCATGCCGGCGACGGCGGAGTTTCCGATCGCCGCAGTCGCCGCCATTGCGGCTCCCACAATGCCCAAAGATTGGCCCGCAAGAGCGACCGAGGGTGGAGGCCGGACCGGCTCGGGCCTGCGGAATTCGTCCGCAAGGGGTTGGCTCTGGTCCACTTTCATCATTGTGGGAGCCGGCATGCCGGCGACAGCGGAGTTTCCGATCGGCGCAGTCGCCGCCATGGCGGCTCCCACAACGCACAACGCCTGCCCCACAAGAGCCACCGGTGGTGGAGACCGGAGCGGCCCGGGCCGCGGAACTTGTCAGGGCCCGGCGGTCAGCTGGGTGACCAGGCGGTCGACCCGCTCGCGCTGCACGCTGGTACGCAGTCGTTGGCTGCGCACGATCGCCACCAGATCGTCCAGCGCGTCCTCGAAGCGCTGGTTGACGATCACGAAGTCGAACTCGCCCGCGTGGGCCATTTCCTCGCGCGAATTCGCCAGACGGCGGCGGATGGTTTGCTCGGAGTCCTGCGCGCGGTGCCGCAGGCGGCGCTCGAGCTCCGCGGTCGACGGCGGCAGGATGAACACCCCCACGCAGTCGGGCACCTGCTCGCGCACCTTGCGCGCACCCTGCCAGTCGATCTCGAGCAACACGTCCTTGCCCGCGGCGAGCAGCGGCTCGACCGCGGTGCGCGCGGTGCCCTTCAGATCGCCATGCACCACGAAATACTCGAAGAACTCGCCGCGCGCGGCCATCGCTTCGAAGGTGGCGCGATCGATGAAGTGGTAATGCACGCCATCGACCTCGCCCGGCCGCGGGCCGCGCGAGGTATACGAGACCGACAACGCCATCTGCGGCTCGCGCGCGAGCAGCGCCTTGACCAGCGAAGTCTTGCCGCCCCCGGAGGGCGCGGCGATGATGAAGAGGCTTCCCGGCATTGAGAGCGGCGAATGGCGAATGGCGAATGGCGAATCGGAAGCGTGGCACGCGGACTGTACTTCAATCGCGGAGGTCACGCGCCGTAACGGCGGGTCCCGCAAGATTGCCTCGAGCGATCGACAGCCCCGGACCAGGGCCCCTCAAGTCGCCTCGATGGGCGCGCCCCGCAGCCGCAGCGCATTGCCGATCACCGACGCCGAGCTCAGGCTCATCGCCAACGCAGCGACCATCGGCGACAGCAGCCAGCCGGTGAACGGGTACAGCAGTCCGGCTGCGAGCGGAATGCCCAGCGCGTTGTAGACGAAGGCGAAGACCAGGTTCTGCTTCATGTTGGCTACGGTGGCGATCGACAGTGCAGTGGCGGTGGCAATGCCGCGCAGGTCGCCCTTGACGAGCGTGAGCTGCGCGCTGTTCATCGCCACGTCGGTGCCGGTGCCCATGGCGATGCCGACATCGGCGCGGGCCAGCGCGGGGGCGTCGTTGATGCCGTCGCCGGCCATGGCGACCACGCGGCCTTCGGACTGCAGCTTCTCGACCAGCGCGAGCTTGTCGGCGGGCTTGACCTCGCCATGTACCTCGTCGATCCGCAGGCGCCTTGCGATAGCACGCGCCGTCGTCAGGCCGTCGCCGGTGGCCATCACGACCCGGATGCCCGCCTTGCGCAGCCGCGCCAGCGCCTCGGCCGTGGTGGCCTTCACCGGATCGGACACGGCCAGGATGCCCACGAGCTTCGTGTCGACGGCCAGATGCATCACGCTGGCGCCTTCCGCGCGCAACCCCTCGGCCTGTGCCGCCATCGCCGCCACGTCGACACCGAGTTGCTGCATCAGCGCGGTATTGCCGAGCGCCAGGGACTTGCCGGCGAGCGTGCCGCGCACGCCGATGCCGGAGGCGGAATCGAACTGTTCGGGCTTGGCGAGCACGAGATTCCTGTCGCGCGCCGCCGCGACGATGGCTGCGGCCAGCGGGTGCTCGCTGCCCTGGTCGAGGCTGGCGGCCAGGCGCAGGACTTCGTCGGCATCGATGCCGTCGACGCCGATCGCTTTCTCGAAGCGCGGCCGGCCCTCGGTCAACGTGCCGGTCTTGTCGACGATAAGAGTGTCGACCTTGCGCAGGTTTTCGATCGCCGCGGCATCGCGGAACAGCACGCCGTGGGTGGCGCCGCGGCCGGTCGCGACCATGATCGACATCGGTGTGGCCAGCCCCAGCGCGCAGGGGCAGGCGATGATCAGGACCGCCACGGCATTGATCAGGCCGTGGACCCAACCCGGCTCGGGTCCGATCAGGCCCCAGCCGACGAAGGTCAGCAGCGCGGCCGCGACGACGCCATAGACGAAGTAGCCCGACACCAGGTCGGCCATGCGCTGCATCGGCGCGCGCGAGCGCTGCGCGAGTGCCACCATCTGCACGATCTGCGACAGCACCGTGGCCGAGCCCACATGCTCCGACCGCATGACCAGTGCGCCGCTGGTGTTCAGCGTGGCGCCGATCAGCTTGTCGCCCACGCGCTTGGTGACGGGCAGCGGCTCGCCGGTCAGCATCGACTCATCCAGCGCGCTGCTGCCCTCGACCACCACGCCATCGACCGGCACCTTCTCGCCCGGCCGCACGCGCAGCTTGTCGCCGACGTGCACGTTGGCCAGCGGGATGTCCTCTTCGGTGCCGTCCGCTGCGATCCGGCGTGCAGTCTTCGGAGCCAGCCCCAGCAGCGACTTGATCGCCGCCGAGGTCTGCGAACGCGCCTTCAGTTCCAGCAACTGGCCCAGCAGCGTCAACGAGATGATCACCGCCGCGGCCTCGAAGTAGACGGCGACGTGGCCGTTCTCGATGAACGAGTCCGGGAATATCTGCGGCGCGACGGTGGCGATCACGCTGTAGACGAAGGCCGAACCCGTGCCGAGACTGATCAGCGTCCACATGTTGGGGCTGCGGTTGACCACGGATTGCACACCGCGCACGAAGAACGGCCAGCCGGCCCACAGTACGATCGGAGCGGTGAGGGCGAACTCGATCCAGTTTTGCGTGCCCCTGTCGAAAAGGGCCAGACGGTGCCCGCCCATGGCCAGCCCGAAGACCACCACGGTCAGCGGCAGGGTCCAGTAGAAGCGCCGCTGGAAGCCCGCGAATTCCTGGTTGTCGTCTGCGCCGACCACCGGCAGCACCGGCTCGAGCGTCATGCCGCACTTCGGGCAGTTGCCGGGTTGGTCCTGGCGGATTTCCGGGTGCATGGGGCAGGTGTAGACCGCCCCGGGCGGAACTGCGACCACGTTGGTGTCGCCGGGCAGGGGCTGCACCGCAGGCGTGCAATGCCCGCAATGCACTTCGGGGCGCACGGCCTCAGTGGCCATGGTCGGGGCTGGACATGCCTGGACCAGCGGGTCGGCAGTCAGATCACTTGCGCCTTTGCATCACGACCACGAACAGCAGTCCCACGACGACGACCAGCACGATCGGAATCCATACGCCACCGTAGCCGCCCATCCAACCGCCGTTCATCATGTGCCCATCCTGCGCGTGGACAATGCCGGTGCCGAGGACCGCGGCCATGGCCGCGGAAAGCGTCAGGCTCTTCATACCGTTTCCTTCAATCGACTCGGAGGCGTCGGAGTTGACGCCGACGCCACATTGGCCCGAGTCCGCGGGTCGGTCTGTACGGAGGCGAACGCAGGGGATCAGCGCGGCGAAAAGCTACTCGATGTTCTGCACCTGCTCGCGCACCTGCTCGATCAGCACCTTCAGCTCCACCCCGGCCTGCGAGGTGCGCGCATCGACCGACTTCGAGCCCAGCGTGTTGGCCTCGCGGTTGAATTCCTGCAGCAGGAAATCGTGGCGGCGGCCGGCGGGGTCCGGCCGGTCGAGGATGCGGCGCGCTTCGTCCAGGTGCGCCGCGAGGCGATCGAGCTCCTCGTCGACGTCGATCTTCTGCAGACCGAGCACCAGCTCCTGCTCCAGCCGGCCCGGATCCAGCGGCAGTTTCAGGTCGGCCAACCGCGCATCCAGACGCGCGCGCAGCCCGGCGCGGATCTCCGGCAGCCACTGCCTGACCTGGGCGACGATGGCCTGCACGCTGTCCAATCGCTCGCGCAGGAATACGCCGAGGCGCGCGCCTTCGCGCTCGCGACCGGCGATGAAGTCGTCCATCGCGTGTTCGAAACTTTGCGCCGCCGCCTCGTGCAGCGCCGCGAGGTCCTGCTCGGGGGCGACGATCATGCCCGGCCAGCCGAGCGCCTCGATCCTCGTGCCAGGGGCCAGATCCGGCGCGTGCACGCCCAGCTCGCGCGACAGCGCGGCCAGTTGTTTCGCCAGTTCCACGTTGAGCACCAGCCCGCCGGATGCCGTCTGCACTCCGCGCAAGCGCAGGTTGATGTCGATCTTGCCGCGCGAGATGCGCGCCGCGGCGCGCTCGCGCAGGCGCGGCTCCAGCGCACGGCAGTCGTCGGGCAGGCGCAGCGACAGCTCCAGATAGCGATGGTTGACCGAGCGCATCTCCCACGCGAGCTGGCCCCAGGTCGTGTTGTCTTCGCGCGCGGCGAAGGCTGTCATGCTGCGGATCATGCGAAACGCTCCAGGGGCTCGAGTCCGTCGATGGTAAACTCGCGCGCCCCGCAACAGTAGTTCCCCACCCGATGAATGCTCCCCAACGCCCCAGCGGCCGCGCTTCCGATGCGCTGCGCCCGGTGACGATCACCCGCGGCTTCACGCGGCACGCCGAGGGTTCGGTGCTGATCGGCTTCGGCGATACGCGCGTGCTGTGCACGGCCAGCGTCGAGGATCGCGTGCCCGGTTTCCTGCGCGGCAAGGGCGAAGGCTGGGTCACCGCCGAGTACGGCATGCTGCCGCGCGCGACCAATACGCGCAATGCGCGCGAAGCCGCGACCGGCAAGCAGGGCGGCCGCACGCAGGAGATCCAGCGCCTGATCGGCCGCGCGCTGCGCGCGGTGGTCGACCGCGCAGCGCTCGGCGAGCGCACCATCACCCACGACTGCGACGTGCTGCAGGCCGACGGCGGCACGCGCACTGCGGCGATCACCGGCGCGTACGTGGCGCTGGTCGACGCGGTGAACCTGCTGCGCAAGCGCGGCAGCATCGCGCGCGATCCGATCCACGGCGCGGTCGCCGCAGTATCCGTCGGCATCTGGCGCGGCATTCCGGTACTCGACCTCGACTACGCCGAGGACTCGGCCTGCGACACCGACATGAACGTGGTGATGAACGACGGCCTCGGCTTCATCGAACTGCAGGGCACGGCCGAGGGCCACGCGCTGCGCCGCGAAGAACTCGACAGCCTGCTCGATCTTGCGCGCCACGGCATCGGCGAACTGATCGCCTGCCAGCGGACCGCGCTGGCGAGCACCTGAGCATCCCGCCGTGCGACGGCTGGTCATTGCCAGCGGCAATCCGGGCAAGCTGGCGGAATTCCGCCAGCTGCTCGACGATCCATCGCTCGAATGGGTCGCGCAGAATGCGCTCGGCATCGCCGATCCCGATGAAACCGGCGGCACCTTCGTCGAGAACGCGATCATCAAGGCGCGCAACGCGGCCCGGATCAGCGGCCTGCCGGCACTCGCCGACGACTCCGGCCTGATCGTCGACGCGCTGGATGGCGCACCGGGATTGCACAGCGCGCACTACGGCGGCGTGCATGGCGATGCACAGCGCAACATCGCGCGACTGCTGGGCGAACTCGAAGGTTTCCCCACCGAGCGCCGCAGCGCGCGCTTCCACAGCGTGATCGTGCTGCTGCGCCACGCCGACGACCCCGCCCCGCTGATCGCCGAAGGCACCTGGGAGGGACGCATCCTCGAAGCGCCGCGCGGAACCGCTGGCTTCGGTTACGACCCGGTGTTCTTCGATCCCGAGCACGGACTGGCGGCCGCCGAACTGGAGCACACGCTGAAGAACCGGATCAGCCACCGCGGCCGCGCGCTCGCCAGACTGCGCGAACGCTGGGCGACGTGGTGAGCGCCCCTGAGCCACGCACCCAAACTTGCGTTCATGCTGACCGCCACATGGCCACGTACCCAACCCCCGTTCATGCCGAGCGCAGCGCCGAAGGCGCGAAGTCGAAGCACGCGAGATCCGTGGGTGTCCTTGCAGGTCCTTCGACTTCGGCGCTGCGCGCCTGCGCTCAGGACGAACGGTGTTTTCTGCGCGCGTGGAGTTTTTCGGAACACCTCTGAGCCACGCACCCGACCCCCGTTCATGCCTAGCGCCACTGAGCCACATACCCAACCCCCGTTCATGCTGAGCGCAGCGCCGAAGGCGCGAAGTCGAAGCACGCCACATCCATCGACATCATTCCAGGTCTTTCGACTCCGGCGCTGCGCGCCGGGGCTCCGTACGAACCGTTTTGCATCACCGGCCACGCGCTAGCATGATCCCCATGCCGCCCCTGTCGCTGTACATCCACATCCCGTGGTGCGTGCGCAAATGCCCGTACTGCGACTTCAACTCGCATGAGGCCGGCGCAAAACTACCGCAGGACGAGTACGTCGCGGCACTGCTGGCCGACCTCGCGGTCGATGCGCCGCTCGCGCGCGGGCGCCGGATCGACACCGTGTTCTTCGGTGGCGGCACGCCGAGCCTGTTCGATGCCGATGCGATCGCGCGCATCATCCACGGCGTCGACGCCCTCGTGCCGCTCGCGCGGGATGCCGAGATCACGCTGGAGGCCAATCCCGGCACCCTCGAACACGGTCGCTTCGATGGCTATCGACGCGCCGGCGTCAATCGCCTGAGCATCGGCGTTCAGAGCTTCGACGATCAGGCCCTGCACCGCATCGGGCGCATCCACGGCAGCGAGGATGCGCAGCGCGCGGTGCGCGAGGCGCAGGATGCGGGCATCGGCGAGCTGAACCTGGATTTGATGTACGCGCTGCCCGGCCAGACCCTGGAGGCCGCGCTGCGCGACGTGCAGATCGCGGCGTCCTTGTCGCCCACGCATCTTTCGCACTACCAGCTCACGCTGGAGCCGAACACGCTGTTCGCCGCCAAGCCGCCGGTGCTGCCCGATGACGACAGCGCATGGGCGATGCAGGAGGCCTGCCAGGACGCGCTCGACGCCGCGGGCTTCGCGCAGTACGA
>JANOEA010000213.1:0-7850 GCA_031412975.1 Pseudomonadota bacterium | reverse complement strand
ACGAGACGGCGATGATCGAGGACGCCGCGGTCGCCATGCGCGAAATGGCCGCCGCTGCGGGCTTGCCGGTCCGCGTGCCGCCGTCGGGCAAACTCATGGAGACGCTTGCCTTCCGCGCCGCCGAACGGTGGATCGTGGCGCGGTCGGGCGCGTTCCTGCCGGGCAGCGCGATTCACGAACTGGGCGGCGCCGCCATGGGCGACGATCCGGCGACGTCGGTGGTCGATGCCTACGGACAGTGCTGGGACGCGCCCAATGTCTTCGTCACCGACGGAGCCTGCTTTCCCTCGGGCTGCAGCCAGAACATCACGCTGACCATCATGGCGCTGACGGCACGGGCTTGCGCGCGCGTCGCCAGCGAGTACCGGGCCGGGCGGCTCTAGCGAACTCCTTCGCATCTCGGGGCACCCATCAACCGCGCCTATATGCGAAGCAGCACACCCGCGCAGCGCGGCGAAAGTGCCGGGCGCTGCGCGCTACGGGCGCGTCACCACCTCCGTCTTGGGGCCATCGCGCGACCACGTCGCGATCTCGACCCGGAGGTCGGCCGCATCGAGCAGCGCGCGCAGGCGCAGGACCGCGCGCCGGAGGTCAGCGCCGTCCGCGACGGCGGCCGCTTCCGGCGTCACCTGGAGCCGGAACCCTGCCCCGGCTTCCGGCGTGAGGCGAAAATCGTCCGGAACCAGAATCCCGGCGAGAGCTTCGACGATGGCGCGGGTCGTCACGCGCTGACCGCGCCCTGTCGTGACCGTGCGGCTTTGCCGCCCTTCGATCGGATTGAGCGCCGGCAGCGTGCGCCCGCAGGGACAAGGCTCCGCGAAGGCGCGCGCGAGGTCGCCGGTGTCGTAGCGCAGCAACGGCATCGTGCGACCGCGCAGATCGGTGATCACGACGCGCCCGAGTTCGCCCGGCGCCGCCGCGGCTTCATCGCCGACGATCTCCACGGCGACCAGGTCCGCATTGACGTGCAACGCGCCGCGCTCCTCGCATTGCCAGGCGACGTAGCCCACTTCGGTGAGGCCGTAGACGTCGACGGGATCGGTGCCGAAGGCGTGCCGTATGGCGCGGCGGCTCCCGCTGTCGAGGATCTCGCCCTGACACACGACGAGCCGCGGCGGGCGCGGTAGCTTCAGGCCACGTTCCACGATCGCGCGGCCGCAGCGGCGCAGCACGGTGGGCATGCCGATCACCACGTCGGCGCGGGCCGCGATCAGGCGCGCGAGCTGCTCGTCCGGCGGCAGCGTGACGGGAATCCAGGTCGTCCGCGCCAACCCCAGCCGCTGCAGAGGATGCACCCCCGTTGCCGGAGCATCGAACTGCACCGTGCGCTGCCCGCCCCGGAAACCATGCTCCAGCAACGTGCGCAGCCCGGCCGCGCGCCACAGCCGCGCTTCGACCGGCCCGCGAGGCACGCGCAGCGGCCGGCCCGACGTGCCGCTGGTCGAAAACCCCGGGCACGTCGTCACATCGACGGCGCGGCTGACGAGCTCGCCCGACGCGACCGCCGCGCGGACGAGAGCGCCGTCGATGATGGGTAGCCGGGCGAGGTCGTCGATGGAACGGATGCTCGCGGGATCGAGACCGGCGGCATCCCACACGCGGCGATAGAACGGCACCTGCCGATGCGCGTAGGTCACCGCGGCGCGCAGCAGCCGTCCCTGCAGCTCGCGCAGGGCGGGGCCGGGCCGGCGGGCGCCGCGGCGGAGCATGTCGAGCAGCAGCGCGGTACGGACGATCCCGGTCATCGTTCGGCGGCAGCCCCGGCCCGGCGGAGCAATGCCGAATAGCGCTCTTCCAGCTTCGGCGCCTCGCGCTCGATGTCGTGCGCTGCCTCCATGAACCGGCGCCCGGCACGACCCATCCGCGCGCGCAGGTCCGGGTCGTCGGCCAGCGTGCGCAGCGCGTGCGCCAGGGCGGTGCTGTCCCGTTCGGCGACCAGCACGGCGCTCTCGCCTGGCAGCGTCACGTGCGGGATGTCGCAGTGCCAGGTCGACACCACCGGTATCCCGAGCGCCTGCGCTTCGAGTATCGTGGTCGGCGCCCCGCCTTCGCTGATGCCGTCGCGATCGATCACGCTGGGATGCAGAAACACGTCGGCATCCGCGAGTTCGCGCAGGTAGGCGTCGTGGTTGAGGAAACCGAGCAGGCGCACGCAATCCTGCAGGCGATGCGCGCGAATGAACGCGTACACCTGCGCCGCGTAGTGGCCGTGCGTCAGCGTCTCGTCGCCGACGATGCGGAACTCGATCCGGCGCCCCTCGGCATGCAGCTGCCGCACGGCGTCGAGCGCGTAGAGCAGGCCCTTCTGCTCGCAGAAGCGCCCGGCGAACAGGATCACCGTCGGACGGTGCGGGCGGTCTTCGGTTTCTGCCCTGGGCGCGAGCTGGGGCAGCGGGAGGGCGAAGCGCTGAATCTCCACCTTGTCGGGCGGGCACCCGAGGTCGAGCAGGCGCTGGCGCATGAACGGCCCTTCGACCAGGAGCAGATCGGCCTCCGCCAGCAGCTCCCGCAGACGCGCCGGCCAATCCGGCGGCTGCGAGCCGGAGCGTATCAGCCACCACCACCAGCTCCCGATCTGCGGAGCGACATCGTCGCCGAGGAACGTCACGACCAGCGGCAGGCCGAGCCTGCGCTTCAATTCCAGCAGGCGCCATCCGAGCGGGGCAAAGTACGCATGCAGAATCACCGCCCGCTCGCGTTGGACGATTGCGCTCACCCAGTCGAGGTAGTGCGCGGGATCGGAATCTGTGCGCAGCCGCGGGACGAGCCCCGCATGCAGGGCGGTCAGCAGCGGCGCCGCGATGCGCGGCGGCAGGCGGGTGATGCGCTGGCGCAGCTTGAGGCCCAGCGACCAGACTGCCGCGTTGCCTTGTCCGACCCCGCGTTCCGCGCCGTAGAGATGAAAGGCCGACGCGAGCGCGGGCGGGAGATCCGGCCGGATCGCCGGCGACTCCGGCGCGCGCGTGAGGCAGATCGCGCGAAAACGCCGCAGATGCGACAGATAGAAGTAGATGAACGACTGGGTCGACAGGAAGAACAGCTGGTTGATGTGGGCGACGACCGGCCGCGCATCGTGCGCTTCGTCGCCCATCGACAGTCGGCCGTCCACGGCACGACCCTAGCATGAAGGTAAACTCGGTGGCGCGTGCGCGAGGCTTCCGGCCGCCGCTTCGCACCCTCGACGCAACGTATCCCCCGAATGCAAGTGCCTACGCTGGAAACCGAACGTCTTCTGCTGCGGCCCTGGCGGGCCGGCGATGCCGGCGCCTATGCGCGCATCATTCGCCACCCGGAAGCATTGCGCTATTGGGGCGCCGGCGCCTTCTATCGCGTGAAGCGCAGCGCTGCTGCGCTGATCGCGACAGTGTCGGACATCGAAGCGCGCCGGGCGGTTGCCGGACTGCAGAGCCACTGGCAGCGCCACGGATTCGGCATGTGGGCGGTGGAGGCAAAGGACAACCGCGAATTGGTCGGGAGCGTCGGCCTCACCCGGCTCGACGCATGGACCGCGGATCAGGCCAGCGTCGAAATCGGCTGGCTGCTTGCGCACCCCGCATGGGGTCGGGGCTTCGCGGTGGAAGCGGGCCGCGCCAGCCTCGGCTACGCGTTCGACCAGCTGGGCCTGCCGCGCATCGTCCTCGTTGCAGCGGCTGCGAATGCGCGTTCCGAACGCACCGCACAGCGCGTGGGCATGGCCTTCGCTGGGCGCACACGCTGGAATGGAATCGACGTGCTCTGGTATGCAATGGATCGCAGCGACTGGGCGCGCGATGCTGCGCCCGGCGCACGATAGCGCCGGCGCCATCGCTTCGCGCCGCCTCACCGTATCGCCAGCGGAGCCCCGATCGACCCGGTGGTGCCGTCGATCGGCACCGGGCTGTACATGTTCATGAAGCGCCACGCCTTCTCCGCTGCGAGCGCATCGGGATCCATGTTTTCCTGGTTGACGATGCCGTTGCGCGTGAGCAGATGCGAGTGCTCGCAAAAAGCGCAATCGGGCTCCTTGCGGGGGACGACCTCGGTGGCCCACGTGTCGGCTCCCACCACGATGGCCTGAACCGTGTCGGACAGAAGTGGCCCCGGATGGTCGGACAGGGGCTTGAGTGGTAGCTCTGATCCCATGGGCGACGTCGTTCGCCGAGACGCAGACGAGATGAAGCAACGGCGCAGGAACCACTCAGCGATGTTCACGGCGACGGTGGCCTTGGCTGCGATCCGGGGGGAGAAGACCCTGGTGGAGTTGTCCGGGCAGCAGAAGGTCCACCCGAACCAGCTCGGGCAGTGGCGACAGGAGCTGCTGGAGCGGGCGACCGAGGTGTTCGCCGCGGCGGCGGAGAAGCGCGACGCCGGTCCGGACGTCAAGTCGTTGCACGCCAAGATCGGGCATTTGGCGCTGGGGAATGATTTTTTGGCAGGCGCGCTCGGTCGCGTGAGCGATGCGAGCGCAAAGCGATGATCGATCCGGCGCATCCGCTGGCGATCGTGCGGCAGGCCGAGCTTCTGGACCTTTCGCGTTCGACGGTCTACTACCGCCCGCAGCCGGTGTCGGAGCGGGGACAATCGGTCCGAACGGGTGGGCCACTTCCCAATCGCCATTGCCCGACGGACGGCAATGATTGGTATCCTTTTGCCCGTGTCCAAGGAACGGCAACAACTCGAAGCCACCATTGTCGGCCTTGAAGCCCAACGCGCTCTGCTTGGCGATGCGATTGTCGATGCGGCGCTTGCCCCGTTGCATGCCAGGCTCAGCTCGTTGGCAGCAGTACCCACCGATGAACCCTCAGCCCAGACCCTGAGACAAGTCACCATCCTGTTCCTCGACATCGTCGGCTCCACTGCGCTGAGCCAGCACCTCGATCCCGAGGAGACCCACGTTGTGATGGACCGCGCCCTCGCGCGCTTCACCGGCGTCGTCGAGTCGCATGGCGGCAAGGTGCTGAACTACGCTGGCGACAGCGTGTTGGCTGTCTTCGGCGCCGACGCAGCACGGGAGGACGACGCCGAGCGCGCTGTTCGCGCGGGCCTTGCCCTCCTGGAAGAGGGGCGGAACCAGGGCGAGCAGGTCCGACAGAAACATGGGCACGACGCCTTCGCGGTGCGGGTGGGCGTGCACACCGGCGGCGTGCTGCTCGGTGGCGGAATCGATGCCGAGCACAGCATCCGCGGTCAGGCGGTCAACGTCGCTGCGCGAATGGAGCAGACAGCGCCGCCTGGCGGATTGCGCATCAGCCGCGACACCTATCGCCATGTTCCCGGCATGTTCGAAGTCGAGCTCCAGCCTCCCATCCAGGTCAAGGGCGTGGACGAGCCCATCATCACCTACCTGGTGCAACGCGCCAAACCGCGCACGTTCCGTGTCGCCACACGGGGCATCGAGGGTGTCGAGACCCGCATGGTCGGGCGCGACGACGAACTCGAGCAGTTGCAGGATGCATTCCACTCCGTCTACCGCGAGCGGAAATTGGTAGCGATCGCGATCGTGGCCGAGGCCGGTCTCGGCAAGAGCCGCCTGCTCTACGAGTTCGAAAATTGGGCCGAGGCGCAGCCGGAGATGTTTTTCGTCTTTCGCGGACGCGCCCAGCCGCTCACCGAACTGCAACCCTATGGGCTGCTGCGCGACATGCTTGCCTGGCGCCTGCAGATCATCGACAGCGACGACGGCGCCACCGCCCGCGAGAAACTTGTTGCCGGCATCGCGCCGCTGTTGGGGCACGACGGGGAGGCCCAGGCGCATGTGCTGGGCCACGTGATCGGCCTGGACTTCTCGTCCAGCCCGCATGTGCGTGGCTTGCTCGACGACGCAAAACAGCTGCGCAACCGCGCGTTCCATGCCGCGGCGCAGACCCTGCGCCGGATGGCCGAGCGGGATGCGCGACCCGCAATGCTCGTGCTGGACGACTTGCATTGGAGCGACGACGGCTCACTCGACTTCATCAACTACCTCTTCCAGGTCAACCGCGACGTGCCGGCGTTCCTGCTCTGCCTGGCACGGCCGAGCTTGTTCGAACGCCGCAGCAGCTGGGCCAGTGTCGAGTCGGCGTACACCCGGATCGATCTCGCGCCACTCGACAAGCGCGCGAGCAGGGAACTCGCGCTCGAATTGCTGCAAAGGCTCGACGCCGTGCCAGCCGCGTTGCGCGACCTCGTGACCTCGGCCGCCGAAGGCAACCCTTTCTACATGGAAGAGCTCGTGAAGATGCTCGTCGTTGAAGGTGCGATCGTCACCGGCACCGGGCGTTGGGCCGTCGTACCGGAAAAGCTGGTGACCGCACGCGTGCCGCCCACGTTGACCGGCATGCTGCAGGCGCGGCTCGACAGCCTGCCGGCAGCCGAGAAGCTGGCGTTGCAGGAGGCCTCCGTGGTCGGCTTCGTCTTCTGGGACAAGGCGCTCGCCGCACTGGATGCGCGATCGGTCGAGGTGCTTGACTCGATCGTCAAGCGTGAACTCGTGTACCGGACCGAAGGCTGCACCTTCGACGGATCGAGGGAGTACACGTTCAAGAACCAGGTGCTGCACCAGGTGGCCTACGACAGCGTGCTCAAGCGCCAGCGGCGCGAGTACCACGCCCGGGTCGCAGCCTGGCTTTCCGAGCTGGGTGGCGCCCGTGCCGGCGAGATGTTCGGATTGACCGCCGAGCATTTCGAGCGGGCCGGCGACACCACTCGTGCCTGCGAATTCTTCTGCCGCGCCGCCGAATACGCCGCCGCCCGCTATGCCAACGCGGCCATGATGGCGCATGTCGCGCGCGCGTTGGCGCTCGCGGCCGGAGACGACCACGGCATCCGCTGGCGGCTGCTCGTTGTACGCGAGAAGTACCTGCGTTTTCAGGATGACCAGGCGTCCCACGCCGCGGATCTTGAAGCGCTGCAGGCCCTGGCCAACGCGCTCGGCGACGATGCCTGCCGGGCCGAGGTCGCCCAACGCCGGGCCGAGACACTCCTCATCGGAGGTGAACCGGCGGCCGCCGAGGCCCAAGCGCGCGAAGCCCTCGAACTGGCCGACCGCGCCGGTACGCACGCGCTCGCTGCCGAGGCGGCGTGCACACTCGCAGACGCGCTCATCCGAAAGGGCCTGTACGATGCGGCGCAGCGTGTGATCGACGAGCGATTGCCGCTCGCTCGCCGCCACGGCGACACGACCAACGAACCCGCGCTGCTCAACATGGTGGGCCTGATCGCGATGGAACGTGGCGACCTGATGCTCGGCGCGCAGTCGTTCGAGCAAAGCCTGGCCATGGACCGCGTGAGCGGCAACCTGCGCCGCCAAGGCATCGAGTTGAACAACCTGGGGGCGATCTACTCGCTGCTGGGCGACTACGCCCAGGCGCGCCGTCATCTCGACGAGGGGCTGCGCGTCTCGCGTGACGCCGGCCGGCGCGATGCCGAGGCTTCGGTCCTCGTGAACCTGGCGTCGGTGACGAACCTGCAAGGTGACGATGCCAGCACGCTGGCCTACGCGAACAAGGCACACGAAGTCGCTACGGCCTGCGGCCAGCGCGACCTGGCCGCGTACGCACGGCTCGTCGCCGGCCACGCCGAACTCGCGCTGGGCCGCTATGCCTTCGCGGTCGAGGCGTACAACCAATCGCGCGACCAACTGCTCGCGTTGCAAATGCGGCGCCAGCAGGTGCTCGATCCTGTCGCCGGCCTGGCGCGTGTCGCGCTCGCGCAGGGTAACCTGGCCGCAGCGCTCGAGCAGATCGAGCTCATCCTCGCGCACATGGCCGCCGGGGGCCGCTTCGACGGCACCGAAGAGCCGCTGCGTCTGCCGCTCACGTGCTACCAGGTCCTGACGGCGGCGGGCGACCCGAGGGCTGCCGAGGTGCTCGCCAACGCGCACGCGGAGTTGC
>JANOEA010000212.1:0-44515 GCA_031412975.1 Pseudomonadota bacterium | reverse complement strand
CGCTGCGGCCACGTTCGCGCGGGCACCTCGCGCTGGCTTCGGCCGATCCGTCCAGCAAGGTGCGCATCCACGCGAACTACCTCAGCGATCCCGACGGCTTCGACCTCAAAGTGCTGATCGAGGGCGTGCGGATGGCGCGCGGGATCCTGGCCAGCGACGCGTTCGCGCCATGGCGCGGGGCCGAACTGTTCCCGGGCAGCGCCGCGCAGGACAATGCTGCGCTCGCCGCATTCATCCGGCGCAAGGCCGAGACCATCTACCACCCGGTCGGCACCTGCCGGATGGGCAGCGATCCCGCGGCGGTGGTCGACCCGCAGCTGCGCGTGCGCGGGGTGCAGTCGCTGCGCGTGGTCGATGCCTCGGTGATGCCGCGCCTGGTCGGCGGCAACACCAACGCGCCTACCGTGATGATCGCCGAGAAGGCGAGCGCGATGATCCTCGCGGCCTGAGCGCGACAGCTCGGGTCGCGACGGTCAACCGCGCTGCCGGTCGTGCGTTGCAACGGGGATCGCGGGATGCAATGGTGTGGCATGCGCAAGGCGACGGCGATATTCCTGTTGTTCTGCTGCGGCAACGTTTTCGCCGAGGTCAAGCCCGGCCCGTGGTTCGACCGTGCGCGCAACGGGCACGGCATCGACATCCAGCGCAGCGGCGATACCTACCTGGTCAACCTGTACACCTTCGACCAGAACGGCGAGCCCGAGTGGTTCGCCGCCCAGGGCGCGCTGGTCGCGGGCGACTTCACGCAACCGCTGCTGCGCTTCGTCAATGACGGCGACAGCCAGCGACCGGCAGTGCGTTCCCAGACCGTGGGTTCAATGCAGCTGCGCTTCGGCATCGACGCCGGCACGCCAGCGTGCGCCGATGGCACCGACCGCAGCGGCGCGGGCGCGCTCGCGGAGCTCAGCCTCAGCATCGGAGGCGAGCAACAGCGCTGGTGCGTCGAACCGCTGCTGCCGCCCGCCGCTGCCGCGGAGCGCAGCATGGACGGCACCTGGTGGGGCGGTCCCGCCGACAGCGGCTGGGGCCTGACGACCTACTTCCTGCCGCAGCCCGGCGCGCTGGTCTCGGCGAACCTGCTGTATTTCTACGATGCATCCGGCGCGCCGCGCTGGTCCTCAGCGCAAACCGTCGACGATGACTTCGCGCTCGCGACGCGCTGGGTGTCGTATCGCGGCTACTGCCGGAGTTGTCCGACCCAGCCGCTGGTCGCGCGCGACGGTGGCCCGTTGACGCTGTCGCTGAGCACGCCGTTGCCGGCGGAGGGCCTCGACAACCGGCTGTCGATGAACGCCGTGTATGCCGGTCCTGCGGGCGGCTCCTGGAACCGGCAGATCCGCCTGCAGCGCATCTCGGGCTTGTTTCCGGCACCGCGCAGCGTGGCAACGCGCGAGGGCCTGCTGGCCGGCACCAACGACATCGGCGCGACCATCGCCTGGCGCGGGATTCCGTTTGCGGCCGCCCCGCTGGGTGCGTTGCGCTGGCGCGCACCGCAGCCAGCGCCGAGTCGCCAGCGCGTGCTCGCCGCCACCGAGTTCGGACCCGGCTGCCCACAAGGCCCGGCACAGGGGTTCTTCGGCGGCGCGCCACCGCGCACCGACGAGGACTGCCTGAGCCTGAACGTGTGGGCGCCGGAAGCGGCCGCCGCCGGCACCACGCCGCTGCCGGTGATGCTGTGGATCCACGGCGGCGGCCACGTGCAGGGCGGATCCTCGCAGCAGCTCGGCACGCGACCGCTGTTCGACGGCAGCGTGTTCGCGCAGCGCGGCGTGATCCTGGTGTCGATCAACTATCGCCTCGGCCCGCTCGGCTACGCCGCGTTCCGCGAACTGATCGGCGAGCATCCCGACCAGCCGGGCGCCGGCAACTACGGCCTGCTCGACCAGATCGCGGCGCTGCGCTGGGTGCGCGACAACATCCGCGGATTCGGCGGCGACCCCGCCAACGTCACCATCTTCGGCGAGTCGGCCGGTGGCGTGAGCGTGTGCGCGGTGCTCGCCTCCCCGCTCGCGGCCGGCCTGTTCCACCGCGCGATCATCCAGAGCGGGGGATGTACCTCGACGTCGCCGCGACTGCTCGCCAGCAATGGATCACGCGAAGCGGCCGTCACGCAGGGCGAACGGATCAAGCAGCGGCTCGGCTGCGTCGAGGTCGACGCCCGCGGATGCCTGCGAGCCAAGACCGCGGCCGAACTGGTGACAGCCGGCGAGGGTGCAGTCGCGTTCTCCGGCAGCGGCGAAACCTACGATGAGGTGATCGACGACTACGCGCTGACGACGGGTCTGGGCGACGCGGTCCGCACCGGCACCGCCGCTCAGGTGCCGCTGATGATCGGCATCAACGAGGACGAAACCACTTCGCTGGTGCCGGTCGCCCAGCGGCCGCAGAACGCTGCGGCCTACGAGTCGCTGGTTCGCTCGCGTCTGACGCCGCTGATCGCCGAGGCCGCGCTGCTGCAATATCCGACCACCGCCTACGTGCCCGTATGGCGCGCGTGGACCGCGATCAACACCGATGTGGCATTCATCTGCCCGGCGGCGCGCGTGGCGCGCGACCACGCCGCGCGCGGCAACCCGGTGTTCGCCTACTACCTGACCCAAACCCTTCCCAACCAGCCGGAGCTCGGCGCATTCCATGGTCTGGACATCCCGCTGCTGTTCAGTCCGATGTCCGACTACGGGCCCGGCATCCGCCAGCTGGCCGCCGGCATGCAGTCGCTGTGGGTCAGCTTCGCGATCGACGGCGATCCCGCGGTGCCCGGTCTGCCGACATGGCCACGACATCCCTCCGACCGCCAGCTCGGCCTTGAACTGCGCGCCGACGGCATCGGTGCGCGCGCCGACTACCGCGACGCATTCTGCAACTTCTGGGCGCGCTACGTGCGGCTGTAGATCGCGTGCCGCTCAAGCCGCGAGTTGCGGCGGCAGCGGGCAGTGCAGCACCGCGCAAATGGTGCGCAGCAGCTCGGCCTCGGCCAGCGTGCAGCGGCCGTCGTGGGTGATGGTCTTGACCAGGCCTTCGAGCAGCAGCTGCTTGCTGGCCGGATTCAGACGATCCAGCGCCGGCCATGCGCGCTCCAGCGCGGCCGTCCAGTCCGCGGGCGGCGCGAAGTTCGGCGCACCGGTCGGAAAGATCGCGAGGATGCCGGCCAGATACGCGCGGCGCGCGTGTTCGGCGTTCGCATGGCCCGAGTTCGCCAGTACGCCGAGCAGCTCGGCGATCTGCGCCTTCGACTCCGACAGCCGGTGGCCGCCGGGCTTGCCGCTGTGCGAGGGATCGATCGCATCGCCCAGTTGCGAGCGCAGCAGGCGCAGCAGGCAATACTCTTGCAGGTGCACGCTGCCATCGGCGCGCGCGAGTTGCTCGAGCAGGTCGATGTAGCGCACCAGCCAGGTCAGCGGTCGGCGCCGCAGCGCGGGGAAGGCGATCGCGGCCAGCGGCAAACGCTGCAGCGGATGCAGGCCCGACATGCGCCCGACCACCTCGGCGACTTCCTGCGCGAACGGCGCGCCGAATGCGGTGGCGGCCAGCGCAAGCTGTCGTGATTGCAGCTCCGGATCGGCATCCAGCGCGAGGGCGACCACCAGCGCGGGTGCGTGCGCCTGTGCGTGGGCCAGCTCGCGCAGCGCCGGCTCGATCGACGCCGCGATGTTCGCCGCGGTGCGAAAATCGTCGGCCGCCGGATTGGCGACCTGCGAAACCACGCCGCCCGCGCGCAGGCGCACGTTGGAGTTCGCGGCAGGCAGCGGCGGCGGCGCGCGGCCAGCAGCGGACGGCGCGAATCCACTGACCGGAGCGGCGTCTGGATCGTCCTCGCCGGTCGGCGGGTTGCTCGCGTAACCCGCGCTCAGGGCAGCCAGCTCACCGGGCTTGAAGGTCCGGTCCAGGCGCTGCAGGCGTTCGATCAGCGGCGGATGGGTCGCGAACAGTCGCGAGTAACCGACCCCGTCGCCGAACAGCATGTGGCTGACTTCCTCGGCGTCGTTGGCGGTGAGTTTGGAGCCGCCCGTGGTGGCGGCGATTTTCTTCAGCGCACCCGCGAGGCCCTGGTTGTCCCGCGTGAACTGCACCGCCGAGGCATCGGCCAAGTACTCGCGCTGGCGCGAGACGCCGGCCTTGATCACGCGGCCGAAGAACAGCCCGACGAAGCCGACGATGGTCACCGCCAGTGCCATCACCAGCAGTGCGGCGCCATCGCGGCCGCCGCCGCCGCGCGCGCGCAGCAGGAACTGGCGGGCCACGATGCCGAGCACCAGGATGCCGAACAGCAAGCCCATCAAACGGATGTTCAGCCGCATGTCGCCGTTGAGCACGTGACTGAACTCGTGCGCGATCACGCCCTGCAGCTCGTCGCGGGTCAACTGGTCGAGCGCGCCGCGGGTCACCGCCACGGCGGCGTCCGCGGGCGACCAGCCGGCGGCGAAGGCGTTGATGCCGCTTTCCTGTTCGAGTACGTAGATCTCGGGCACCGGCACGCCGGAGGCGATCGCGATCTCTTCGACCACGTTGCGCAGGCGCCGATGGCGCGGGTCGCTGGTATCCATCGAGACCAGGGTGCCGCCGAGCTCGCGCGCGACCACGCCACCGCCGCTGCGCAGCTTGCCTATCTTGATCAGGCTGGCGATCCCGATCACGCCGAGGGTCAGCAGCGAGCTCGTCATCAAGGTGCCCAGGTGCGCGCCGAGCAAGTTGCCTTCGGCCGCCAGGCGGGCCTCGTAGTCCATGCCCTGCACGAGCAGCACCAACACCACCGCGTCGATCGCCAGCACGATGCAGACCACGGCCAGCGCGAACAGCAGCAGCAGCCGGCGCGACTGCTTGCGGGCTATCGCTTGCTGGGCGAAGAAGTCCATGCGACTGGCGGCGCGCGGTGCGGAACCTGCCGCCCCGCGCGTCGCCCGCGGCTCAGGTGAACTTCACCTGCGGCACTTCGCGCTTCGCTGGATCGTCGATCTCGAGCAGCGCGGCGGCGGTGAACGCGAACATGCTCGCCACGATGCTGCTGGGGAACACTTCGCGCTTGTTGTTGTAACCCATCACCGAGTCGTTGTAGGCCTGGCGGGAGAACGCGACCTTGTTCTCGGTCGAGGTCAGCTCTTCGGACAGCTGCATCATGTTCTGGTTGGCCTTGAGGTCCGGATAGGCCTCGGACAGCGCGAACAAACGACCCATCGTCGCGGTCAGCGCATTCTCGGCACCGGACAGCTGCTGCATCGCGGCGGGGTCGCCGGGATTGCCGGCCGCCGCCTTCTGCGCGGTCACCGCCATGTTGCGGGCGGCGATCACCGCCTCGAGCGTTTCGCGCTCGTGCTTGATGTAGCCCTTGGCGGTTTCGACCAGGTTGGGGATCAGGTCGTGGCGACGGGTCAGCTGCACGTCGATCTGCGCGAAGGCGTTCTTGAACGCGTTGCGCGCGACCACCAGGCCGTTGTACATGCCGATCGCCCAGAAGGCGAACACCACCAGCACCACGAGGATGATCAAGGTCGTCATACTACCCTCCGTCGATGGAATCCTTGGATGTCGCTGCGGGCACTTCGCCCCAGCGGCGTATAGCAGGTAGGCTGCAAGCGGCCGGTCCTTGCCTGGAATCGGCAACTGCAAGCTCGGAGCAAGCATAACATGGTGGTTTGGCGACTCTTGCTGACAGCGACCGTGACCTTCGCCATGGCGAC
This sequence comes from Pseudomonadota bacterium, assembly GCA_031412975.1. Lineage (GTDB taxonomy): Bacteria > Pseudomonadota > Gammaproteobacteria > Xanthomonadales > Ahniellaceae > UBA4656. The sequence continues at coordinate 38,840 of JANOEA010000212.1, read as the reverse complement.
GGTGGCCGCCGGCGTGGGCGCCGAACCGCTGCCGCGAACGCCGACGGCGATCGCGGATGCGCCGACGCCACGCGTGCCGGGCGACAATCCGGCGACGTTCAAGCGACTGCTGTCGGAGTTTGAATCCGTGTCCGACCGCGTCGCGGCCAGCGGCCACATCGTCGGCCTCGCGATCGCCGTGGTGCACGACGGCGAGGTAGTCAGCGCGCGCGGACTCGGAGTCAGCGACAGCGTCGGTCGCGCCGCGGTCGACGAGCACACCGTGTTCCGCCTCGCCTCGCTGTCGAAAGGCCTCGCGTCGACCTGCATCGCGCTGCTGGTGCGCGATGGCTTCGTCGACTGGAACGAATCGGTGCAGTCGCTGGTGCCGATGTTCGAACTCAGCGACAGCCTCGCCGCGCCGCGGGTCACCTTGCGCGATTTGCTCAGCCATCGGGTCGGCCTGCCCTACAACGCGCTCGACCGCGTGCTCGAACGCGACGAGTCGTACCCGATGCTGGTCTACAAGCTGCGGGAACTGCCGCTGTCGTGCCAGCCCGGCGACTGCTACGCCTACCAGAACATCGCATACAGCCTGGCCGGCGACATCGCGTTCGCGAGCACCGGGCGCTTCTACAGCTACGAAGTCGAACGCCGTTTGTTCCATCCGCTGGGCATGCAGACCGCGACCTTCGGCCGCACCGCGCTGGAGGCCAGCGGCGACTGGGCCCGCCCGCACGTGCGCGGTCCGCGCGGCTACGTGCCGGTGCGTCCGAAGGAAACCTACTACCGCGTGATGCCGGCTGCCGGCGCCAACGCCAGCATCACCGACATGGCGCAGTGGGCGCTGGCGCAACTGGGTCATCGACCCGATGTGTTGCCGCAGGACCTGCTCGATGAACTGCACGCGCCGGCGGTGGCGACACCCGGAGAAACCAGCCGCATTCCGTGGCGGCGCGAGCGGGTCCGCGACGCGCAGTACGCGCTCGGCTTTCGCTACTACGACTACGCTGGCCACCGGATGGTGTTCCATGGCGGTGCGGTGCAAGGCTATCGCGCGATGTTCGCCCTGCTGCCCGACCACGACCTCGGCGTGGTGCTGATGTGGAACAACGAATCGGGCGTGCCCTCGGGCCTGCTGCCCACGTTTTTCGATGCCTATCTCGGCCTGCCCGGCACCGACTGGCTGGAGCTGGGCAAACTGGCGCGCACCAAGCCGGCGGCGCCGACGCGGCGAGCGGCCCGCGCGGGATCATCGCCCCCTCCCTGATCCGCGGGTTGCCGGCGCGCGCTGCATGCGCCAGACTTCACGCCGTGGATGCGACGCTGCCGACACCCTCTGCAGCTCGTGTCCATGCTTCCGGATACGAGGACCGCGTCGCCGCAAGCAGCGGAGTGGGTTTCGAGTGACCGGTAGACAGGGATTGCAGATACGCAGCCGACGCGCGTGATGGACCGACCCGCCCATGATCATCGCGGAACAACTCGTGCTGCTGGCGCTCGATCCCGAGCGCGGCACCTTCTCGCGCGGCATCAACCGCAAGGCGCTCGCGCACGGGGCCTGCGCTGCGGTGCTCGCCGACCTGGTGCTGTCGCGCCGGGTCGCGCGTCGCGGACGCGGCATCGCCCTGCTCGACAACCTGCCCGATTTCAATCCACTGCTTGACGCCGCAGGCAAGGCGCTTGCGGCCTCCGACACCGGCATCGGCGATGCGATCGAGCGCATCGCCCGCAAGCTGGGCTCGATCGAGGGCCGCCTGCTCGCGAGCCTGGTCGCCCGCGACGTGGTGCACCACCATCGGCAGGCCTTCGTGCTGCACCGATATCCGGTGCGGTCGATGCAGGCACTGCGGGTGGTATTCGACCGCCTGCACGAGGCCGCACGCATGCCGCAGCCCTCGCCCGCGGCTGTCGCATTCGCGGCGATCGCCGAGCGTTGCGGCGTGCTCGCTGCGCGCACCACGCCGGATGAACGCACCCGGATTCGCCAACGCATCGACGCGCTGCGACTGAATCCGGACAGCAGTGCGGTGGATCTGTCGCTGGTGCTCGAGATCGGCGAGCACGCCGCCCTGCGCTGAGGGTCAGCCGCGCGCGGCCCCCACGCTGTCGATCGCCGGCAGCACGCTCGCCGCAGCAGGTCAGGCAGGCGATGAACTGCGCGGCCGTGCGCGGCGAGGATCCAGCCCGGGCGTCCGGGCTCGCGCTGCTCCTCAGAGCTCGAAGTCGACCCGCTGGCGCTCGCGCGATTCGATCGGCTGGCCGTTGCGCAGTGCCGGCTCGAACCGCGACTGCTGGATCGCGCGTATCGCTTCCCGATCGAACACGCGCGCCGGCTGCGCACGCAGCACCGTGACGTCGCGCACGCTGCCGTCTTCGGCGACGACGAACTCGAGCTCGACCCAACCCTGCTGTCGCTTGCGTGCCGCATCGACCGGATATTCCGGCGGTACTTGTCGCAGTGGCCGCGCGCGGGTCTGCACCACCTGCGCGGGAGCGGGCGCAGCTGCAGGCACCGGTGGCGGCGTGGCGACGGGCGCGGGCGGTGGTGCCTCAACCACCGGCGCAGGCACGGGCGCTGTCGGCGCGGGCGTAGCGGGTGGTGGTGCGCTCGCTGCAGGCGTCTGCTCTGCGACTGCGGCCGCTGCGGCCGCTTCACTGCGCGCGGCCACCTGCGCTGCCGCTGCGGCTGCTACCTGCTGCGCCTGCCGCTGGGTCTCGCGTAGCTGCAAGGCCTGTGCTCCCGCCAGCTTGGTGCGCAGGGTCGCCACCGTGTAGGAGCGCGGGTCCGCGCGATCGAGCAGCGCCACGATGCGCTCGGCTTCGGCGACCTGCCGCTGTGACAACGCACGTTCCGCGGTCCCCGCAGCGAGCGGAAAAACGTCGACCAGCGCTTGGGTGGCCTGCGGGTTGGACGGCTCCTGCGCGAGCACCTGCAGGTAGTACTCGATGGCGTTGTCGTCCGGCGGCGCGACCAGCCGTTCGTCGGTCAGCGCCTGGCGCGCGCGCTTGAGCAGTTCATCGACTGGCAGCTGGCTCGCAGCGGGCGCTGCGCCTGCAGCGGGCTGGGTCGGCGTGGCGGGTGCTGCCGCGGGCGCGGCTGCAGGCGGCGGTGCCGACGTGGGCGCCGGCGGCTCGCTGCCGCCGCATCCGGCCAGCAGCAACGCCATGCTCGCTGCCAGAAGCGCTGCGCAGTTGCGCCGGCCTCGCGGCCCGCCCGCTGTCGCCATCGCACGCCGAACTCGATCCATTTGCCATTCCCCCGTCGCGGTGACTCGTTCGAATGTACTGCCGGCTGGATGGACTCCAGTCCACCGCCGCGGTTGCCGCATGCGGTCGCCGCAGCCGGGCCCCCAGGCCATGCATGACGACCGTGATGCGCAACTCCTGCCAGCACGCAAGCGCTTGCGCCCTTCGCGATATCGCAGCGCGCTCGATTATGCGTTGCCTCGCGCGTAGCCACAATCAGATGCTGCCAGACCGCACTGATCGCTGCGACCAGCGGCCGCGTGCGCGCAGCGGACCTGGTGGGGCAGCCAGGGAGCCTCTGAACAAATCCCCGCGCATCGTCGGCGACAGATCGAGCTTTGCCGATCGACAGCGACCGAACTGCGAAGCGCGCCACGATATGGATGGGCGCCGCGGCGTAGAAGCGGGGGGAGTCGGGAACGGGGGATCGGGTGTCTCGGGAGGGGTGTCGCCAGCCTCGCCTTGCGCGGGCCTCGAAACAAACCATCGCGCGCCGGGCAAACGCGCGATGGTTTCAACCCTTGAAAGGGATTACTTCTTCTTGGCAGCCTTCTTGGCGGCCTTCTTCGCTGGCTTCTTGGCGGCGGCTTTCACCGTGCCGGTCTTCGTGCTTTTCGGTGCTGCTTTCATGGAATTGCTCCTGATTGTTGTTGCTGTTGGTCTAGTTGGTATATGACGCTTGTTTACATCGCCTTGCGGCGTTTACTACTGCCCGGTGAAAACGCATGCCTTCCGGATACCGCGTGCTCAACGCACGACCCAATCGCACGGCATCCGGCCGACACACGAAAAGAAAAGCTTGCTGGAGGAAGCGGCTGCGGCGACCGACTGAGCGGTGGCGGCGGAATTCGCGGACGGCGAATGCGCGGTCTTGTTGCCGCGTCTGCCTGCTTGTCCGCTGCGATGACTCACACCCATCGTTGACTTGCTGCTGTCATGGTGGCGGAAAACTAAACCTGCGCGGCTTGACTGTCAACAGTTTTTTTGCCAGCCGATGATCTGCGCATCGATCGGCGATGGTCCGCGAAGCATGTGCGACGGGTCCGACGATGCCCGCCCGGGCATCGAACGCGATGCGAAAAAAAAACCGGCCGCTGCATGCGGCCGGTGGTTCGCATCGCGACGATGCACTGCTCAGTTCGAATCGTTCTCGATCTGCTCGGCGTAATCGTCGGGCGTGAGCAGCTCGTCCATTTCCGCTGGATTCGTGGGCTTTACGCGAAAAATCCAGCCATCGCCGAACGCATCCTCGTTGATCGTCTCGGGCTTGTCGGCGAGCGCTTCATTGACCTTGATGATGCTGCCGGATACCGGGCTGTAGACGTCCGACGCGGCCTTGACCGACTCCACCACCGCACACGCATTGCCCGCGTCGACCGAGTCGCCGAGCGACGGCAACTCGACGTAGACGAGATCGCCGAGCTGACCCTGCGCATGGTCGGAAATGCCGACAGTGACGGTGCCGTCGTCTTCCATCCGCGCCCACTCGTGGCTCTTGAGGAACTTGAGGTCGCCTGGAATATCGTTCATCGCCGTAGTCCTGTACTGGGTGGCTGGGGGTGCGCAACGCGGCGCGATTGTAGCGTGCAAGTGCGACTCAGACGCGCACCTTGCCATCGCGAACGAACGGCAAGTCGACCACGCGTACCGGCAATCCACGGCCGCGGATCTCGACCAGCACCGCGCCCGGATCGCCGGCCGGCACGCGTGCGAATGCGATCGACTTGCCGATGCTCGGGGAGAAGGTTCCCGACAGCACCTCGCCGTCGCCGCGGGCGGTGATCACGCGCTGGCCGTGGCGCAGCACGCCTTTCTCGTCGAGCACCAGGCCAATCATCTGCCGCCCGACGCCGGTCAACAATTGCGACTCCAGCGCGGTGCGCCCGACGAAGTCGCGCTCGGGTGGATCCAGCGCGAGCGTCCAGCCGAGTGCGGCCTCGAGCGGCGTGGTGGTCTGATCCATGTCCTGACCGTACAGCGCCATGCCGGCCTCCAGGCGCAAGGTATCGCGCGCGCCGAGTCCGGCGGGCTTGACGCCGACGGCCAGCAGCTTGTCCCAGAGTTCCTCGGCCAGATGCACCGGCACCAGGATCTCGTAGCCGTCCTCGCCGGTGTAGCCGGTCCGCGCGATGAACAGCGCGCCGGCTTCGCACGCGGAAAAGCGCGCCAGCTTCTCGACCTGCGCGCGCTCGGCCGGATGCACCAGCGCGTGCACACGCTCGCGCGCGTTCGGGCCCTGCACGGCGATCATCGCCAGGTCGCGCCGCTCTGCCACGCCGACCCCGAAGGCGGCCGCCTGCGCGGTGATCCACGCGAGATCCTTGGCGCGGGTCGCGGCGTTGACCACCACGCGGAAGAACGACTCGTCGAGGAAGTACACGATCAAGTCGTCGATCACCCCGCCGCCCTCGTCGAGCATGCAGGTGTAGAGCGCCTTGCCGGGCTTGCGCAGCTTGTCGACATTGTTGGCCAGCAGGTGGCGCAGGAACGCGCGCACGTGGTCGCCACGCAGGTCGACCACGGTCATGTGCGAGACGTCGAACATGCCCGCGTCGCGGCGCACCTGGTGGTGCTCGTCGATCTGCGAGCCGTAGTTGAGCGGCATGTCCCAGCCACCGAAGTCGACCATCCGCGCGCCAAGGCGGCGATGGGCGTTGTTGAGGACGGTGCGCTGGGTCATGGGTCCTGCCGGCGGGATGAGCGTGCGCGATTATGGGCCGCGGATGGGTGTTATCCAAGCCGCGGGTGCGGCACGCGGCTCAACGCGTGCGGCGCAGCAGTGCGATCGCGGGCAGCATTCCGAGCAGGCACAGCAGCAAGGCCGGCGCCGCGGCCTGCAACCACAGTCCTTCCGAGGTTGCGTTGTAGACCTTGACGGCCAGGGTGTCGAAGCCGAACGGGCGCAGCATCAGGGTGACCGGCAATTCCTTGGCGCACTCGACGAAGGCGAGCAGGAAGCCGCCGGCCAGTGCGGGCCGCAGCAGCGGCAGCTGCACGCGCAGGATGCGGCGACCACGACTCGCGCCGAGACTGCGCGCGGCCTCGTCGAGCACCGGCCGCAGCGCGGCGAGCCCGCTGTCGGCCGCGGCCACGCCGACGCGGACGAAGCGCGCGAGCAGCCCCAGGCCGATCGCGAGCAGCGAGCTGGACATCGCGATTCCGGCGAGGCCCTGCGCTGTGAGCGCGCGCTCCGCGGCGACCAACACGAACATCAGGGCCACCGCCAGCACCACGCCGGGAACCGCATAACCCAGCCCGGCGATCTGGCGCAGCGTGCGGCCGATGCGATCGAGCCGCGCTGCAGCCGCGAGCGCCAGTCCGCCCGCCACGATCGCCAACGCTGCCGCACCCGAGACCCCTGCGGTCGCCAGCATCGGCGCGACCAATCGCGGCCAATCGGCATGCGTCTGCAGCGCCCACACAGCCAGTCGCAACGCCGGCAACACGAACGCCGGCAGCACCAGCATTGCGACCAGCAGCAGCACCAGCGCGGTCGCGCCCGGACCCAGTTGCAACGGCCGCAGTGCCGAGCGCGCCGGGTTGCCGCGCGCATCGGTGCGACCGCGACCGAAGCGCTCCAGCGGTGCGATCAATAGCGCGAGCAGCAGCATCAGGCTCGCGAGCTGGGTTGCCGCCGGCAGCGCATGCAATCCGTACCAGGTGCGATAGACCAGCACGCTCAGGGAGTCGATGCCGAGCACGCTGACCGCGCCGAACTCGGCCAGCGCTTCGAGCATCACCAGCGCGACGCCGGCGGCCAGCGCCGGACGCAACGCGGGCAGCACGCCGCGCAGGAAAGCGCGCAGCGGCGACAGGCCCTGGCTGCGTGCCGCCTCGAACAGATTGCCGCCCTCGGTCTGCAGGCGCGCGCGCACCAGCAGGTACACGTAGGCGTAGTTGGCCATGCTCAACAGCACGATCGCTCCGAGCGGCGTGCGCAGGCTCGGCAGCCAGGCCGCGCTGCCGGTGGTCTGGATCGCGAACGCCCGCAAAGGACTGCCGACGTCGAAGCTGGCCAGCCACACGTAGGCGAGCACATAGGCCGGCATCGCCAGCGGCATCACCAGCAGGATCTCGACCAGGCGGCGACCGCGGAACTCGCACAGGCTCACCAGTGCTGCGGCCGACGTGCCGAGCACCGCCGCACCGAAGCCGCTGCCGAGCATCAGCAGCAGGCTGTTGCCGAGTGCGCCGAACAGCAGGTGTTGGCGCAGATGATCCCAGGTCTGCGGATCGGGCGCGGCCCACGACCAGCACAGCGAGACCAGCGCGAGCATCGCGGGTGTCGCAGCGAGGCCCGCGGCAAGCCGCAGCGCCCAGCCCGATGCGCCGACATCGCCGCGCGCAGCGGCCGCCGCGATGGCGGGCGTTGTCGTCATCGATGCCGCGGCTTCAGCGCCAGCCGGCACGATCCATCAGGCGCACGGCTTCAGGCTGCAGGCGGCCCGCCTCGGACAGATCCATGGGATCGGACTTCAGCGGACCGAATGCGAGCAGCAGCGGATCGGCGGTCGCTTCGGCGTTGACCGGGAACTCGAGGTTGAGTCGCGAGATCTCGCGCTGCGTGTCGACCTCGGTCAGCCACTCGAGCAGCGCCTGCGCGCCGGCGGGATTGCGCGCGTGCGCCGCGACGCCCGCGCCGCAGATATTCTGGTGCGCGCCATCGCCTGCCTGGTCGGGCCAGAACATCGTCACCGGCAGCTCGGGCTGCGCGCGCTGCAATCGCGCGACGTAGTACATGTTGACCAGACCCACGTCGCACTCGCCGCCGGCGATCGCCTGCGCGGTGAGGGTGTCGTCCGACAGCGGCGCGGTGGCGAGGTTGGCGATCCAGCCGCGCACCATCGCCTCGGCCTGCGCTTCGCCCATCCGCGCGATGCGCATCGCGACCAGCGACTGGTTGTAGACGTTCTTCGAGGTGCGCAGGCACAGCCGGCCCTTCCACTGCGGTTCGGCCAGCGCGGCATAGGTCGACAACTGCCCGGGCTGCACGCGTGCGGTCGAGTAGACGATCCCGCGCACGCGCCGACTGATGCCGTACCAGCGACCTTCCGCATCGCGCAGGTTGGATGGCACCCGCGCGTGCAGCAGTTCGGAATCCACCTTGGCCAACAGCCCACGCTGCGCGGCCTGCCACAGGTTGCCCGCGTCGACGGTGAGCAGCAGGTCCGCACGGGTGTTGTCGCCTTCCGCGGCCATGCGCTCGACCAGCACCGGACCCTGGTCGACCAGCAGTTGCACCTCGACCCCGGTCTGCGCGGTGTAGCGATCCAGCAACGGCCGCAGCGACGGCTCCTTCTGCGCGGAGTAGATCACCACCGGTTCGGCGGCCTGTACGACAGCGCCCACGAGCACGCATATAAGTAAGGTGATCAGGCGGGCCATCGGCATCGGGAATCCACAGGTTGGGCTTCCGATGCTAGTCATTCTCATTTACAACAGCAAGCCCCAGCGCAGCCTTTGTTCAGTCTGCGGCGCGTACCTGCAGGTTCATGCCGTCGACGCCGGTGACCACCACCCGCGCACCGGCGGGCAGCGGATCGCCAGCGACCGTCCAGCGCGAGTCGCCGATCAGGATCTTGCCGAAGCCGTTTTCGATCGCGCTGTCGAGCACGAACACGCGGCCGACATATTGCTCACTGCGGCGATTGAGCAGCGGCTGCGTGCTGGCCGGCTCGCGCGGCCGTAAGTAGCTGCGATAGATCAGCACCGCGCTGACCGACAGCCCGCTGAACACGATGGCCTGGACCAGTCCATACATGTCGGGGAACAGCCACACCACGCCGCCCATCACCAGCGCGGCCAGTCCGAACCACAACAGGAACGCCCCGGGCACGATGGTCTCGGCAGCCATCAGGACCAATCCCAGACCCAGCCACAAAATCATGTTGTTCGACATGGCGAGTGCGCTTCGTGGAGTGGATGGAGCTGATTGTTCAGGGGTTCAGAGTGAATGTTCAGGGCCCAGGGCCCGGGGCCCTAAAACAAGTCATGCATCGCCGCCGCGCGGCGGCACAACCCGCGGCGCGGCGGGCGTCTTGCCGGAGAAACTCTCCCTGGCGATCTCGGCGATGCCGGCCAGGCTGCCCATCAGCCCCATCGCATCCAGCGGCAGCATCAACAGCTTCTGGTTCGGCGAGGTCGCCATCGCCTTGAGCGCCTGGGTGTACTTGTCGGCCACGAAGTAGTTGATCGCCTGCACGTCACCCTTGGCGATCGCCTCCGACACCATCGTGGTCGCGCGCGCTTCGGCCTCGGCGAGGCGTTCGCGCGCTTCGGCGTCCTTGAACGCGGCCTCGCGGCGGCCTTCGGCTTCGAGCACCGCGGCCTGCTTCTCGCCTTCGGCGCGCAGGATCTCGGCTGCGCGCATGCCCTCGGCCTCGAGGATCGCGGCGCGCTTCTCGCGCTCGGCCTTCATCTGCCGCGCCATCGCGTCGACCAGGTCGCGCGGCGGCTGGATGTCCTTGAGCTCGATGCGATTGACCTTGATGCCCCACGGATGGGTCGCTTCGTCGACCACCTTGAGCAGCTTGGCGTTGATCTCGTCGCGCTTGGACAACGACTCGTCGAGGTCCATCGAACCGATCGCGGTGCGGATGTTGGTCATCACCAGCGCGATGGTGGCGACTTCGAGATTCGACACCTCGTACGCGGCCTTCGCGGCATCCAGCACCTGGAAGAAGATCACGCCGTCGACCTTGACCACTGCGTTGTCGCGGGTGATCACGTCCTGCGAGGGCACGTCGAGCACCTGCTCCATCATGTTCATCTTGCGGCCGATCGCGTAGACGTACGGAAACAGAAAGGCCAATCCCGGCGACAGCGTATGGGTGTACTTGCCGAATCGCTCCACCGTGTACTCGAAGCCCTGCGGCACCATCCTCACGGTTTGGAACAGCGTCACGACCACGCCAAGGATGAGGATGCCGATGAAGATTTGGGTGAACATCGGGATGACTCCGGCAGTAGGTGCCGCGGATTGCGGCAAGGATCGGGAGTATACGCAAGCGAGGTCGCGCGGCGACCACGCGTACCCCGGGAACCGTCGCGCAGGGATCACGTCCCGTGCGACCTGACTCAGCGCACGCTCTCGTACAGCTTGCGATAGCGCGGCGAGAACAGCGCGGCATCCGGTGCCTGCCCCGGCGCGAGCGACTTGGCTTCGCGGATATCGGCTTGCGCTGCGGCCAGCAGCGCGGTGCCGCGATCGCCACCGGCCTGGGCCAGCTGATGGCGCGCGGCCGAGCGCAGCAGCAGACCGTGGAAGCGCACGCGACGATCGCTGAACGGCGCGAGGTCGATGTTGGCCGACTGCTCGAAGCGGCCGGCAATGTAGGTGTCGACCGCAGCGACCAATGCCGCGGGCGCTGCACTCTGCGCCGCCGCGGGTGCCGGTGCGGGTATCTGCGCAGGAGTCGGCCGCGTCGGGGTGGGGACCACCGGCTGTGATGGCTGGGTCACCGGCGGTGGTGCCGGACGCGTGCCTGTCGCGGGCGTCGGCGTCGTGACGGCAACCTGCGAGGGCGCTGTGGTTGCAGGTGGCGTGGTGGATGGCGGCTGCGTGGTGGAGGCCGGCGCCGGCTGCTGCTGCGCGAGCACCGTCTGCGACTTGCGCCGACAGTCACCGAGTCCCTCGTCAACCACACCCTGCAGCGTGGAATCGCCGCGCACGATGCCCGCCGCGGCAGTGTCGGTCCAGTTGCGCGTCGCTTCCGCGCAGTTGCCCTGCCGATACGCCGCGAGGCCGAGGTAGTACTGCGGCACATAGGGCTCGAAGCGCATCCCGTAGATGCGCACGCGCGCCTGCGCTTGCGGCTGCTCGGCGATCGCCTCGCGCATGCGCGCTTCGACCTCGCTCCAACGACCCGCGGCCGCGGCTTCCTTGCCGCGCGCATACGACTGCTTGAAGTCGGCATGCGCAGCGGGCGCCGCCAGCAAGGCCAGCAGCGCGATCACGACAGTGGCAGGCTGCCGCCTAGAAGCCCGCACGGCGCAGATAATCCTGGGTGCTGACCGCTTTTCCGAACGCAGCGGTCGCGGTGGTGCTGCGCTGTGCCTGCACCTGCGCGACCTGCACTACCGGGCGGGTGGAGTTCGGATGCGCGAAGGTGATCGTGTACGCGCCCGCCGGCAGGTTCAGCCGCAGCGGCGTGGTGGCATCGGCAGGCAGCGCCACCGGCTTGCGTGCCGCGTCGACCACCGACTGCACGGTGGCCCAGGGTGCCGCATTGACCACCAGCTCGCCCATGCTGGCGACTGCAAGCGCCTGCTCGGCAGCCAGCAGGCGCGAGCGCGCGGCACCGAGGTCGGTCACGACCGCGGCGAGGCCCGCATCGCCTGCCAGCGCCTGGCGTGCCGGGGCGAGCACCAGCGCCAGTGCGTCGAGCTCGGCGGTGCTGGCCGCGTTCTCGACCGCTTCGTCGAGCGTCGAGACCAGTCGCTGGCGCTGGGTTGCGGCATCGAGGTCGCGCGGATTGGCCTGCACCAACGCAGCGATCGCGCGCGCTGCATCACCGATCGCTTCGGCGCGCAGCGGGCGCGCGGCGATCAGCTGGGTGATGCGGGTGAATTCCTGATTGCGCAGTTCCAGCGCGCGCGCTTCGGCGACCTGCTTGCCGACATCGCCGGCCAGCTTGGTGAGTCCGGCATCGGTGGGATAGATGCGCTGCGCTTCGGCGATCAGCGCCTGCGCGCCCGCGATATCGCCGCCGCGGATCCGCGCGGCCGCGGTCTCGGCGATGCGCTGCGGCAGGGCTGCGAGCAGCGCGCCGGCTTCGGCATTGCCAGGATCCAGCGCGAGCACCCCCTGCAGCAATTCGCGCGCATTGCGCTGCGGCGGCAACAGGTAGCGGCCTTCGGCGACTGCGGTCCGCGCGGCGGACAAGCCTTCCAGCACCTTGGCGCGCTCGGCGCTGAGCTGGCCCTCGACGCGACGTTTGAGATCCTGCGCAGAGCCCATCCCGGGTTTGATGCTAAGCGCGAGGTTCGCATCGGTCAGCGCCGCCTCGGCGCGATTGCGCGCCAGTGCAGCCTGCGCGCGCTGCACCAGCGCCTGCGCGAGTGCATCCTGCCGCTTGACCACCTCGGGATCGTCGGCGCTGAGCACCCGCACCTGGGCCAACGTCTCCTGCGCGTTATCGCCGGGTGGCGCATCCAGTTTGCCCGCGCGCAGCTGCGCATCGAGGCTGGCCAGCACCTGGCCGATGCGCTCGCGCTGCGCGGCGCGCTTGCCGGCATCCTCGACCTTGACCTTGAGCAGTTGCCACGCAGGCTCGTTGGCCAGGACCGCCTCGGTGCTGGCGACCACCGCGGCGGCGGCCTGCGCATCGCCACGCGCCAGCGCGTCGTTGCCCGGGCGCAGCACGCGCTCGAGCAGTGCCGCATAGCGCTGCTTGATCGCGGCATCGTCGGGCGCCAGCGAGCGCGCCTGGCTGAGGAAATCGTAGGCGCCGTTCGCGCCGAGGTCGCGTCCCACCCGCGTCGCCTCGTCGGCACGCTTGAGCAGGTCGGCGACCAGTGCTGCGTTCTCGGCGGCCTTGCGCGCATCGGCGATGCGCTCGACGATCGCGGCCAGTTCGGGATCCTCGTCGTCGATGGTCTGCCCGTTGAGCACCGCGGTGGTCGCGGTGCCCAGGTCGCGCCGTGCGAGTGCGTCGTTGGCCAGCTTCTTGTAGGCGGCGACCACGTCGCGGCGCAGCGCGAGCGTGGGCTCGTAGCGCGCCGCTTCGGCCGGAATCAAATCAAGCAGGCTGCGCGCCTTGTCCAGGTCGGTAGCGATCGCATCGCGCACCTGCGCGATGGCGATGTCCGCGCGACGCTGGGTATCGCGGTCGATGCCGGCCTCCGGCCACAGCGCGACCGCGCCGATGCCGATGCCGAGCACGATCGCGGTGATGGCACCGATCGCGACCCATGGCGTGCGCCGTGCGACCGGTGCGGGCACGTTGCCCGGCATCGACAACGGGCCGGGTGTCGGCGTGCGCGCAGCGCCACGCCCGGATGGCGGCAGGCGCATGCTTTCCGACAGCGGGACCTGCAGGCTGTCGCCGCCGCCGGAGATCGAAAAGCCCAGTGCGCGAAGTTGCTCGGACGAACTCTGGTCGGGATCGGCCTGCAGCCGCTGCCACAGCATCTGGTTGTTGACCACCGCGCCCTTCAGCGCGCGGGTGAAGTCCTTCAGGTTGGCGAAGCGCTCGTCGCGGTTCTTCGCCAGCATGCGGTCGATCACCGGCTGGAAGTCGCCGAACTGCGCGGGCAGCGGTGCCGGCGGCGTGGTCAGGTGCGCCATCAGCACCGCGATCGGCGTATCGCCCGCGAACGGCGCGACGCCGGTGAGCAATTCGTAGAACAGCACGCCGAGCGCATACAGGTCGGAGCGTCCGTCGACATCCAGCGCGTTGATCTGCTCCGGGCTCATGTAGGTCGGCGTGCCGACCAGCATGCCGGTCTGGGTCAGGCGGGTCGCCGTCGGGTCCTGCTGCTTGGCGATGCCGAAGTCGGTGAGTACCGGCGTGTGCGCGTCGCGGTACATGATGTTGGCGGGCTTGAGGTCGCGATGCACGATGCCGTGCTCGTGCGCGAACTGCAGGGCCTGCGCGATCTGCACCACCACCGAAATCGCATCGCCCAGCGACTGGCCTTCCTTCATCTTCTGCGAGAGCGTGCCGCCCTCGAGGTATTCCATCGCGATGTAGGTCGCATCCGCGCTCTTGACGATGTCGTAGACCGCGACGATGTTGCGATGGGGCAACTTCGCCATCGTGCGCCCTTCCATCAGGAAGCGCTTCTCGAACTTCTCGACATCGTCGATGTTGCGCCGCATGACCTTCAGCGCAACCTTGCGATCCAGCGAGCGCTGGATGGCGAGGTAGACATTGGCCATGCCGCCGACCCCGAGCTCGCGGATGAGCTCGTATCCGGGGATGTTGGTCGAGAACTGGCTCATCCAATGGCGACCGCGGCGGGTTGCCGGAGGATATCACGCAGGGTCCGGGGCGAATCGGGGTAGCAGCGGCTGGAAAGCGCGGCCCGACACTCCCAACCGGTAGGCTTCCGGCAGCGGGCCTTCGACTTCGGCCGCGGTCTTTCGGCGGCCGGGCCTGCGGTCCTTCGACTTCGCGCCTCCGGCACTGCTGCCACAACACCGCCGGCAGTGGAAGCACTACGGGCGATCAGCCGGCAGCCACAGGCGCACCGCAAGCCCGCCGCCTTCGCGATTGGCCAGTGCGATCCGGCCGCCGTGCGCCTCGACGATCTCGCGCGCGAGAGCGAGTCCGAGGCCGGTGCCGCTGCGCTTGGTCGAATAGAACGGCACCAGTGCGTTGCGCAGCACGCTGTCGCTCATGCCGCTGCCGCGATCGCGCACCTCGATGCGCCAGTCGCTCGCGACGCGGCGCAATCCGATCTCCACGCTGTCGGCCGGCGCGCCGGATTCGTGCGCGTTCTTGACCAGATTGAGCAGCGCCTGCGCGAGTTGCGCGGGGTCGGCCTCGACGCTCGCATCCTGCGCCACGTCCAGCACGCGCACCTGCACCTGCTCGGCCAGCCGGGCCAGGAAATCGGCCCACCCGATCCGCTCGCGGCGCGGGGTAGGCAGCCGCGCGAAGGTCGCGTAGCCCTCGATGAAGCCGCCCAGATGGCGCGCGCGTTCCTCGATGGTGTCGAACACGCGCGCGAGCCGCTCGCTGTCGCCGCGCAGCGCGAGCTGTCGCCCCGAATGCACCAGCGAACTGATCGGCGCGAGCGAGTTGTTCAGCTCGTGGCTGATCACGCGGATCACTTTCTTCCAGGTGCCGACCTCCGCGCGGCTGAGCTCGCGCGTCATGTGCCGCAGCAGCAGCAGCTCATGCGGCCGGCCATACAGCATGAAGGTGCGTCGCGACACGTGGAAGGTCTCGTCGCCATCCGCGCCCTGCAGCGTGCACAGCGTGTCCTGACCCGAATCCAGCGCATCGCGCAGGCCCGCTGGCAGCGCCGCCACCAGTCCGCCCAGCGCCTCGCCCTCCAACGGGCGGCCATCGCCGAACATGCCGCGCGCAGCGCTGTTGGCGAACACCACGCGGCCATGCGGATCGCCGAGCAGCACCGCGGTCGGCGTGTTCTCGATCACCGTATCGAGCAACAACTCGCGCTGCACCAGCCGCTGCCGCTCGCCGCGGAGTACGTCGCCGAGGGTGTTGAGGGTGCGCGTGAGCTCGGCCAGCTCGGGCTCTTCCGGGACCCGGATGGTGGTGCTGAAATCGCTGTCGCGCCATGCGGACACCAGGGTCGACAGCGCGCGCAGCTGCTGCGCGAACGGCGCCTGTCGCTGCGCAAGGACGTACAGCCCGAGCAACAGCGCCGACAGCAGCGCCGCGGCCACCGCCTGCCAGACCGTGAGCACACGTGCGAGCAGCACCAGCGGCACCAGCAGCGCCGTGCAAACCAGCGACCAGCCGAACAGGCGTCGGAGCGTGGCGACCGTCATGCGACGATTATGCCGGGGCCGCGGTCGCGTGCAGCACCTCGGCGTGGATGCGATCCCGACGAGCGACCCGGCAGGCTCACGTCTCGCGGCGCGGCGCGAGACCGAACTTCTCGAGGCGCCGATACAGCGCCTGGCGCGACAGTCCGATCGCGGCCGCCGCCTCGGCAACCACGCCGCCGGCTGCCTGCAGCGCCTTCTCGAGTTCCTCGCGGGTCGGCTCGCGCACCGCTTCGCGTTCGATCTGGCGCGGTGCGGACGGCAGCCCGAGGTCCTGTACCAGGATCAGCGCATCGACGCACAGCAGCCCTGCACGGGTAATCGCATTGCGCAGTTCGCGCACGTTGCCGGGCCACGGATGCGCGCGCAGCGCATCCTCGGCCGCGGGCGCCAGACGCACGCCATCGGGCACGAAATGGCGCGCGAGCGGCACGATGTCCTCGGGGCGCTCGGCCAGGCTCGGCAGTGCGACTTCGATCACGTTGAGCCGATAGAACAAATCCTCGCGGAAGGTGCCCGCGCGGATCATCGCGTGCAGATCGGCGTTGGTCGCGGACACCACCCGTACCTTGACCTCGCGCGTGCGGTTCGATCCGAGGCGTTCGAACTTGCCGGTTTCGAGCACGCGCAGCAGCTTCATCTGGCCGCTGGCCGACAGATTCCCGATCTCGTCGAGCAGCAGGGTGCCGCCATCGGCGGCTTCGAAGCGACCTTCGCGCGCCTTGCCCGCACCGGTATACGCGCCGGCTTCGGCGCCGAACAGTTCGGCCTCGATCAACTCACCGGGAAGGGCGCCGCAGTTCACCGCCACGAACGGCCCGCCCTTGACCCGCGAGTTGGCGTGCACGATCTCGGCGATGCGCTCCTTGCCGGAACCGTTGGGGCCGGTGATCAGCACGGGCACGTCGGCGCGTGCGACCTGGCAGGCCAGCCGCACGCAACGCTCCATCGCGGTCGATTCGAACACCAGGCCGCGCAGATCGAAGTCGCGCGCGAGCGCGCCGCGCGCACCGCTCGCCGCGCGTTCCAGGCGGCCGGCGCGCCGGGTGGCGTCGCCGAGTTCCAGCAGGTTGCGCACGGTGGCGACGAGCTTGCGATCGTCCCACGGCTTGCCCATGTAGTCCGCGGCACCGAGCTTGACCAGTTCCACCGCCTGCTCGAGGTGGGTCCACGCGGTGAGCAGGATCACCGGCATGTCGGCTTCGATGTCGCGGATGCGGCGGAACAGCGCGATGCCCTCTTCGCCCGAGGTGGTGTCGGCGCTGAAGTTCATGTCCTGTACCACCAGGTCGATGCCGCCGCGCGCGAGCAGCGCGAGCCCTTCGGCCGGCGAGCCGGCCGCCAGCGTGCGCCAGCCGTCGAGATGGAACAGCACCTCGAGCGCGGTCGCCACCGCGCGGTTGTCGTCGATCACGAGGATGTTGGACATGGGACGTCGCTGACGGGGACTCGATCCATTCAGTGCTTTGTTCACCACCGCCTCGGCTGCGCATCCGATCCTTGCCGGATCGGATGCGCGACGGCGCCGCATGGTTGCACGCGGCATCCCGCGCACGCGAGCGCCGCGAAGTGAAAGCCGCTCAGGCGCTGCGGGTCGCCACCGCCGGCGGCACGCTCGCCGCGCGCCGCGCCGGTGCGAACACCGCCAGCTGGCCCAGCGCGAACACCACCAGCGCGCCGATCGGCAGGTAGAACCACGGCAAGCGCTCTGCCCCGAGCTGGTTGGCCATCGCATAGTTGACCACGTAGGCCAGCACCACGCCGACCGCAATGCCGGTGCAGGTGATCAGCGCATTCTCGGTCTGGAAATAGCGCACGATCTGGCCGCGGGTCGCACCCAGTGCGCGCCGCACGCCGATCTGGCGGGTGCGCTGGGTGACCCAGAACGAGGCCTGGCCGACGATGCCCAACGCGGTCACCGCCAGCAGGCACAGGGTGATGGTCAACATCACCACCACCAGCGCGGTGGCGCTGCGGTACTGCTCGTCGCGCATTTCGGTGAAGGTACGCACGCCTTCGACCACGCGTGCGGTGCTGCGCTTCCACAGCGCCTCCTCGACCGCCTTGAGCACTTCGGCGCGGCGGCCCGGTTCCGCACGCACTGTCAGCTGCGCGCCGCCATCCAGGCGTCGCGGCACCAGAGTCGACTGCTCGTGCTGGCCCCAGCCGACCCACGGGGTCACCACGCGATCGACCACGCCCACCACCCGCTGCTTGAGCTCGCCCTCGGCGCCGGAGATGCTGATCATCTTGCCGACCGCATCCGCATCGGGGAACAACCGCTTTGCCAGCGCTGCGGTAATGATCACCGAGTCGGGGTCGAGCGACTCGCTGCGCATATGCCACAGCACCTCCGACGGTTCGAAGTTGCGTCCGGCGACAAGTTTCAGGCCCAGCGTATCGATGCCGTTCTCATCGACCATGTAGATCGCCGACGAGCGATCCGGGCTGCGCTGATCGTCGAGCCCCGCCGCTACGCCGGTCGACCAGCCTCCACCCGACAGCGGCATCGAGTTGGTGAGGTAGGCATTGACCACGCCGGGCAGACCGCGCACCAGATCCAGATCGGCCAGCAGGATCGCGCGCGACTGCTCGGGCGTGCCGATCGGCGCCAAGCCGACGCTGAACACATCGGCTTCGGCCACCCCGCTGGGGCGGTTGATCATGGTGGTTCGATCGACCACCACGAACAGCGCGTTGGCGATGATCGCGAGCGTCAGGGCGATCTGCGCGGCGACCAGGCCGGCGGCGACCTTGTGGCGCAACAGCGAAGACAGGATGGGTCCGGTACGCATGCTGGGATCCTCAGTTGGTCTTCAGTTGCACGGCAGGAGCAACGTTGCTCGCGCGCCATGCGGGATAGATGCCGGCCAGCATGCTGGTAGCCACCGCGATCGCCACGCACGACAGCAACATCTGCACGTCGAGTCGCGCGATACCTGCGAAATCGGGCGTCAGCATGCGCAGGCCTGCAAGGCCGCCGAGGGTCAGCAGCAGACCGGCAAGAGCGCCGAGCAGGCCGACCACCGCCGATTCGGTCAGGTATTGCGCGAACAGCGCACGCTTGCTGGCACCGACCGCGCGCCGCAGGCCGATCTCGCCCGAGCGGCGCAGGAACTTCGCCAGCAGCAGGGTGCCCGCGTTGAGCAGGCATACCAGCAGGAAGGCGAAGCCCAGGATCGTGAACAAACGCATGTCGTCGGGCACCACGCCGCGCAGATCCAGCCACTCGCGCAACGGCACGGCGCGGGTCAGCTGCGGGCGCGAAAACGCGCGCCCGGCCGCTTTCTGTTCGGCCACGTAGTTGGCGAGGAATGCGTTGTAGGTCGCTGCGGCGTCCGCATCGGGCAGCTCCACCCAGCCCTGCATCCAGACGCACTCCGAAGCCAGGTAGCTCGCCCAGCCTTCGCCCGGCGATTCGTAGCAGTTGTTGTTGCCGTCGGAGAGCAGTTCCTTCTCGAACGCCACCGACAGCGGCATGTACGCCATCTCCGGCTCGTTGAGCGCGCCGTTGGTGACATCGTAGAACTTCATGCGCGGTCGCCACTCGGCCAGCACGCCGCTGATCGTGTAGTACTCGTCCGACAGGCGGATCCGCTGGCCGACGCTGTTTTCGCCGCCGAACAGGCGCTCGTTCATGGCCTTCGACAGCACCACCGTGCGTGCACGCGCCGTATCGTCCGCCGCCGACCATCCGCCGCCGAAGGCGAACGGCACGTCGAACATCGGGAAGAAATCCGGCGAGGTCGCACGCACGCTGGCCTGGAACGGCCGCAGGTCCTCGCGCTCGGGCTGCGCGGTCAACGAGACCCGGTACATCACCGCCTGGCGTTCGGCCTTTCCTGCAGCCAGCAGCGCGACAGCGTCCTTGTAGCTGATCTGGTCGGGCGCGAGCGGCCCGCCGTTGCGATCGCCCCATGGGCGCTCGGCGTCCCAGTTGTCGACAGCCATCGCAAACAGGCGATCGCTGCGCTGCGGGATCGGATCGGCGCCGAGGCGCACCATCACCGTCAGAGCGGTCATCGCGGTGGCCACGCCGACGCCGATCGCCAGCACCATCAGCGCGGAGAGCACCGGCTGCTTGCGCAGGCCCAGCATCGCGATGCGGATGTAGTAGAGGATCATCGTGCGATCCTCAAGCGCTTGCTGCGTGGCCATCGCGACGCGCGACCACGCGCGGCGCAGTGGCATCCAGATCGACGATCTGGCCATCGACGACGTGCACGTTGCGCTGCGCGCGGCGCGCGTGTTCGAGATCATGGGTGACCATGATCACCGTGGTGCCCTGGCGGTTGATCTCCTCGATCAGTTCCAGCACGCCGCGCGCCATCACCGAATCGAGATTGCCGGTCGGCTCGTCGGCGAGCAGGATCTTCGGATCGCCGGCCAGCGCGCGCGCGATCGCCACGCGCTGCTGTTGGCCGCCCGACAGCTCCGACGGATAGTGTTTGGTGCGCGAGCCCAGGCCGACCCGGCCCAGCGACTGCTCGATGCGGCGCTTGCGCTCGGCGCGATCGAAGCCACGGTAGCGCAGCGGCAGGTCGACGTTGTCGTACAGGTCCAGGTCGGGGATCAGGTTGAAGCTCTGGAACACGAAGCCGATTTTCTGGTTGCGCAGGCGCGAGCGCGCATCGTCGCCGAGGCCGCGCACGTCGACCCCATCGATTTCGTACAGGCCTTCGCTGTGCTCTTCGAGCAGGCCGGCGATGTTGAGGAAGGTGGTCTTGCCGGAACCCGACGGCCCGGTCACGGCGACGAACTCGCCCGCATTGACGGTCAGCGAGAAATCACGCAGCGCGTGGGTCTCGACCAGGTGGGTGCGGTAGATCATCTTCAGGTTCTGCATGCGCAGCATGGCGTGGTCGTCCTGGGGGGTGATGGAAACGGCGCGTGGGTCGATGGTCGACGGATCGCTGGTGATCAGCGGGTCAGGAATACTTCGGTCTGCTCGCGGAAACCGCTGGTGTCGGAGATCACGATGCGATCGCCCGGCGCGAGTCCCGACACGATCTCGACCTGGCCGGCGGCCAGCACGCCGGCCACGATCGGCACGCGCACGATGCGATCGCCGTCGACGCGCCAGGCGAAGCGGCCGCCCTCGGCGTCGACGAAGGGACCGCGCTCCACGAGCAGCGTGTCCGGTCGTTCTTCGATCACGATGCGCGCCTGCAGGCGCTGGTTCTGGCGCAAATCGGCCGGCGTGCCGTCGCGGAAGCGCACGCGCACGTTGACCTGGCCCTCGACGACTTCGGGCGAGATGGTGCGGACTTCGCCCGCGTGGCGACTCGCGCCGATCGACATCTGAGCCAGCATGCCGGGCAGGATGTCGTTCGCATACAGTTCCGGCACCGGCACCTCGACTTCGAGCTCGGTGAGATCGACCACGGTCAGCAGCGGCGCATTGGCGATCACCGAGGTGCGCTCGGCGACCAGCAGGTTGCCGACCATGCCGGCCACCGGGGCCTTGATCGCGAGTGCGTCGACCTTGCGCTGCAGGTCCATCGCGAGCAGCCGTTGACGCTCGGCCGCGTTGCGTCTGGACGCGAGCTGCAGGGCCAGCGCGTCGCGATCGAGGGCGACGTCCTGTTCGGCCTGGCCGAAGGCGTTCTGCGCGTTCTCCAGCGCGTCGCCCGCACGCAACCAGTCGACTTCGCTGATCGCGCGCTTGTCCCACGCGCGATCGGCACGCAGTTTCTCGCGCTCGGACGCACGCAGGGTCACGCGCGCGGTTTCGAGTTCGCGCGCCTTGGTCAACTGCGCGCGACGATTGTCGATCTGTTGCTGCTCGGCATCGGCCTGCAGCGCTGCGAGCGTGGCCTGCTCGCGCTGCAACTCGCTGGTCAACTCGGGGCTGTCGAGCGTGGCCAGCAGCGCGCCGGCTGCGACCGGCTGGCCGGCCTGCACGGCGAAACTGACCGTACCCGCGGCCTGCGCGTACAGCGTCGGGCTGCGCGCGGCGACGATGCGCGCCTGCGCTGCGACATCACGCAGCAGGGTGTCGCTGCGCACCTGCGCGAAGCGCAGTTGCTGGCTGCTGACCGAGGCCGAGGCGCTCATCCAGCGCGCCATGCCGGGCAGGAACAGCGCAATCATCGCGACCGCACCGAGCGCGAGCGTGCCGCGCAACAGCCAGCGGCGTGGCGCTGTCGGTGCAGGGGTTATCACCCGATCGGTCTGGCTGGTATCGCGGATCACGCGCATCTCCCCGGGCGATGAGGCCCGGATACGCTGATGCACCCGTCATGCCAACCATGGAAGCCTCAACAAGCCCCTGATAATGCTTCGGATTCTGCAAATGCCGCGATGCGTCCGCGAGCGTCCGGCGCAGACCGGCCGGACACGCGGACGCGGAACCGCCGGCTCAGAACGCGTAGCGCACGCCGGCCACGAACTGCCGTGGGCTACCGGTCAGGATGCCGCGCGTACGGTCGACGATGTAGTCGCGATCGCCTGCGTTCTTGAGCGCGGCGAAAGCGCTCCAACCGCGCTCGGCGGGCATCCAGTTCACGGCGAGATTCCACACCGCCCAGCCGGAGATCATCCCGAGCTGCCCGCTGGCCACCGGCGCGTCGGTATTGGCGAAATCGCTGAACTGCTCGGACACCGATTGCACCTCGGCCGATACGTCCCAGGCTCCCTGCTGCCAGCCCACGCGCGCGGTGCCGGTCCAGCGCGGCGCATAGGGCAGTCGCTTGCCCGCGGCGCTGCCGCCCACCGCAACACCGTTGGCGACCGCCACGAACGGGCTCTCCTGCCGTGCGGTCTGCAGCGTCGTGAGTGCGAGCGACGCGTATGGGCCACCTGCTGCGAACAGGTCCTGGCCGTCGAAATTCAGCGACAGCTCGGCGCCCGTGTAGACGGCTTCGCCCTCGGCCAGCGGCGTGTTACCGCCGGCGACCGAGCCGACCGCGATCTGGTTGGAGAAGTCGTTGTGGAACAGCGCGGCCTCGAACGTGGTGCGCGTGCCCAGGGTGCCGCGCGCACCGAACTCCCAGTTGGTGCTGCGCTCGGCGTCCACCTCCACGCTGCCGCCGCTGTTGTCGATGATGTCTTCCGTGCGTGGTGGCGCGAAGCCTTCATGCACTCCGGCGAACACGGTGATCGCGTCGTCGACCGCCCAGTTCACGCCGATGCCCGGGATTAACTCGTCGAGATCGCTGGTGCCCTCGCGGCCCGACAGCCGATTCGCGCGTGCATAGTCGATCGACTCGAAGCGCACGATCGGTGCGACGATGAGCCCGCCGAAGCGCAGGCGGTTCTCGACGAAGCCGGCGAAGGCCTCGGTGTCGCGCAGGTTGTCCTCGACCAGGTTTCCGCTGCGCCCGGTCGCAGTCGGCGCGTTGACCTGCCGGCGGTCCTGCGACTCCTCGTGCCAGCGCACGCCGGCCTCGAAATCCTGGGCGATGCCGAGTGCTTCATGGCTGAAGAACAGCCGCGGCTCGATGCCCCAGGTCTCATAGGAACGCAGGCGGCCCTGCGCGGAGTTGCAGGCGTCGGGGTCGACCCGCTCGCCGCGCAGGCGCGCGTCGCGGAAGGCATTGCCGCACTGGGTGTCGGTGGTGGTCGACGACTGCCGCCACCAGTCGCGGTCGAAGCGGAACCCGTACACGCTGGTGGTCAGGGTCGCCGCACCGAGGCCGATCTCGTGGGTGATCGAGCCGCCCCAGCGCTCGATGTCGAAGTGGTCGTTGGCGAACGGGTTGTACTCGCGGCCGAAGTTGGCGTACTCGGCCTCGGTCATCCCGCTGTAGGTCACCTGCGAGTCCTCGGTGAGCCGGTTCATGCGCAAGGTCAGGCCCTGGTTGTCGCCGAGCCGCGCGACGTACTTGAGGTTCAGATCGGTCTGTTCGAGGTGCTGGTTCTCGCGCGAGGCGTCGCCTTGCTTGTGCATCAGATCGAACAGTGCACCGCGACCACCGATGCTCACATGCACATTGCGCATCTCCCGATTGCCCGCGGCGACCTGCGCATAGCCGGAGAACTCCTCGGGCGGCGCGGGCGTGATGTAGTTGATCACCCCGCCGATGGTCTGCGGTCCGAAGCGCAGCATGCCGACGCCTTTCAGCACCTCGATCCGCGCGTAGCGGTCCAGCGGCGCGTGGTAGTAGCTGGCGTTGTCGCCGTAGGGAGCATATGCGGCCGGAATGCCGTCCTCGAGCAGCAGCACCTTGGTCGAGCGCGTCGGGTTGAGCCCGCGGATGCCGATGTTGGGGCGCAGGCCGAAACCTTCCTCGTCGCGCACGTTCAGTCCCGGCACTTTGCGCAGCGCCTCGCTCACGGTCAGCGTGCGGCTGCGCTCGAGTTCGGCCTGGTCGATCACCGCCGCACTGCCGGGTTGCTCGCGTTGGGCGATCGCGTTGCCGACCACTTCGACCTCGGGCATCTCGACGTTGCGGCGCTGGGTGCCGGTGTCATCGGCCGCCGCGGGAAAGGCCACAATGCTGGCCAGCGCGATGGCAAGCGCGAAGCGACGCAGGAACGGAATCATGGAAAGTGCGTTTTGGGGCTCTGGCGGGCATCATCTGCGAACGCTTTCGGAAATGCAAGTCATTCTCATTCGTAAACTCATCCTGTACGAGCATTGCAGACCTGTTGCGACCTTTTGCCCACCGCGCGCATCCCTGCCTTTGACATGACTTCGTTCGCGATCGATATCCCGGCCAGCACCATCGCCCGCCTCAAGGCCGGTGAGCAGGCTGCGCTCGAGCAGGTCTATCGACTGTTCGAGCGGCCCGCATACACGCTCGCGTGGCGCCTGCTCGGCGACCGCGACGAGGCGCAGGAGGTGCTGCACGATGCGATGCTCGCGCTGATCGATCGGATCGGACAGTTTCGCGGCGACGCGCCGTTCTGGGGCTGGCTGCGGCAGATCTGCGTCAACGAGGCGCTGATGCGGCTGCGCAAGCGCCGCCTCGATTACGTCGAGGAAGTGCCGGAGCCGGAAGCGCTCGCGCGCGGGCTGGAGCCGGCGATCGACAGTGCCGATCTGGAGCGCGCGCTCGACGCGCTGTCGCCTACCGCACGCAGCGTGGTGTGGCTCTATTACGTCGAGGGTTACACGCACGAGGAGATCGCGCGCTGCTTCGAGCGCACGGTCAGTTTCTCCAAGACCCAACTCGCGCGCGCCACCCACAAGCTGCGAGAACTGCTGGAAGTGAAAAAGCACCATGCCGCCCATGCCTGACGACCAGACCAACCTGCTTGCGAACGGTCCGCCCGACGACGGCCGGCTGCGCGAGGCACTCCTCGCGATGCCGCTGCACTCGCCACCGCGCAGTGTGCTGCCCGCACTCACCGAGCGCCTCGCGCGGACTCGCCGCGAGCGTGCGCCACGCCGCTGGATCCCGCTGGCCGCGGCCGCTGCGATCTGCGCGCTCGCGCTGCTGCCGTTCTTGCGCAGCGCCGATCTCGCCGCGCCGGTCGAGACCCCACCGGCGAGCATCGCCGACGACGGCAGCACCGCCGCGCTGATCGCGCAGAACCAGGTGTTCGAAAGCGCGCTGCGCAGCGCGGCCTTCGGCAGTCGCCCCTTGAGTGCGCGCGATGCGCTGGCAGGTGCCGGCATCGAGGACCTGATCGGCATGCTCGACCTGGAACTGTCCGCGGCCAGCGATCCGGCCACCAGCAAGGATTTGTGGCAGCAGCGCCTGGTGCTGCTGCAGGAACTCGCCGCGGTGCGCGCGAGCGGCAGCAATCCGGACCTGACCGCACAGGCCATGAACCTGCCGCCGTCCAATTACCAGCTCAACTGAACCGACTCGATCAATCCGACTCGCTTAATCCGGCTCGCTTAATCCGGCTCGATCAATCCACGGAGTTCCCATGAACCGCACCCCAGTCCATCGTTCGATCTGCCTTGCCATCGCGCTCGCGCTGGCGCCGCTTGGCGCGCTCGCCGACGGCGGCGCCGCAACGGCGCCCGAGCCCCGCCCGCGTACCTCCACCCAGGAGGCCGACGCCGCGCAGGTCCGCGAGGAACTGCAGCAAGCCCGCGCGGAATTGCGCGAAGTCACGCGTCGGATCGCCGAATTGTCGAGCCGCGTCGGCGGCAACGAAGCGCCGCGTACCTATGCCTTCCGCTATCTGTCCGACCCCGACCGCGCGATGATCGGCGTGGTGCTCGGAGGCGCCGCTGAAGGCGGTGGTGTTGCGCTGACCGCGGTGACGCCCGGCGGGCCCGCCGACAAGGCCGGCCTGCGCAGTGGCGACCGCATCGTGGCGATCAATGGCAAGCAGGTGGCCGGCGGCGACGATGCGGCGGAATCGGCGCGTGCGCTGATCGGCAAGCTCAAGGCCGGCGACAAGGTCACGCTCGGCGTCGACCGTGGCAACGGCAAGCGGCTCGACCTGGTGGCCAGCGCGGAACGTCGCGAGTCGTGGGACTGGCCGACGATGGCCGCCGGCATGGCGCCGCTGCCGCCGGGTTTCGAGCGCGACATCCAGATCGTGATCGACAAGCGGCTCGGCGAAGACGGCGAACTGCAGGCCCACATGGCGGAAGCGATCGCGCACCGCGAGGCGATCCACGCGGACGGTTTGCATGCCGATGGCGCACGCCTGAAGGCGCTGGGCGAACTGCGCCGGATCGTGGTCGGCCCCGGCGGCGGATTCTTCAACCTGCGCCTGGCCGACCTGAATCCGGGGCTCGGCAAATACTTCGGCAGCGACAGTGGCGTTCTGGTACTCGACCTCGACGGCGAATCGCTGGCCGGCATCCAGCCCGGCGACGTGCTGCTGTCGATCGGCGGCGAGCGCACCGAGTCCAGCGGCGCGGTCATGCGCGCGTTGCGCAAGCGTGCCGAGGACAACGCGGTCAACGTGGAGCTGATGCGCGACCGCAAGCGCCAGGTGGTCGTGGTCGACATTCCGGAAAGCAGCGAATTCGACGTGATGTTCGCGCCACCTCCGCCGCCACCACCGGCACCGCCCGTCCCGCCCGCGCGGCCATCGAGTGCCGCACCGCCCGCGCCGCCTGCACCGCCGCCACCGCCACCCGCGCGCGGCATCACGCTGTAGTCGCGGCGAGTCGAGGCGCCAGCATCGCAGGCAGCTGCGAGCTGGCGCGGGCAGGCTCGCCGCAAGTCGCCTGACTCCTTGTGGGAGCTGCCATGGCAGCGACTGCGGCGACCTGATCTGCCGCAGTCGCCGGCATGCCGGCTCCCACATGGCGAGTCGGATTCCACGGCACGGCCTCAGCCCAAGGCGTCACACGGGCTGGCCGCTGGTCGTTGATTTCCATGTGGGAGCTGCCATGGCAGCGACCGCGGCACCCCGATTTGCCGCGGTCGCCATGGCATCATGCGGCTATGCTCGGCCGCCACGCGAGCGGATCGCGAATCCACGGAGCTCGAAGTGAAATCAACCGCCATCATTGCAGGCGCAGCATTCGCGCTCGGACTGCTGGCCGCGCTTGCGTGGACGCTGCTGAACCAGCCCGCGGGTCGCGGCGGCGGCGTGGAACGCGCCGAACGCAGCGAGGTGGTGCCGCCTCCAGCTGCACCGCTCGGCGCGCCGCCCGCAGCGACCGACAGCACCCTCGCAGCACCCGCGCCGGGTGCGGCACGCGCGCCTGCGTCCACGGCGGCCGCAGCGGCATTCGTTCCGGCACCGCTGCCGCCGCTCGGTGCGCCGCTCGCCGACGTGCTGGCGGAACTCGAACAGCGCGCCCGCGCGGGCGAAGCGCCGGCGGCGTGCCGGCTCGCGGCCGAACTGTCGCGCTGCGGATCGCTGGAGCGGCGCCGCCAGATTCGCGGCATGGTCGATCCACTGGCCAACCCGCAGGGCCGTCGCGACGGCGGCCGCCGCGATGGCGACGGCGTGCCCGACTGGCAGATCGAGGCGGCCGCGCGCCTCGACGTCGGGATCGAAACCGATGAGCAGGTCTGCGCCGGCATCTCGCGAGAGCAGTCGCGCAACTCCCTGCCGTGGCTGTACGAAGCCGCGCGCCTCGGCAGTCTGCCGGCGATGACCAGTTTCGCGCGCGCGAGCTGGTGGAGCGACGGCTCCGCGGTGCATCATCCGCAGATCCTCGAGCGCTATCGCGCCGAGGCCGCGACCATGGCTGGGGCCGCGATCGCAGCCGGCGACCGCACGATGCTCGCACCGCTCGGCCTGGCGCTCGCGGGCTCGCCGGGGCCGTTCAACATGCTGTCGGAAGTGGTCGAACCGGACCCCGTCCGGGCGCGTGCACTGCTGCTGCTCGCCAGCGGCGATCCGGGTGCGGCCAATGCCCAGGCCGGTGGACGCCGCGGGAATCGCGGCGCCGACCTGGTGCGGCGCGCGATCGACCAGCTCGACACCCAACTCGATCCTGCAGACATCGCCGCATCGGAAGCGCAAGCCGCGCAGCTGCGCGCCGTGCTCGATGCCCGCCCGCAGCCGCCATCGCCGGCAGCGTCGATCCGCGCCTTCGACGGCATCGGCGGCATGCGCCCCGAAGACTGCGCGCGTTGAACCGCACGCGCCTTGCCGCTCGCGCCAGCCATCGTCTAGTCTGGCGGATCATCCAATCCGCACTCTACGGGGGGCGCTGATCCATGCAAGCCATCGGGGAAGTCCTGTTCGGCCTGTTCGGCCTCGGCGTGCTGCTTGCCATCGCCTGGCTGTTCTCCAACAACAAGGGCCGGGTCGACTGGAAGCTGGTGGGCACCGGCGTGGCGCTGCAGATCGGCTTTGCGGCGCTGGTGCTGCTGGTGCCCGGCGGGCGCGAGGTGTTCGGGTGGCTGGCGAAACTGTTCGTGCAGGTACTCGACTTCACCAGGCAGGGCTCGCAGTTCGTGTTCGGGCCGTTGATGTCGTCCACGCTCGCCGATGGCGAGCCCGCGCCGTGGGGCTTCGTAGTCGCCTTCCAGGTACTGCCCACGATCATCTTCTTCGCCGCGCTGATGGGCGCGCTGTACCACCTCGGCGTGATGCAGAAGATCGTGCAGGGCATCGCATGGGCGATCACCCGCGTGATGAACGTGTCGGGCGCCGAGACCACCAGCGTCACTGCGAGCATCTTCGTCGGCCAGACCGAGGCCCCGCTCACGGTCAAGCCCTACATCGGGCGGATGACCGAGTCCGAGCTGCTGACGATGATGATCGGCGGCATGGCCCACATCGCCGGTGGCGTGCTCGCGGCCTATGTGCTGATGCTCGGCGGCGGCGACCAGGAAAGCATGGAGTTCTTCGCCAAGCACCTGCTCACCGCCTCGATCATGGCCGCACCTGCCACCCTGGTGGTGGCCAAGATCCTGATCCCCGAGATGGGCGAGCCGCTGACCCGCGGCACGGTCAAGATCGAAATCGAGAAGACCACGGTCAACGTGATCGATGGTGCTGCGGTCGGCGCGGCCGACGGTGTGCGGCTGGCGATCAACGTCGCCGGCATGCTGATCGCGTTCATCGCGCTGATCGCGATGATCAATGCGCCGCTGGCGTGGCTGGGCGGCATCGATTTGGGCGGCAACTCGATCAACGCCTTGCTGACCGGCGACTCCACCACCCCGGTGGTGCTGAGCCTGCAGGTGATCCTCGGCGGAGTGCTCGCGCCGATCGCCTGGGTGATCGGCGTACCGTGGGCGGAGGCGCAGACCGTCGGTAGTTTGATCGGCACCAAGATCGTGCTCAACGAGTTCGTGGCCTACCTCGCGCTGGCAGATGCCAAGGCGCTGCTGTCCGAACACTCGATCCTGATCGCCACCTACGCGCTGTGCGGCTTCGCCAACTTCTCCTCGATCGCGATCCAGATCGGCGGGATCGGCGGGCTCGCACCCGAACGCCGCAGCGACCTCGCACGTTTCGGCCTGCGCGCGGTGCTGGGTGGCACGATCGCTACGCTGATGACCGCGACGATCGCGGGGTTGTTGTTGAAGATGGGGGGGTTTGGGTGAGCGGGTCGTTGAAGTAACCTGGCGGTACACTGGCCTCGCAAGGAGGAGGTATCCATGCGCTATCGCATCGCACTGCATCAGTCGGACGAAGGATTCGCGGTATCCGTTCCAGGCCTCCCGGGCTGTTGGTCGCAAGGCGCCTCGGAACAGGAAGCGGTCGACAACATCAAGGACGCCATTCGCGAGTACCTGGCTGTCGTCGATGAACAATTGCGCGGCGAGGACGTCCGCGAGATCGAAGTGAGCGTCTAGGGAGGCAGGCTTTGCCAAGGATCCCGGGTGTCAATCACCTCGATGCGGTGCGCGCCCTTGAAAAAGCAGGCTTCGCGATCGTGCGTCAGGGCAAGCATATCGTGATGTCGAACGGCGGACGTATCCTCACCATTCCGCGCCACAACCCGGTCAATGCGTTCACGCTGGGCGGTATCGTGCGGGACGCTGGACTCTCCCTCGAGCAATTCCGCGACCTGCTTTGACCAGCCCCTCAAGCACACGCCATCCGACGCTCCAATGGCCTCCTTCGACACCATCGTGCTCGGCTCCTACAACCAGGACCTCAGCTGGATCACGCCGGTTTTTCCGGACACCGGCGAGACGGTGATCGGGACGTTCCAGAGCGGGCCGGGCGGCAAGGGTTTCAACCAGGCGGTGGCCTGCCATCGGCAGGAAATCCGCACGCTGTTCCTCGGCGCGCTGGGCAGCGATGCGCTGGCGCAGGCCGCGCGCGACAGCGCCAACGCGTTCGGAATGCCGGCCGAGTTCGAGACCCGCAGCGATGCGGCCACCGGCACCGCCGGCATCGTCGTCGATGCACGCGGCGACAACCGCATCGTGGTCGCGCTGGGCGCGAACCTGACGCTGTCGGTGGACTTCGTGCGCGCGCATGCGGCGAGCATCGCCGAGGCAAGGTGCTGCTGTGCCAGCTCGAGAGCAATCCCGAGGCAACGCTCGAAGCGATGCGCATCGCGCACGAGGCCGGTGTCACCGTGATCCTCAATCCCGCGCCGATCAATCGCGCATTGACTCCGCAGCTCGCCTCGCTCGCGCACATCCTCACCCCCAACCAGTCCGAGTTCGGATTCCTGCTCGAACACATCCACGGCCATCCGGTCGCGCAGCGCTACTGGGAGTTTCCGGATCCGATGCTGCATGCGCTGTGCCGCAAGCTCGCGGCACCCACGGTGGTGATCACGCTCGGCGGACAGGGCTGTTTCGTCAGCCACGACAACGCGATCCGCAATGCCGACGGCAACGCCTACTACCGCCTGCCCGCAGCGGCTGCCAACACCATCGACACCGTCGGCGCCGGCGATGCCTTCAACGGCGGCCTCGCCGCGGGCATGATCCTGTACGGCATGGCCAAGCCGTTTCGCGACGCGGTCGTGCACGCCAACCGCGTCGCCGCACTGTCGACCGAAGCCGCGGGCGCCGCCGTCGCAATGCCGACGCGGCGTGAGGTCAAGCAGCGATTCGACAGCTGACGCGCAGCGCGCCGCTGGCGCGACTCCCGCGGGTGGCGAGCGAGCGCCGTTCCTCGTTACCCTGCAACCCATGGCACCCGACCGAAACACCTGCAAGCCCTCCCACTGCCGCCCTGCCCCGCGCGGCAATGCGCGCGTGGCGCTGCTGCTGTTGCTCGCCTGTCTCGCGGTGGCGGTGCTGCTGCGTCCGCAGTCGGCACCGGTGGCGGCGGCCGAGGAACCCGAGATCCCGATGTCGCCGGACGAACAGCGCGAGGCGGAGGAAATAGGCCGCTGGTACACGATGCGCGAGGCAGAAATCGACGGCGGGCGTCGCTACTACATCACCAACCTGCTGGCCGGGCCGTTGATGGTCAGCGCCGAGTGGAGCGATCACGACAACATGCGCGCGGATCCTGCGTTGCCGTATCGGCGCGTGATCCCGGCGCTGGCAGAAGTGGTGATGGTCGATATCACCCACGTCGATCGCGCGCGACCGGCATCCTTCAAGCTCGGATTCACGGCCTTGCCGGGATCGCCGAATGCGCGACACTCGCTGGCCGCGCGCTATCGCGTCCCGTTCGAAGCGCACGTGAAGTGGCAGATGGGACAGGGCTTCAACGGGCGCTACAGCCACCAGCATGCGCAGAGTCGCTACGCGCTGGACTTCACGGTGCCGGTCGGTACGCCGGTGCTGGCCGCGCGCGAGGGCGTGGTGATGCAGATCCAGGACGACTACCGCGGCAACGGGCAGGATCTCGACGGCTTCGCGCACCGCGCCAACTTCGTACGCATCCTGCACGACGACGGCACGATGGCGATGTACGCCCATCTGGAGTTCTACGGCGTCGGTGTGAAGCCCGGCCAGCGAGTCGCTGCGGGCACCCTGCTGGGACTATCCGGCAATACCGGCTACAGCACCGGCCCGCACCTGCACTTTGCAGTGCTGGTCAACGATGGTCGCGCGGAGGTATCGATCCCGTTCAACATGGAAGACGTGGTCGAGGACATCGACGGCGACTGAGTCGACTGATGTAGTCGGCTGATGGTAGTCGACTGATCCTCATCCACCGCGCGATGCGGCCCGCACGTGGGCACGGGCCGCATCGATGTCGATCAGAACTGGTAGGACACCCGCGCGTACCAGAAGCGACCTGCGCGACCGAACGGCGAGTAGTTCGTGTACGGCGTGGCGCCGGTGGTGTTGAGCGTGATCGGCAGTGCGTCCGGATACTGGTCGAACAGATTCTCGGCACCCACCGCGAACTGAATCGCGTCGTTGAAGTCCCAGCGACCCTCGAGGTCGACCAGCGTCTTCGGGCTCAGCACGAAGTCGAACGCCGGCGTGGTTCCCGGCGAGAGCACCTCGCCGTAGCGCGTCGCACGGAACGTGGCCCCGAAGTCGCCATACGACCAGTTGGTGTTGAAGCCGAACTTGTCTTCGGGCGTGCCGAGCTCGTAAGTCAGCACGTTGACCCGGCCGAACAACACCGGGGCGGGGTTGAGTGCTGCCAGTTCCTCGGTCTCCGGCACGCGGGTCACCTCGGTGCGGTTCCAGTTCGCCAGGAGCGTGAAGTCAAACTCACCCCAACCATCGGTGTCGACCGGCCAGTCGAACACCACGTCGACGCCGCGCGTGATGGTGTCGACGCCGTTGATGAAGAAGCGGCCGCCACCGACGCCGCTGAAGCCCTGCGAGATCAGGAAATCACGCACATTGGTCGCGGTGAGGTTTTCCGACAGCACGATGCGGTCGTCGATCAGGATCCGGTAGACGTCAATGGTCATCGTCGGCCCGCCGAAGTCGACCACCGCGCCGAGCGAGTAGTTCTCCGATTCCTCGGCTTCCAGCGGCTTGGCCCCAAGTGCCTGTGCCACCTCGCTGGTTGCGGGGAAGGTCGAGATCTCGAACGGCACGCCGTTGATGAAGTTGGTCGAGGTCGCGGTGAAGTTCTGCTGCTGCGGCGAAGGCGCGCGGAAACCGGTCTGTGCGGAGCCGCGGAAAGCCAGGCCCGGGGTCAGGTCGTAGCGACCGGCGATCTTGCCCGAGGTGTTGGTGCCGAAGTCCGAGTAGTCCTCGAAGCGCACCGCCGCGGAGACCAGGAACTGATCGGTGATGTTGGCCTCGAAGTCGACGTACGCGGCGACCGCGTTGCGACTGTCGTCGACTTCGTTCTCGGGGCGGAAACCCGGGAACACCTGCGCGCCGGCGACGGTGGGCGCTCCGTTCGGCAACAGGCGGCCACCGAAGCGGTACGAATCGGGCTCGCCGGCGGAGATCTCGTAGCTCTCGCGCCGCGCCTCGATGCCGGTCGACACGTTCAGCGGCGAGGCGAGATTGCCGACGTCGAAGCCGCGCGTGCCCGAGAAGTTGAATACCAGCTGGTCGTAGGTGAAACCGCCGGCGTCGAACTCGGTGCCGCTGGCAGCGCCCAGCGAGGCGTTGAGCGTGTTCTCGATGGTGAAGTCCATATCGTTGCGGCCGTACACCAGCGAGCTGTCCATCGCCCACTCGCCCCAGTTCCACGCCACGCCGCCGGCCGCGCTGAAGTCGTTGACGTCAGGCGCGATGATCGGCAGGAAGCCGTCCGGATAGATCGACAGCACGTTCTGCGTGTCCTGCAGCGCACGGCGGAAGAACCCTGCCGAACGCGCTTCGCGATTCTGGTAACTGCTCCAGCCGTACAGGCGCGCGCCGTTGTCGAGGTCGTAGCCGGCGTTGGCGAACAGCGTGATCTGCTCGAGTTCGGGTTCGCCGTACCAGGCGTTGAAACGGTTGATGGTGGCCTCGCGCGGATCGAAGGCGCCGTTGACCCGTGGATATTGCTGGCGGAAGTCGTAGCCGCTGCGCTCGGTGCGCTCCTGGTCCTTGTACTCGAGGCTCAGGGTCACGAAACCGCTGTCGCCGAGCGCGAGGCCCTTCCAGCCACCGACGGTCCAGGTCTCGCCATCGCTGCGATCGCGCTCGACTTTTGGCGGGGCGCCCCAGGTCGCGCCCGCAGGCGCCGGAGTGGTCGGAAACGAGAACGAGGTGTCGCGCTGGCCGTAGCTCGCCGTCACGGCGCCGCCCTCGTTGTCGCCGCGCAGCAGCACGTTGATCACGCCGGCGATCGCATCCGAGCCGTACAGCGCCGAAGCGCCGTCGCGCAGCACTTCGATCGACTGCACCGCCGCGGTCGGGATCGTGTTGAGGTCCACTGCCGCAGCGCCGCGGCCAATGGTTCCGTTGACGTTGACCAGCGCGGAGGAATGGCGGCGCTTGGAGTTGACCAGCACCAGGGTCTGGTCGGGCGCCAGACCACGCAAGGTCGCCGGGCGAATCGTATCGGTACCGTCGGCGAGGCCCGGACGCGGGAAGGTATACGACGGCAGCGCGATCGACAGCGCCTGGTTGATCTCGGTGCTGCCGCCGCGCTTGAGCTGTTCGGCGGTCACGACGTCGACCGGAACCGCAGTGTCGGTCGCCGAGCGCCCGGCGACACGCGTACCGGTGACGACGACGGTTTCGAGCTGGGTCGATTCGTCGGCGTCGGTGTCCTCGGACTGTGCATGGACCTGCGGCGCGGCAAGGATCAACGCAATCGACAGGCTTAACAGCGTCTTGTTGGGCATCTGACTTCTCCTGGGTGCGCCGCCGGCGAGCGGTCGGTCGCCGTGGTGGGCGGGGGGGGGGGAATCGAGTGTTACGCCATCGTGACGGCGCCAGTCTCGGAGGACACGCTATCAGATGTCGAACCCGCGTGAAGGGGGTCCCCTCGCCGGCATGCCGGCTCCCCCAGGGCATGTCCGACCCGCATGGCTGCCCGGGTGCTGGCCGCGCGCTGTCCCCGCCCGCATGACTGCACCGGTGCTGGCCGCAAGCTGACCGAGTCCTTGTGGGAGCTGCCATGGCAGCGACGGGGGCAAGTCATCGATGCTGCAGTCGCCGGCATGCCGGCTCCCACATGGCATGTCCGACCCCGCATGGCTGCACCGGTGCTGGCCGCGCGGTGTCCCGCCCGCACGGCTGACCGGTGCTGGCCGCAAGCTGACACAGTCCTTGTGGGAGCTGCCATGGCAGCGACCGCGGCAGGTTATCGATGCTGCGGTCGCCGGCATACGCATCAAACACACCGCGCCGCCGCGTGACGCCCCGTGCGCGAGGCCGTATCGTCGCGGCTGTGCAGCGCATTCCGCGCGGCGGCTGGCCCGGAGCACCTGTGTCGACCCGATCCCTGAATCCGCTCGATGCCTCCTGGCTGCTGGTCGAATCGCGCGACACCCCGATGCACGTCGGCGGGCTGATCCAGTTCGCCCTGCCCGAAGATGCCGCGGTCGATTCGCTGCGCGCGTTGCTGGCGGACTTCCGCGCATGTCGCGATTTCGCGCCGCCATGGAACCAGCGCCTGCTGCGTCCCGGCATCCGCGGCCTGATCCCGCGCTGGGAGGAAACCGAACAGATCGACCTCGAACACCATGTGCGCCTGTCGGCACTGCCGCAGCCGGGCGGCGAGCGCGAACTGGGCCAGCTGATCGCACGCCTGCACAGCCAGCCGCTGGATCTGAAGCGGCCGCCGTGGGAATGCGAACTGATCGAAGGCCTCGAGGGCCGGCGTTTCGCGATCTACATCAAGATGCACCATTCGCTGATCGACGGCATCAGCGGCATGAAGATGCTGGTGCGCTCGATGGCCAGCACCGCCGAGGCCAGCCTGAAGTTGCCGCCATTCTGGTCGATGGGCATCCCGCCGCAGGCGCGCACCCGCACCCGCGACGCCGCACCCACCGTGGCGCAAGTGATCGAAGGCGCGATCGGCACCGTGCGCGGACAGCTGGGCACCTTGCCCGATGTCGCGCGCGCGTTCGGGTCGATGTTCGGCCTCGGGCGCGAACCGGGCGAGGCACTCGCGCTGCCGTTCGACACGCCGATGTCGCCGATCAACGGGCGCATCTGCGGGCCGCGCCGTTTCGCCACCCAACTGTTCGAGATCGCGCGCTTGAAGAAAGTCGCCGCGGCCGGCGATGCGACGCTCAACGACGTGGTGCTGGCGATCTGCGGCGCTGCATTGCGCCGCTTCCTCGATGAACTCGAGCAGCTGCCGGAAAAATCGCTGACCGCAGGCATCCCGGTGTCGGTGCGGCCGGCCGACGACGAGGGAGCCGGCAATGCGATCACCTTCATCATCAGCACGCTGGGCACCGATATCGCCGACCCGCGCGAACGCCTGGCCGCGATCACCGCCTCCACCCGCCGCGCCAAGGAACACGTCGCCACGCTGCCGCGGCAGGCGATGATGCAGTACACCGTGATGCTGATGACGCCGTACATCGTCTCGCTGCTGACCGGCATCGGCGGTCGCACGCGGCCGATGTTCAACGTCACCATCTCCAACGTGCCCGGCCCCGACAAGCCGCTGTACTTCCGCGGCGCGCGGATGGAAGCGGCCTACCCGGTGTCGCTGGTGTCGCATGGACAGGCGCTCAACATCACCTGCCAGAGCTACGCGGGTTATCTCGCGTTCGGCTTCACCGGCTGCCGCGACAGCCTGCCGAGCATGCAACGCATCGCGACCTATACCGGCGAGGCGCTGGCCGAGCTGGAACAGGTGCTGTTCGCCGCACCTGCCGCACGGCGATCGCGCAAGCCCGCGGCTGCCGCCAAGGCCGCGAGCGCTCGGCGGGCGAAGCCTGCCGCCAAACCATCTGCGAAGCCTTCCGGGCCCGCAGCTGCACCCCGCAGCGCTGCCAAGCGCGGCAAGCCTCGAGCGGGCGGCGCGACCCCGACCTCGCGCGGCAAACGCGTGCGAGGCTGAGCTGCAAGGCACGCGAGCTCCTCGATGACAGCCTTCGAGCAGGCGCGGGCGCTGTTCCAGCAAGCGCTGGTCCATCACAACGCCAATCGACTCGGCGAGGCCGAGCCGCTGTATCGGCGCGCGCTGCAACTGATGCCCGATAGGGTGTCCGTGCTCGGCAACCTCCAACTGCAGGATGCCACGCAACACTGGTAAAACGGGCGGCTGGATCGGGGCGGGAGCGTGGACGATGGGGATTCGCAGCCGGGCCGTCGCGGACCTGCTCGGGATGGTCATGCTGTGCGGTGCGGGCGCTACTCACGCCACGGTCGAAGCTGACGGGCACTGGTGGCTTCGCGGCGAATCGCGCGCGCGGATCGAGTCGCTCGACGGCCAGTTCCGCACCGGCGGCAGCGGCAGCGACCAGCAACTGGCCTTGCGCAACCTGCTGTGGGTGGAGTGGCGTCCCGGCCCGCTCGCGCTCGGCTTCGAGTTGCAGGATTCGCGCGGCTACCTCGACGATCGCGGCAGTCCGCTCACGACCAGCCTGATCAACGCCGCCGACGTGCTGCAGGCGTATGCGCGCCGGGAATTCGGCGGCGACCGCGAGGGCGCCGCCACCCACCGATGGATCGTTGGCCGCCAGACCCTCGACATCGGCAGCCGCAGGCAGGTCGAACGCGTCGAGTTCGCCAACGTGATCTTCAACTACACCGGCGCCTACTGGCGCCGCCTCGCCGGCAACGGCAGCGAGTGGCATGCGTTCGCGGTGGTGCCGGTGGATCGACGCCCCGGCGATCTCGACGCGCTGATCGCCAATCGGCGCGCTTCCGACCAGGAGGCATGGCAGCGCCGCTACTGGGCAGTGCACTGGATCGGCAAGGATGCATTCGTCCATGGCATGCAGGTCGAAGCCTATGTCTACGGCCTGCGCGAGGACGACACCCGCAATGTGCCGACGCCGAACCGCGACTACCTGACGCCCGGCCTGCGGCTGTTCCGGTCGCCATCCGTCGGCGTGCTCGACTTCGACCTCGAGAGCGCATGGCGACACGGCAGCCGTCGGGCAGGCAGCGCGGCGACCGACCTGCGCGACCTCGACGTGCGTGCGCGCACCGTGCACGCCCATCTGGGCTGGACCTTCGCGCATCCGTGGCGGCCGCGTATCGCGCTCGACTACGACTATGCCAGCGGCGACCGCGACCCCAACGACAATCGCTTCGACCAGTACGAACGCCTGTTCGGCAGTCGCCGCACCGACCTCGGCCACACCGGCATCTTCGGCCCGCTGACGCCGGCCAACCTCGACGCACCAGGTGCGCGGATCGAGTTCCAGCCGGGCAGCCGCAGCGATGCGAGGATCGCGTGGAAACACGCGCGGCTGGCGTCCACGCGCGACGCCTGGGTGATCGCCGGCGTCCGCGATCGCAGCGGTGCCGCGGGTCGCACGATCGGCAATACGTTCGATGCGCGGATGCGCCATTGGCTGGTCGCGGATCGCCTGCGGCTGGAGATCGGCGCGGCATACCTGCGACTCGGCCGCTTCGCGCGCGATGCTCCGAATGCGTCGGGGCAGGGCAATCCGCGCTACGGGTACATGCAGCTGACGTTGAACTACTGACACGCGCGACGCAGGCCATGCAGCCGATCGCCGCGGCCGCGCACGCCCAACGCATCCCCTGTCTGCAGGAGTTACCGCGCTAAGTTCGCCAACGTACAGACGAGGGTCCGACAGTGAAGCGAGTCTCCACATTGCCTCCCGCGTCTGCGGCGGGAGGAACTCCACGGCGCGTTTCCGTGCCTGCAGCGAGCGGCTGCGCAGCGACACCCAGAGGTCCCATGCCCGGCTCGGCACCATCCGCTTCAGCGGCTGACGGCGGCATTCCAGCTGCTCAGCCGGATGTCCAGCGCCAGCGCGCAGGGCTCAAGGCCGAGGCGCTGCAGGACGCCATCCTCCGCAGCGCCAACTTTGCGATCATCGCGACCGACGAGACGGGCATCATCCAGCTGTTCAACGTGGGCGCCGAGCGCATGCTGGGTTATG
>JANOEA010000211.1:0-4198 GCA_031412975.1 Pseudomonadota bacterium | reverse complement strand
CACGCGCTCGAGCACCTCATGCACGTTGACCGGCGCCGGCGCGCGCGGCGGCGCGGGGTTGAGCAGCCGATCGACCAGATGCGACAGGCGCTCGGATTCGGCCACGATCACTTCCAGATAGCGTCGGCTGTCGGCATCGCTGACCCGCTTGCCGAGCAGTTGCGCGGCGCCGCGAAGCCCGGCCAGCGGATTGCGGATCTCGTGCGCGAGCCCCTTGAGCGCCTCGTGCAGCGCCGCCGGCACCGCGGTCGCGGGATCCGCGCCCGGGAATTCCTCGACCGGATGGAACTCCAGCAGCCAACCGCCGTCGGCTGCGAGCGGTGTCACCCACAAATCGGCGAAGCGCTCGTGGTCCGGCGCCGGCGCCAGCCGCTGGCGGTGCACGCGCAGCGCGCGGCCGTCATCGCGGGTGCGCGCGAGCAAGGTATCGATCGCGCCATCGCCGGGCGCCAGCGCTGCGACCGGCAAGTCGATGAAGCGACGCGCGGAGAAGCCCAGCCAGGCTGCGAATGCCGGATTCACATCCCGCACCTCGCCACCTGCGCCCACCCGTACGACCGGAGTGGCCAAGGCCTCGAGCACGTGGTTGGTGATCGGCTGTGCATGCATTGCACGATTATAGGGAGAAAGCATGCGCAGGCGGGCACGATCGACGACTACACTCGGTGGATGGGGATTTCCGCTCCAGCGAAACACCGCATGCGTGCGTCCGTTGCATCGGGGCAGCCTGCGCGAATCGCGCACGCCGGCCG
Organism: Pseudomonadota bacterium; assembly: GCA_031412975.1. GTDB lineage: Bacteria > Pseudomonadota > Gammaproteobacteria > Xanthomonadales > Ahniellaceae > UBA4656. The sequence continues at coordinate 3,446 of JANOEA010000211.1, read as the reverse complement.
GGCATGCACGCCATCGATGATCGGCAGGCGACGCGCGCATGCCGTGGCGTGAGCTGGGCGGGCAGCCAGTGCATTGGCGCGAATGCGGCAGCGGCGAGGCGGTGCTGCTGGTGCATGGCCTGGGCTCCAGCGGCGCCGATTGGGCGTTCCAGCTGGGCCCGCTCGGCGCGCGGTTTCGCGCCATCGCTCCCGACCTGCGCGGCTCGGGACGCAGCAGCGCCGCGCGCGGCCCGTTCAGCCTCGCGCAGTTCGGCCATGATTTGTGGTCGTTGCTGGATGCGCTGGAGATCGACAAGGCGCATCTGGTCGGCTTCTCGCTGGGCGGCGCGGTGGCGCTGGAGATGGCGCTGCAGCAGCCGCAGCGTGCGCTGCGGCTGGTCACGATCAATTCGCTGCCGAGCTACCGCATCGACCACTGGCGAAAATGGATGGAGGTCAAGGTGCAGGCCGGCATGGTGCGCGTGCTGGGTCTGCCGCGGGTGGCGCGGATGGTCGCCGCGCGCCTGTTCCCGCAGCCGCACCAGGCGCCGATGCGCGAGCGGGTGATCGCGGTGCTCGGTGCCAATCCACCGCGCGCCTATCTCGATACCGTCCGCGCACTGTCCGGCTGGTGCGCGCGCGAACGCCTCGACGGGCTGCGTGCACCGATGCTGATGATCGCGGCCGAACACGACTACACCGCGCTCGAAGAGAAGCGCGACTGGGCGCGGCGCATGGGTGCGCAGCTGGTGGTGGTGCGCGGTTCGCGCCACGGCACGCCGTTCGATGCGATCGAGGCGACCAACGCGTGCCTGCTGGCATTCCTGGCCGACCAGCCGCTGCCCGGTGAAGAGCAGTTGGTGGTCGATCCGCCCGAGCGCTTTCCGCAGGCACCGCCGACGGGCGTGCTCGACGATTGAAGCGAAGGCCGGGGAAAAAGCCGGCGCGACGGACGCCGCCGCGACGACCGGCCCCCCGGCCCGGTGATCAGATGTTGTAGTACATCTGGTATTCGAGCGGATGCGTTGCGGCGCGGAACTTGGTCACCTCCTGCATCTTGAGCTCGATGTAGCCGTCGATCACGTCATCGCTGAACACGCCGCCGGCCTTGAGGAACTCGCGGTCGTGGTCGAGCGCTTCGAGTGCCACGTCGAGCGAGTGCGAAACTTTCGGGATCAGCTTGTCCTCTTCGGGCGGCAGGTCGTACAGATCCTTGTCCATCGGCGAGCCCGGATCGATCTTGTTCTTGATCCCGTCGAGGCCGGCCATCATCAGCGCGGCGAACGTGAGGTACCCCGAGTTGACCGGATCCGGGAAGCGGATCTCGATGCGCCGCGCCTTCGGGCTCGACACCCACGGAATGCGGCACGAGGCCGAACGATTGCGCGCCGAATAGGCCAGCATCACCGGCGCTTCGAAGCCCGGCACCAGGCGCTTGTAGCTGTTGGTGGTCGAGTTGGTGAACGCGTTGATGGCGCGCGCATGCTTGAAGATGCCGCCGATGTACCACAGCGCGAGCTGGCTCAAGCCGCCGTAACCGTCGCCGGCGAACAGATTGGTGCCGCCCTTGGACAGCGACTGGTGCACGTGCATGCCCGATCCGTTGTCGCCGACCAGCGGCTTGGGCATGAAGGTCGCGGTCTTGCCGTGGCGATGGGCCACGTTCTTGACGATGTACTTGAGCGTGAACAGCTCATCGGCCTTGCGCACCAGGGTATTGAAGCGGGTGCCGATCTCGCACTGGCCGGCGGTGGCGACTTCGTGGTGGTGCACCTCGACCGGCACGCCCATCGCTTCGAGCGTCTTGCACATCTCGCTGCGGATGTCCTGGAAGGAATCCACCGGCGGCACCGGAAAGTAGCCGCCCTTGACGCCCGGACGATGGCCGGTGTTGCCGTCCTCGAACTTTTTGTTCGACGACCACGCGCCTTCTTCGGCATCGATCTCGAAACCGGTCGCGTTGATGCTGTTCTGCCAGCGCACCGAGTCGAAGATGAAAAATTCGGGCTCGGGGCCGAAAAACGCCGCATCGGCGATGCCGGTCGCCTTCAGGTACGCCTCGGCGCGCTTGGCGATCGAGCGTGGGTCGCGCGAGTAGCCCTGCATCGTGCTGGGCTCGAGCACGTCGCAGTTGAGGATCAGGGTGGTGTCTTCGGCGAACGGGTCGAGCACCGCGCTGGAGGGATCGGGCAGCAGCACCATGTCGGATTCGTTGATGCCCTTCCAGCCCGAGATCGACGAGCCGTCGAACATCTTGCCGTCCTCGAAGGTCGTCGCGTCGATGGTCTTGGCCGGAAACGTCACGTGGTGCTGCTTGCCGAGCAGGTCGGCAAAGCGCAGGTCGACGAACTCGACCTCGTTGTCCTTGATCATTTTCAGCGCGTGTTCGGCGGACATGGAACTCTCCGGGAGGTGGGAAATGCAGGGGTGTCAGTCACGGTGCATCGCAATTGGCGTGCCATGCTTGCGCGGAGTCGCAACTCTCTGTTGCAACGCAGTATTCTTCGCACCACGCTGCGGCAGCCGGCAGAGATTGCACGCATTGTGTGCAAACCGTGCGCGCCATAGCCACAAAATACGGCAGCACCGTAGCGCGGGCGATCTGGCCTATCCGCCCTGCCGGCTGAAATACAGCGCCACGATGGTGGCCGCGAACAGCAAGCGATAGATCGCGAAGGGTTTGGCGCCGAGCCGGCCGACGAAGCGCAGGAAGAAGTGGATCACCACGAAGGCGAATACCGCAGACAGCACCGCAGCGGTCAGGAAGGTGCCCATCGGCACGTTGCTCGCGCCGGTGAGCACTTCCATCACGCCGTGGGCGGAGGCCAGCGCCACCACCGGCACCGAGACCAGGAACGACAGCCGCGCCGCAGCCGTGCGCTCGAGGCCGATCAGCAGCGCGGCGGTCATGGTGATGCCCGAACGCGACACGCCGGGGATCAGTGCCAGCGCCTGCATGCAGCCGATGAACAGCGCCTGCTTGAGGCTCACGCTGTATTCGTCGCGATCGCCGCGCCCGCGCGCATCGGCCCACCACAGCAGCAGGCCGAATAGCGCCAGCGTGGTCGCGATCAGCAGCGGATGGCGCAGTGCGGTCGCACCCGCATCGCCCATGGCCAGGCCGACCACCGCTGCGGGAATGGTGGCCACCAGCAATCCGACGCCGAGCCGCTGCTCGGGATCCAGCGGCGCTCCGGGGCGGATGCGCAGGCAAGCGCGCGCGACCTTGATCAGTTCGTCGCGAAAGTACGCCATCACCGCAACGAAGGTGCCGCAGTGCAGGGCCAGGTCCACCACCAGCCCCTGGTACTCCCAGCCGAGGAAGTATCCGGCCAGCGCGAGATGGCCCGAACTCGAGATCGGCAGGAACTCGGTGAGGGCCTGGATCAGGGCCAGGATGATGAGCTGCAGGATGTCCATCGGCCGCACAGGGTCGGGGGCTTGTGCGCTGCGGTCAAGTCGAAACC
>JANOEA010000210.1:0-10641 GCA_031412975.1 Pseudomonadota bacterium | reverse complement strand
GGCGCTGATGGCCAGCGCCGCGGACTGGTATCTGGTGCGCCCTGCCCTGCTCGACGGCACTGCCGGATTCGGCGCCGAGTGGATCCGGCGCGTCGCCCGCTGGCCGCTGCACCTGGTGCCGTCGGACGCGGCAGGCTTGCTGGCACCGTTGGATGCGCGCGACCTCGGCGAGGCGCTCGCCCGCCTGTGCCTGGCACCACCGGCAACCGGCGGCGACCCGCGTTCGCGCATCTACGAGCTGGGTGGCTCGCAACTGCGCACGATGGCCGAGCATCTGGCGACGATGCGCCACGGCGATGCGGGCGCGCCTGCGCGCACGGTGCGCGTACCCGCACTGCTGGCGCGGTTGGCCAGCCACGTCTGCGACATGCTGCACGCCACGCCGTTTTCGTTCGGGCACCTGGAGCTTTTGCAACGGGACAATGTGCCGACGCCGAATCGCATCATCGAGCTGCTCGACCGCGCGCCCCGCGTGGTGGGGCCGGCATTGGCCACGACCCCGCCCGACGTCATCGCGCGCCCGCATGCGTTGCGCCGCGCGGGGCTCGACCGCCCGGCCTGAGCAATCGATCGGCAGGTCGGGACGACCTGCCCTGGCGTGCTTTCGCAATAGCCGTAGCGCAGGTCGTCCACGACCTGCGTCGGCACGCCGCCGCACGGGTTCCACTACATCGGCAGATGCAGCCCCTGCTCGGCCGCGCATTCGCGCGCCGACACGTAGCCGGCATCGGCATGCCGCATCACGCCGGTCGCGGGATCGTTCCACAGCACCCGCGCGAGGCGCCGATCGGCCGCTTCGGAACCGTCTGCCACGATCACCACCCCGCTGTGCTGCGAATAGCCCATGCCCACCCCACCGCCGTGGTGCAGGCTGACCCAGGTCGCGCCACCCGCGACGTTGAGCATCGCATTCAACAGCGGCCAGTCGGACACCGCATCGCTGCCGTCGAGCATCGATTCGGTTTCGCGGTTCGGCGACGCGACCGAGCCTGAATCCAGGTGATCGCGGCCGATCACGATCGGTGCCTTCAACTCGCCGCTGCGTACCATCGCATTGAATGCGAGCCCGAGCCGGTGACGCTGGCCAAGGCCAACCCAGCAGATGCGCGCAGGCAGTCCCTGGAAACTGATCCGCTGCGCGGCCATGTCGAGCCAGCGATGCAGGTGCGGATCGTCGGGTATGAGTTCCTTGACCTTGGCGTCGGTGCGCGCGATGTCGTCGGGATCGCCGCTGAGGGCGACCCAGCGGAACGGCCCGATGCCGCGGCAAAACAGCGGCCTCACGTAGGCCGGCACGAATCCCGGGAAATCGAACGCGTTGGTGCAGCCCGCGTCGTGCGCCATCTGGCGGATGTTGTTGCCGTAGTCGAAGGTCGGCACGCCCATCGCATGGAATGCGAGCATCGCCTCGACATGCACGCGCATCGACTGCTTTGCGGCCAGCGCGGTGCCGGCAGGATCGGACTGGCGGCGCTCGAACCACTCATCGAGCGACCAACCCAGCGGCAGGTAGCCGTTGACCGGATCGTGCGCGCTGGTCTGGTCGGTGACCGCGTCCGGGCGCACGCCGCGCCGCACAAGCTCCGGCAGCAACTCCGCGGCATTGCCGAGCAGCGCGACGCTGACCGCACTGCCCTGCGCGGTATGCCCAGCGATGCGCGCGAGCGCATCGTCGAGATCGGCGGCCTGTTCATCGACATAGCGCGTGCGCAGCCGCATGTCGATGCGGCTCTGCTGGCACTCGATGTTGAGCGAGCTCGCACCGGCGAGGCTCGCGGCGAGCGGCTGCGCACCGCCCATGCCGCCGAGGCCAGCGGTCAGGATCCATTTTCCAGCCAGGTTGCCGCCGTGGTGCTGGCGGCCCATCTCGACGAAGGTCTCGTAGGTGCCCTGCACGATGCCCTGCGAGCCGATGTAGATCCACGATCCGGCCGTCATCTGGCCGTACATCATCAGGCCCTTGCGATCGAGCGCGTTGAAGTGTTCCCAGGTCGCCCAGTGCGGAACCAGGTTGGAGTTGGCCAGCAGCACGCGCGGCGCGTCCGGATGAGTCGGAAACACGCCGACCGGCTTGCCGGACTGGATCAGCAGGGTCTGGTCGTCGCGCAGTTCGCGCAGCTCGCGCAGGATCGCATCGAAGCACGCCCAGTCGCGCGCAGCGCGGCCGATGCCGCCGTAGACGACCAACTCGGCCGGGTTCTCGGCCACCTCCGGATCGAGGTTGTTGCACAGCATCCGGTAGGCCGCTTCGGTCAGCCAGCTGCGGCAACTGCGCTGCGCTCCGCGCGGTGCGCGGATGACCCGCGATGCATCGTGGTGCAGGCCTGCGGTCATCGAATGCGGCTTCTTCGGCAGCGGGCGGGCCCGTGGATGGGTGATTATATGCGGCGGCCGGGTCGGCGGCGGCCGGAGGCCGCAGCACAAGGCCGTTCTCGCCGTGGCCACCTGGCTTCGCTACCCTGTTGGGGCCTCGGACCAGCAACTTGCCATGCGAGCAACCGATTTGCGCGTTTGCTTCCTGCAGTGGTGCTCGTCGATCCTGTTCGGAATCGCCGCCGTTCTCTGCGTACCCGGCGCCAGCGCCGGCGAATCGGCGCCCGCAGCGCCCGCACCGTTGATCCTGATCGCGATCGACGGCTTCCATCCGGACTATCTCGCGCGCGGGCTTACGCCGACGCTGCAGCGCCTCGCGAACGAGGGCACCCGCGCACGCTGGCTGACGCCGGCGTTTCCGAGCGTGACCTTTCCCAACCACTACACGATGGTCACCGGCCTCGACCCCGACCAGCACGGCATCGTCGACAACAGCATGTACGACGCCAGCTTCGACGCGTGGTTCAGACTTGCCGATCGCGCGGCGGTCGGCGACGGCCGGTGGTGGGGTGGCGTGCCGATATGGGTATCGCTCGCGCGTGCAGGCCAGCGCTCGGCGGCGACGTTCTGGCCTGGATCGGAGGCGGAGATCGCCGGGCACCGACCCGATGTCTGGCTGCCGTTCGATGGACGCATGCTGCCCGGCGAGCGCGTCGATCGGGTACTCGCATTGCTCGACGAACCAGCGGCCACCCGGCCGCGGTTCTACACCCTGTATTTCGAGATGGTCGATTCCGCCGGCCACGCACACGGCCCGGACAGCAAGGCGGTCGACAGCGCGATGGCCGCGGTCGATCGCGCCGTGGCGCGACTGCTGGCCGGACTGCGCACGCGCGGACTCGAAGACACGGCGAACCTGGTGCTGGTCTCCGACCACGGCATGGCCAGCCGCTCACCGCGACGGGTCGTGCGGCTTGATCGCGTGGTCGATCTCGAAGAAGTGCAGGTGTTTTCGTGGGGCGCGATGGCAGGCATCACGCCGCAGCCCGGACGCGAAGCCGCGGTCGCTGCCGCACTGCTGCGTCCGCACCGGCAGATGGACTGCTGGCGCAAGCACGACCTGCCGGCGCGATTCCGCTACGGCAACCATCCGCGCGTGCCGCCGATCGTGTGCCTGGCCCAGGTCGGCTGGTCGATCGTCGACAGCGCCTATCTCGCCAGCAACCCGAACGCGGTGGTCGGCGGCTCGCACGGCTACGACAACCAGCACCCGAGCATGCGCGCGCTGTTCATCGCCCACGGCCCCGCGTTCCGTCGCAGCGCGGTGGTCGAGCCGCTGGAGGCGCGCGATGTGTACTTCGTGCTGATGGCCGCAATGGGACTGGCGCCGGAAATCGATGCACCGCATCCGCAGCGCATCGCCGCCATACTTGCGGATCGTTGACTGAAGTTCAGGGCTAAGGGCCGAGGGTAGCGCTTAGGGTATAGGGCCAAGGGTATAGAGCTCGCGGCCCTCAGAGCTGGGCCATGGGCTCTATACCCTGTGCCCTATACCCTGGGCCCTGGGCCCTGGGCCTTGGGCCCTGGGCCCTTTTGCCTCGCCCCCACCCTTCCACCCCCACACGACCAGCGCTAGCCTTCCATCCATGTCGCCTGACGTCCGCAGCAGCGCGCCCCAACCACGCACCCTCGCCGATGCCTTCGCCGACGCGATCCCCGACGCACTGGCGGCCGCGGCCTGCATGGTCGCCTGGGTCAACCCGCAGGCCTTCGGCAACTTCGATCTGCTGGCCTATGCCGCGCCGCTGTTCTGCATCCAGCTGCCGCTGTCGATGCTGATCGTGGTCGGGGCAGTCAATCGCTTCGGCAACGAGCAGATGAGTCGTGCGACCAAACTCGGATTCGTGCTCGCACCGATCGTGGCAATCGCGCTGGCAGCGCCGATCGCACTCGGTCCAGCGGCGCTGATCGGCGTGGCGTGGCTGTCCGGCACCCTGTTGTTCCAGATCGCCACCGGGCGCATCGATCGCGAAGCCGCGGTCAAGGGCGCGTGGTTCACGTTCAGCCAGGGCGAGGATGCCGCGGGCCGTGGTACACGCAGCTACTCGATCAGCACCGATGGCTCGGCGCCGCGCAGCGGGCTCGCCCGCCAGTGGCGGGTCGAGGCCGGGCATAGCCAGGTGATGGCATCGCTGACCGCGACCTGCGGTTTGTTCCTGGCCTTCCTGATGCCGTTCATCGACGTCGATCGGCTCGGTGTGACCCCCGCCGCCGAGGCAGCATCGGCATGGTCGCAAACCCTGATCGGCGACGTGCTCGGGGCGCACTATGTGCTGGCGGCGGGTGCCGCGCTGTTCCTCGGCCGCATGCTGCTGCAGTTCGAAGGCATCGCGCCGCGTCCCGGTTCGCCTGAGGCTGCACCGATCCCCGACATCGACACTGATCCGGTGCTGCGCGAAATCGTCGACAAGATCGAAGGCCGGGGCGCGCGCGGGCAGTCCGGCGCCAAACGCAGGAAAAAGCGCTGATGCAGCGCAGGCCGCCAGCATGTCGCGGCCCGCAGGCGCTCGCTGCGCGACGCATTGGGAGAGCGGAATGGAGATAGTCCGCGGTGCCATCGTACCCGTCGCGGCCGAACGCGCCTTCGACCTGATCGAGCATGCGGAGGACTATCCCGCATTCCTGCCCTGGTGCACCGAGGCGACCATCATCGAGCGCCGCGACGACTATGTGCGCGCGCGGGTGGGCTTCGGCTACTCCGGCCTCAGCGCGGCGATGATCTCCGACGTCGACAAGCAGCGGCCGCGCGCGATGCAGGTACGGATCGACAACTGGCCGTTCCGTCGATTCCGCGGCGCCTGGAAGATCGACCCGCTGTCGGCCAACGCCTGCAAGGTCGTATTCACCGCCAACACCGGATTCCAGGACGCGTGGTGGTCGCGCCTGCTCGGACTCGCGGCGGGATTCATCGCCGACCGCCTGGTCAGTGCGTTCGTCGCGCGGGCGCGAACGTTGTAAGCGCGCAGACCAGGGAGGCCTCTGTCATTGGTTCCAGGCCGCCAGCACCAGTCCGATCCCCATGAACAACGCGGCCAGGTGCGCGGCCGCAATGGTCTGCTGGATCGCGGGCGCCAACCGCGCCGGCGTGGCGGCATGGGCCAGCAGGGTCCGGGTCGCGGGGATCGTCGGCACGAAACCGATCAGCGCCAGCAGCGCCATCTTCGGCACCAGTCCGAGCAGCACCGGAACCACCACGCAAGCGAGCGCCAGCAGCAGGATCAGCGCGTATCCCCAGCGCGCGGTCGATGGCTGCAGGCGCGCGACCCAATGGCGCTTGCCGACCGCAAGGTCGGCCGCGCGATCGGGGAACTGGTTGATGTAGAGCACATTGGTCGTCAGCAGCGCATACGCGCCACCAATCCACAGCGGCATGCTGGAGAATTCGCCGCGCTGCACGAAATCCGCGCCGGCAACCACCAGCCAGAATGCCGCCGCCACGCAGACCTCGCCCGCACCACGGCTGTTCAGCGCCAGCGGTGCCGCCGAGTAGGCCCAGCCGATCACTACCCCGGCAATCCCGAACAGCAGCAGTCCGCTGCCCACCTGGACGGTCAGCACCAGGCCGCCGACGATCGCGATCGCGAACAGTGCGATCGCGAAGTTGCGCATCGCGATCGCGCTGAACACGCCGTTCTGGATCATCCGCGAGCCACCGGTAAACGGGTAGATGCGATCGGTGTTGATCGCATCGGTGCCGTTGTGGTGATCGCACCAGTCGTTGAGCACGTTGACCGCGGCGTGGGTCACCAGCGCGAGCAGCAGGGTCACGATCGCACCCAGCACGTTCAGCGGCACCCCGTCGGACCACGCACCGGCGATGCCGAGCAGCGCGCCGAACAGCGTGATGGTCAGGAACGGAAGGCGGGTTGCGAGCAGCAGCCGCGCCAGCGGCGCGCGCAGCGTCGCGGGATTCGGCTCGCCCGGCTGGGTCAGCAGTTGGGCGGGGTCGATACTGTGCATCTACGCCTCCTTGGATGGTGCAAGCAGCGGCAACGCTGCACGGACCAGGCAACCAGGCGCCGTGGCGCTCGATTGTCCGTGCGCGTGCACAGGGTATCTTGATTTGAATCAAGCGCACCGGCGGAACCCGGACCTGCGTCGACCCCGACTCAGGCGAGGCCCTGCAGGGCCTGTCGAAAGCCTGCCGCGATGCTGCCCGCATTCACATGCTGTCCGTGTTCGACCACCCGCCGCCCGCCGACATGGACGTCGCGAACCAGCGTTCGGTTGCCCGCGAACACCAGCGTGTCCAACACCTCGGTGATCGCACATCCGGCGAATGCGGGCGCGGCGTCGTCGAGCACCAGCAGGTCGGCGCGGCAGCCGGGCGCAATGGCGCCGATCGGCCGCCCGCTGGCCCGTGCGCCACCGGCCAGTGCGGAACGCCACAGGGTTGCCCCGACCGATGGTTGCCCCGCACTTGCGGCCACCAAACGGCGCTGCTGCTGCAACCGCTGGCCGTATTCGAGCCAGCGCAGTTCCTCGATCGGCGATACCGATACGTGACTGTCCGATCCGATTCCGATCGCGCCATCCAGGTCCAGCCACTCGCGCAGCGCGAACAAGCCATCACCGAGGTTGGCCTCGGTGGTCGGGCACAGTCCGGCTACCGCTCCGGTCGCTGCGAGCCTGCGGCGCTCGCCGTCGGACAGGTGGGTCGCGTGCACCATGCACCAGCGCTGGTCGATGGCCGCATGATCGAGCAGCCAGTCGACCGGACGCGCCCCGCGCTCGCGCAGGCAGTCGTCGACCTCGCGCTGCTGCTCGGCGATATGGATATGCAGCGGGCCGCTGCGCGCCACGGGCGCTGCGAGCAACTCCGCGAGCGCATCCGGTGCCACCGCACGCAGCGAGTGCACCGCGATGCCGACCGCGGTCTGCGCATCCTCGGCGTTGCGCAGCTGCGCGACGAGGTCCACGAATCCATCCAGCGCGTGGCCGAAACGCCGCTGGCGCGGCGCCAGCGCGCGGCCGTCGAAGCCGCCGGTCTGGTACAGCACCGGCAGCAGGGTCAGGCCGATGCCGGTATCGCGCGCAGCCTGCAGCAGGGCATCGCTCATCGCCGATGGCGGCGCATGGCTGCTGCCGTCGGGCCGGTGGTGCACGTAGTGGAACTCGCACACCGCGGTGTAACCGGCTGCGAGCATCTCGACGTACAGCTGCGCGGCGATCGCATGCAGCAGCGTGGGGTCGAGGCGCGCGGCGAGCGCGTACATGGTTTCGCGCCACGACCAGAAATCGTCGACCCCTTCGCCGCCGATGCGCTCGGCGCGCCCGGCCATCGCGCGCTGGAACGCGTGCGAATGCAGGTTCGGCATGCCCGGCACCACCCAGCGCCCCAGCGAGGGCAAGCCCGGGGCGGGATCGCCCGTGGCGACATTCGTGATGTTGCCATCGGCATCGATCGACAGCACCACGTCGTGCGCCCAACCGTGTGGCAACAGCGCGTGGTCGCAACGGAAGCGGGCTGGTGCGTGCATGGAAGGCTAAGGTACGCCGCGATGCGCATCACGTCGATGCCCGCGGCTACACTCCGGCCCATGCCGGCGACCACCACCCTCTCGATCCGCAACATCCGTCTCGCAAGCATGGTCGACGAGACCATCGTCGACGACGGAGTGCTCGCATGGCAGGACGGGCGCGTGACCTACGCTGGCCCCGCTGCAGGCTTTGCAGGGTCGACGGCGCTCGCCCTCGATGGCAGCGGACGCCTGCTCACCCCGGGGCTGGTCGATTGCCATACCCACCTGGTATTCGCCGGCGATCGCAGCGCGGAGTTCGCGCTGCGCCTGGGTGGTGCCAGCTACGAGGAGATCGCGCGCGCCGGCGGCGGCATCCTGTCGACGGTACGCCTCACGCGCGCGGCCAGCGAACAGCAGCTCTACGAAGCGGCGTTGCCGCGCGCGCGCGACCTGCTGGCCGATGGTGCGACCACCATCGAGATCAAGTCCGGCTACGGACTGGACTTCGACAGCGAGCGCCGCATGCTGCGGGTGGCGCGCCGGATCGGGCACTGCCTCGGCATCACCGTGCGCACGACTTACCTCGGCGCGCACAGCCTGCCGCCCGAGCATCGCGACGATCGCGCGAGCTACGTCGATGCCGTATGCGCGGCGATTCCGCGCCTCGCCGAACAGGGTCTGGTCGATGCGGTGGATGCGTTCGCCGAACGCATCGGATTCAGCGAACAGGAGGTGATGCGCGTGTTCGCGGCCGCTGCGGCCGCCGGCCTGCCGGTCAAGCTGCATGCCGACCAGCTATCGGCTGGCGGCGGTGCCGCGCTGGCGGCGCGCCATCGCGCACTGTCGGCCGACCACCTCGAGTGGAGCGACGCGGCAGCGATCGCGGCGATGGCCGCCGCCGGCACCGTGGCGGTGCTGCTGCCCGGCTCGTACCTCGTACTGCGCGAAACCCGGCTGCCCCCGATCGACGCGCTGCGCGCGCACGGCGTGCCGATCGCCGTCGCCAGCGATCTGAATCCCGGCACCTCGCCACTGCGTTCGCTGCGGCTGGCCATGTCGCTGGCCTGCAGCCTGTTCGGACTCACGCCGCTCGAAGCGCTGCGTGGCACCACGCGCCATGCAGCGCAAGCGCTCGGGCTCGCACCGCGCAAGGGCGTGCTGGCGATCGGCAGCGATGCCGACTTCGTGCTGTGGGATGTGCAGGAACCTGCGCAACTCGCCTACTGGCTGGGTGGCAAGCTGGCGAGTTCGGTCTTTGCCGGCGGCCGGCTAGTGGCGGGCGTGGTGCCGCCGACGCGCCCCTGAAAAGGTGCCGCAACGCAGGTCGGGATCAACTCCGGAAAAAACGGCGGGCCTTCGCCCGCCGTATCGCCGAGACCCCTGCTGCAGGTCTCAGGCTTTCTTCCTGGCCGCGGTGGTCGCGGCCTTCTTGACCGCAGGCTTGGCCGGCGTCGTCGCCTTGGCGACCGTGGCTACCTTGGTCTCGGTGTGCGAGCGCTTGTTGCCATAACTGCGGATCGAAATCTTGCCCTTGCGGGTCCTGCGGTCGCCCTTGCCCATCGTGCTGCTCCGAATCGTTGCGTTAGCGAACCCGTAAGGCTAACAACATCCGGGCAACAATCAAGCGGGAGCGCGGACGCGGCCCGGATCGACTGCAGCCGTGGACGTGGCCGGGGGGTGCCCGTGGTCGGCTGCCGAACAGCCGATGTGGCGCAGGTCGCGCAAGTTCAGCAGGTGCGCCGCGCCGAGCGCCAGACCACCGCATACCAGCGCAGGCATGTGCCACCAGGAGTCGTGCAGCAGGGTCAAGCCGAGCACCAGCAGGATCGACGCGCCGGCGAACCAGCGCAGCACCCCGGCCTGTCGGTGTCGGCGGTAACCGCGGCCAATCACCAAACCGCCGAATAGCAGCGCGAACAGCACCATCACCACATCGAAGCTGTGGCTGCCGAGGATCTCCAGCCCCGACATCGGCAGCGCCGCCAGCAGCAACGGCATCGCCGCACAGTGCGCCGCGCACAGCACCGAGGCGGTCGCCCCGAAGATGTCGAGCCCGGACACGCCCGGGGCAACGCTTACGGCTGGGGGCACGGAATCCATATAGAACAGAGTAACACCGTTCAGGCACGGCCGCGAATCGCCGGTAGTCGCGGCATTTCTGCGCGCGGCAGCTGCAAATGCGGCGTGCGCCGAGTTGACCATGCCGCTGCTTATGTGAGTTACTTTATAACCTATCAGAACTTCCCCGGAACCAGCGATGCCACGCCAGCATCTGCTCACGCTCGCCCTCACCGCACTGCTGTTGCCAGCCCCGGCGTTTGCCCAGGCCACCGCCAGCGCCATCGGTCATGCGCGTGAGCTCGACGCCATCACCGTCACTGCCGACCCCCTGGCCCGTCCTGGCGACGAGCTGTTGCAGCCGACCGAGGTTTTGGCCGGGGCGGCGCTCGATGAGCAACGCGCCGGCACGATCGGCGAGACCGTCACCCGCCTGCCCGGCGTGCAGTCGTCGTACTTCGGCCCCGGCGTCGGTCGGCCGATCATTCGCGGCCTCGAGGGTCCGCGGGTGCAGGTACTCAGCGACGGCATCGCCGCGCTCGATGTGGCCACGCTCAGCGTCGACCATGCGGTCTCGATCGATCCGTTCCTCGCCGACCAGATCGAGGTGCTCAAGGGTCCGGCAACGCTGCTGTTCGGCAGCGGTGCCATCGGTGGCGTGGTCAACATCGTCGATGGCCGGATTCCGAACAGTCCGGTCGAAGGCATCGGCGGCCGCGTCGAGCTGCGCGGCGGCGGCGCCAACAAC
>JANOEA010000209.1:0-17098 GCA_031412975.1 Pseudomonadota bacterium | reverse complement strand
GCAGCCGGCTGCCGGTGGTGGCCGCGGTCGACGGCTGGTGCATCGGTGCCGGCATCGAATTGATCGCCGCCTGCGATGTGCGACTCGCGTCGGCCAACGCGATGTTCGCGCTGCGCGAGGTCAAGGTCGGCATGGTGCCGGACCTCGGCGGCATCCAGCGTCTGCCGCATCTGATCGGCGAAGGCTGGGCGCGGCAGCTGGCGCTGACCGGCGCCGATATCGATGCGGCCACTGCGCTGCGCATCGGACTGCTCACCGCGATCCATCCCGATGGCGAGAGCCTGCTGCACGCTGCGCGCGCGACCGCAGCGCAAATCGCGGCCAATCCGCCACTGGTGGTCGCCGCGATCAAACAGGTGATGAATGCACGCTGGTCCGGCGCGGTCGCGCACGGCAACCGCGAAGCGGCCACGCTCAATGGCATGCTGATGCAGTCGGAGGATTTCGCCGAGGCGATGCAGGCGTTCATGCAAAAGCGCGCGCCGAAATTCCACGGGCGCTGAGCGCGGCGACGGCCAACCCGGTGGTGGACTCCGCGCGAATCGCGATCGTGGGCGGTGGGCCCAGCGGCTTGATGGCTGCGGAAGCCGCAGTCGCGGCGGGCTGTCGGGTGACGCTGTACGACGCGATGCCCTCGGTGGGGCGCAAATTCCTGCTGGCCGGCAAGGGCGGACTCAATCTGACCCACGGCGAGGGACTCGAGCGCTTCGGCGCGCGCTATGGCGAGCGCAGCGCGGCGGTATCGGGGTGGCTGCGCGATTTCGATCCGCTGGCGCTTCGCCGATGGGCGCGCGGACTCGGCGTCGAGACCTTCATCGGCAGCTCGGGGCGCGTATTCCCGACCGACCTGAAAGCCGCGCCGCTGCTGCGCGCCTGGCTGCGCCGCTTGCGCGCGAGCGGCGTGGTGTTCGCGGTACGCCATCGCTGGACGGGCTGGAGCGCCGACGGTGCGCTGCGCTTCGATACGCCGGACGGCCAGATCACCACGCAGGCCGATGCGGTGGTGCTCGCGATGGGCGGCGCAAGTTGGCCGCAACTGGGATCGGACGGTGCCTGGGTGGTTCCGCTGCGCGAGCGCGGCATCGCGCTCGCCCCGCTGCAAGCGTCCAACTGCGGCTTCGATATCGCATGGAGTGCGTACTTCGCGCAGCGCCACGCCGGCACTCCATTGAAGCGCGTCGAGGCGATGGTGCGCGATGCGAACGGTCGCGAGCAGCGGCAGCTCGGCGAGTGCGTGGTCACTGCGCACGGCATCGAGGGCCAGCTGGTCTACGCATTGTCGCCGCTGTTGCGCGACGCGATTGCGCGCGACGGTGCGACGACCCTGACGCTGGACCTGTTGCCGCAGCGCGATCCCGAGTGGCTGCACGCAGCCCTGTCGCGCCCGCGCGGCGCGCGCAGCCTCAGTGAGTCCTGGCGGCGCGCCGCCGGCATCGATGCGCTGCGCGCGGGACTGGTCTACGAGTGCATCGGCCGCGAAGCTGCGCAGGATCCGCTGCGCACGGCTGCGACCCTCAAGGCGCTGCCACTGCGTCTGTTGCGGCCACGACCGATCGCCGAAGCGATCAGCAGCGCCGGCGGCGTGTGCTTCGAGGCGCTGGATGATCACCTGATGCTGCGCGCGCTGCCGGGTGTGTTCTGCTGCGGCGAAATGCTCGACTGGGAGGCGCCGACCGGCGGCTACCTGCTGACCGCGTGCTTCGCGGCCGGTCGCCTCGCGGGCGCCGCAGCCGCACACTGGGCCCGCAACCACGGCATGGCGTCGACGGCGGCGACGGACGAATCAAGATCGACGCGCGACGCGCCGGCCGCACACGCTCAGGCGTCCGCGCCCTCGAGCGCAGACCACCGCGCATAGGCGAGATCCAGCGCGGCCTGTGCGGCGGAGACCTGGGCATGATGCCTTCCGATGCTGGCCGCGTCCTGCTGATAGAAACCCGGATCGTTCATGCGCTCGCCGAGCGCTGCGATCTCCTGCTCCAGCGCTTCGATCCGCGCGGGCAACTCAGCAAGCTCACGCGCTTCCTTCTGGCCCAGCCGTTTGCGTGGTGTCGCGGCAGGCACCGCAAGCGGCGCAGGGACGACGACGGCGACGGGCGCCGGCGTCGACTTGCCCTGCGCAACCTTCGCCTGCGGCGGGCGCCGTTGTCGCAACCAGTCGGAGTAGCCGCCCACGAACTCGCCGACCTGGCCGTTGCCTTCCATCACCAGCGTCGAGGTCACCACCTGGTCGAGGTACTCGCGATCATGGCTGACCAGCAGCAGGGTGCCCGGCCAGTCGGCCAGCAGGTCCTCGAGCAGTTCGAGCGTCTCGACGTCGAGGTCGTTGGTCGGTTCGTCCATCACCAGCAGGTTGGCCGGCTGCGCGAACAGCTTGGCCAGCAGCAGGCGATTGCGTTCGCCGCCGGACAGCCGCGTGATCGGCGCGCGCGCGCGTTCCGGGGTGAACAGAAAATCCTGCAGGTAGCCGAGCACGTGCTTGCGACGCTCGCCGACTTCGATGAACTCGCGACCCTCGGACACGTTGTCGAGCGCGTTCCAGTCCTCGCGCAAGGTCGCACGGTATTGATCGAAGTACGCGACCTGCAGGTTGCTGCCGATCCTGACCTCGCCCTGTTGCGGCGCGAGCTGCCCGAGCAGGAGTTTCAGCAGGGTGGTCTTGCCGATGCCGTTGGGACCGATCAGGCCGATCCGGTCGCCACGCCAGATCACGGTCGAGAAGTCGTCGATGAGCGGTTTGCCGCCGTAGCCGAAGCTGATGCCCTTGGCCTCGATCACCTTGCGGCCCGACGACTCGGCCTGCGCCACGTCGAGCTTGACGTTGCCGGTCTGCGCGCGCCGCACCGCGCGCTCGCGGCGCATCTGCTCGAGTCGCCGCACGCGACCTTCGTCGCGCACGCGACGCGCCTTGATGCCCTGCCGGATCCACACTTCTTCCTGCGCGAGCAGCTTGTCGAAACGCGCGTTCTCCTGCGCCTCGGCGTGCAGTCGTTCGTCGCGCCGGCGCAGGAAGTTGTCCCAGTCGCCGGGCCAGCTGGTCACCCGGCCGCGGTCGATCTCCACGATGCGGGTCGCGACCGCGCGCAGGAAGCGCCGGTCATGGGTCACGAACACGAGGCACCCGGGCCATTCACGCAGCAGGCCTTCCAGCCAGTCGATCGCTTCGAGGTCCAGATGGTTGGTCGGCTCGTCGAGCAGCAGCACCTCGGGTGCGGCGACCAGCGCACGCGCGAGCAGCACGCGGCGCTTCATGCCGCCGGACAGGCTCTCGAAGGCGACGTCGCCATCGAGCCCCATGCGCTGCAGCACTTCTTCGACCCGCCCCTCGGCGCTCCAGCCGTCGACCGATTCGATCTTGCCCTGCACGCTGCCCAGTGCATCGGCATCGAAGACCTCGGCATGGCTCAGGTGGTGGTATTCGGCCAGCCATGCGCCGAGTTCGCCGAGCCCGGCCACCACCACGTCGAACACGTCGCCACTGGTACCCAGCGGCACCTCCTGCGCGAGGGCTGCGACCCGCACGCCGGCCTGGCGCCGCACCTCGCCACCATCGGGACGCAACTCGCCGAGCAACAGGCGCAGCAAGGTGGACTTGCCCGCGCCATTGCGGCCGATCAGGGCAATGCGTTCACCGGCATCGAAACTGAGGTCGACCTGTTCAAGCAGCAGCGGGCCGCCGACGCTGTAGTCGACGCCCTGGAGAGTCAGCAGAGGCATCCGGCCATTCTACCTGTCCGCGTTCGCGGCCGCATGGATGCGCGGGGCGCCGCACTTGCCGACGCCCACCTCAGCGCCGCAATCGATCCAGGATACGTCGCAGCAAGCTGCGGCGAGCCGCACGCAGACCCAGACTTGCCTGCAAACCGGCGATCCTCGCCGACTGCTCGTCGCTCAACGGCGCGGCTGCAGGAGCCGAGAACGCAGCATCGGCCTGCGCTGCGGTGCGGATGCCGACCGCAACCGTCGAGACCTCCGGAAATCCCAGCACATAGCGAAGCGCAGCCCATGCCAGCCCGCCGGATTCGTGTTCCAGGAAGCGGAACTGCTCGACCTGCGCAACGGTGGCGCCGATCTGCGCGCGGCTCCACTCGCCGCGCTGGTCGGACGGATCGGCAAACGCGGCAGTGCGGTTGAATTTGCCGGTCAGGAAACCCTCGCGCAGTGCGGAACGGACCACCACGCCGATGCCCGCCTCGCGCAGGCGCGTGCGACACGCGACGAACGGATCGGGATCGAGCAGGCTCAGGCGCAGCATCACCGCGTCGATGTAGCCATGCGCGAGCACCCGATCGACATCGTTGGCGTGCTTGAGCGACACGCCCACCGCACGCACCTTGCCGGTGGACTTCAGGCGCAACAACTGTTCGTAGAGCGCTTCTTCGCCGCGCGCGGGCGCCCAATGGATCTGGTAGTAGTCGATCCAGTCGGTACCCAGTCGCTGCAGTTGCCGCTCCACGGTCGCCTGCATGCCCTCGGGCTGGCCCGAATACTTGCTGGCGACGACCCAGCGATCACGCCGCCCACGCAGGAATTCGCCGAGCACCAGCTCGGAGTCGCCATACACCATCGCGGTGTCGACGAAGTTGCATCCCAGCGCATCGGCGCGCGCCAGCGCGCGCAGCGATTCCGCACGATCGACCGCACCGTAGCTGTTGCCGCCGATCGCCCACGCGCCGAAGCCACGTTCGGACACCATGATCCCGGTTCGGCCCAGCGCACGCTGCTGCATGGATCAGGCTCCGTCAGCGCCGGTCGCGCCCGGCGTATCCAGCGTGTACCAGGCCAGCGGCTTGGGACCATAGGCCGCAAAGTAACGCTCGCCGTCGCGCTGCATGCCGATCTTGAGCAGCACGCGTTGCGATGCGAGGTTGTCGAGGTCGACGATCGCGGCGATCTGCGGCAGCCGCAGGGCCTGGAATCCGTAGCGCAGGATCTCGCGCGCCATCTCGGTGGCATAGCCGAGCGACCAGTACTGCGGAAACAACAGATAGCCGACCTGGATGTGCTGCGCGCCGCGGATGTGGTTGAGCAGGTGCAGGCCCACGCATGCCCCGCTCGTACGTTCGATGGTGGCCCAGATGCCGAGCCCCGGATTCTGCGCGTAATAGTCGAGGATGCGCTCGCGGATCATCACGCCGGCCTTGTCGCGATCGATCACGCCACCGGCGTGACGCATCACGCGCGGATCGGCATACAAACGATACAGGGTGTCCAGGTCGTCGCCGCCGAAGCGGCGCAGTTGCAGGCGCGAGGTGCTCAGGCCATCGCCGGGATTCAACATCGGGCTTGCTCCGTGCGAGTCCGGCGATTGTGCCATGCGCAGGGCGCGGCTCCGACATTTCGACTCAGCCTGAGCACTCGGGTAGGCTGCAGTGATGCGAAGCCTGCGATTCCTCCAGCTCGATGTGTTCAGCGAACAGGCCGGCGGCGGCAATCCGCTGGGCGTGGTGGTCGGCGCCGATGGCTGGAGCTCCGCGCGCATGCAGGCCTTCGCCGCCTGGACCCAACTGGTCGAGACGACTTGGATCCTGCCACCCACCGATGCGCGCGCCGATTATCGGCTGCGCATCTTCACCCCATCGCGCGAGATCGCATTCGCGGGCCATCCCAGTGTCGGCACCGCGCACGCAGTGCTCGCGCTGCATCTGGCGCAACCGCGCGACGGGCTGTTGATGCAGGAATGCGGCAGCGGCCTGCTGCCGCTGCGGGTCGCCGGCGATCCCGAAGCGCGGCGGATCGCGGTGCAGGCGCCCACGGCGCTGACGCGGCGCGTGGCACCCGACCTCGATCCGCAACTGCTGCAGATCCTCGATCGCCTGCCGCTGGGCGCGATCGCGCCCGCGCTGGTCGAAGGGGGGCGCCGCTGGTGGATCGCCGAGTGCGCCGATGTAGCGGCACTGCGCGGATGGGACCCGCCGCACGCCAGGATCGCAGCGTTGGCCGCGGCCAGCGACAGCCTCGGGCTGGCCCTGTTCGCGCGCGAGAACGGCGGCGCGCGCGCGATCGTGGTGCGCGCGTTTCCGTGTGGTGTCGGCATCGCCGAAGATCCCGCGTCGGGTGCGGCCAATGGTCTGATCGCTGCACGGATCCGCGAGTGCGAACCGGATGGACCGCTGGCTGGCGGCTATCGGGTCAGCCAGGGGCGCGAAATCGGCCACGATGCCACCCTCGATGTCGCGATCGACGCCGATGCTGCAGTGTGGGTCGGCGGCCGCACCCACACGATCATCGATGGCACCCTGCAGTGGCCCGGCATCGGATAACCTCGGCGCAGGCGCGGGTGGCATGCCCGCGCGGTTGACGTGCACGCGCGCATCGTTTCTGATCGGCTCGACCAACCCGGCACTCCCGCATCCATGACCGCCAGCACGCCCACTCTCGTCACCTTCGCGGTCTACATCCTCGGCATGCTCGCGATCGGCTTCTGGGCCTGGTGGCGAACCCGCAGCTTCGACGACTTCATCCTCGGTGGCCGCAGCCTCAGTCCACTGGTGACCGCGCTGGCCGCCGGCGCCTCCGACATGAGCGGCTGGCTGTTGATGGGCCTGCCCGGCGCGCTGTATGCCAGCGGCGCCTCCGAAGCGTGGATCGCGATCGGACTGGTGCTGGGCGCATGGGCCAACTGGCGCTTCGTCGCCGGACGCCTGCGCGTCTACACCGAACGCGCCAACAACGCGCTCACCCTGCCCGACTACTTCACCCATCGCTTCGAGGATCGCAGCCGCCTGCTGCGAATCATCTCCGCGCTGGTGATCCTGGTCTTCTTCGCGATCTATTCGGCGTCCGGTATCGTCGCCGGCGCGCGATTGTTCGAGAACCTGTTCGCGGTGGGCTATCCGAACGCGCTGCTGGCGGGCGCTGCCGCCACCATCGTGTACACCGCCATGGGCGGGTTCCTCGCGGTCAGCTGGACCGACACCGTGCAGGCGAGCCTGATGATCTTCGCGCTGCTGATCGCGCCGGTGGTGGTGATCGCAGCCGGTGGCGGCGTCGGCGACAGCATCGCGCTGATCGAGCAGTTCGATCCGCAGCGGGTCGACTGGTTCCACGGGACCAGCGTGATCGGGATCGTCTCGCTGATGGCCTGGGGCCTGGGCTATGTCGGCCAACCGCACATCCTCGCCCGCTTCATGGCCGCGCGATCGGTGCAGGCGATCGCCCCGGCACGGCGCATCGCGATGACCTGGATGATCCTGTGCCTGGCCGGCGCGATGGCCTGCGGGTTCTTCGGCATCGCCTATTTCCTGCAGCACCCGGAGTCGAAAGCGATCGTCGATGCGAACCCCGAGCGGGTTTTCATCATGCTCTCGCGCGAACTGTTCAACCCGTGGATCGCGGGATTGCTGCTGGCCGCGGTGCTCGCAGCGATCATGAGTACGCTCAGCTGCCAGCTGCTGGTGTGCTCCAGCGCATTGACCGAGGACTTCTACAAGGCTTTCCTGCGCCCGCGCGCGAGCCAGCGCGAGCTGGTGTGGATCGGCCGCCTCACCCTGGTCGCCGTAGCACTGCTCGCGATCGCGCTCGCGTGGAATCCCGAGAACAGCGTGCTGGAGCTGGTCAGCTACGCGTGGGCGGGATTCGGCGCGGCATTCGGGCCGGTGGTCGTGCTGTCGCTGCTGTGGCCGCGCATGACCCGCAACGGCGCGCTGGCCGGCATGCTGGTCGGCGCGCTGGTGGTGCTGGTGTGGAAGCAGTACACGCCGTTCGGACTCTACGAGATGGTGCCGGGCGTGCTGCTCGCGACGCTCGCGATCGTGCTGGTATCGCGGCTCGGCGCGCCGCCATCGGCCGCGGTACGGCAAACCTTCGAGCAGGTGCAGCAGGAGTACGCCGCCGCAACCCGCTGATCCGCTCACCCGCTGAACAGCTGTTCGAAGTCCTGCGGCTGCAGCACCGCGATGCCGAAGCCGCTCGCAAGCCGACGCGCGAGGCGCAGCAGTTCGAGATCGCGCGTGAGCAGCGCCGCCGCACCGCTGTCGCAAGCCAACTGCACGAACTTCTGGTCGTCGGGATCGCGGCAGCGCGGCAGTGCCGCCCCGCCAGCCGGCGGCCGGCTCGACCCTGCATCGAGGCACACCACGCGATCGTGCGCGCAGCGCGCCGCGGACTGCTGCGCGCCATCCAGGCGCAGCTTCGGATAGGCGAGTACCGCCTCCCATTCCGCGCGACACGCGGGATTGCACACTGCGCGCAGCCGGCCATCCTGCAGCGCTGCGAGCAGTCCCGCTGCGCGCGCGCTGGCGAAGACGAACAGGTCCAGCCGCACATTGGTATCGAGCACCACCCGCCATGGCGCCGCGCTCATCGCGCGCGGCCGACCACGACCACCGACGCGAATGCCCCGCAGCGGCTCATACATCCACGCGTCCTGCGGTTTCCGTACACTGTCGATCTGCATCCCCGGGACAATATCCGATGGCCGGCTCCAGCCTGTTCGCCCTGATCGACGACATCGCCACGTTGCTCGACGACGTGTCGGTGATGACCAAGGTCGCGGCGAAGAAAACCGCAGGCGTGCTCGGCGACGATCTGGCACTCAATGCGCAGCAGGTCTCGGGCGTCAACGCCGATCGCGAACTGCCGGTGGTGTGGGCCGTAGCCAAGGGCTCTGCGCTCAACAAGGTCATCCTGGTTCCGGCCGCGCTGCTGATCAGCGCGATCGCGCCGTGGGCGGTGCTGCCGCTGATGATGCTCGGCGGTTTGTACCTTTGCTACGAGGGCGTCGAAAAGCTCGCGCACAAGTTCCTCCATTCGCCCGAGGAAGACCAGGCCCACCATGTCGAACTGGTCAAGGCGGTGGCCGATCCCGAGGTCGACATCGTTGCCTTCGAGAAGCAGAAGATCAAGGGCGCGATCCGCACCGACTTCATCCTGTCGGCCGAGATCATCGTGATCACGCTCGGCACGGTGGCGGCCGCGTCATTCACCAATCGCCTGCTGACGCTGGTGGCGATCGCGGCGATCATGACGGTCGGCGTGTACGGACTGGTCGCAGGCATCGTCAAGCTCGACGATGCGGGCCTGCATCTGAATGCGAAGACCGGCAACGGCGTCGGTGCGCGTATCCAGCGCGCGATGGGTGCTGCGATCCTGCGGGTCGCACCGTGGTTGATGAAGACGCTGTCGGTGGTCGGCACCGCCGCGATGTTCATGGTCGGCGGTGGCATCCTGACCCACGGCATCCACGTCGTGAGCGAGATCTTCCAGGCGTGGTCGGCCACCCTCGCACCGGTGCCGGTGCTCGGTGGCGTGCTCGCGGCGATCGCGCCGATCGCACTGGACGCGGTGTTCTGCATCATCGCCGGAATCGCGGCACTGCTGCTGGTATTGCTGGCCAAACGCCTCTTCAAGCGCCGCGCCCCGATGCCGGCCTGAATCCCGCGCAGCGGGTCGGGGGCTGCTGCCCGCAGCGACGACGGCCCCGCTAGGCCGTCGTCGCCAGGCGCCCGATCCTAGAACTGCTGCGAGAAGCGAACCCCGAAGATGCGCGGCTGGATCGGGATGATGTAGGTCTGCGCGCCGCAGACCGACTCCGCGCACTGCGCGAAACGCGAGCTTTCGCCGCGCTCGTCGCCCACGTTGCGCACGAACAGATCGACTTTCCAGTTGTCCTTGCCGATGCCGGCCGACAGGTCCACCGAGGTGTAGGAGGGCAAGTCGCCGAGGATCTCGCGCTGGACCAGCCGCAGGTCCGACTTGCGCTCGCCCTCGTGGACCACCGCGCCCTGGAAGTAGGCCTGGTAGTCGCCCCAGTCGAACGCATAGCGTCCGACCACATTGCCCTTGAAGTCGGGCGTGATCGGCAACTGGGTGCCATCGGGCGCTTGCGGATCGTCGCACTCGGTGACGGGTATGCCGTCGTCGTCGGTGAATCCGCAATAATTGGCGGTCAGCTCGGCGTCGTAGAACGCCACGCCGGCAGTGAGCGTGAAGTTGTAGTTCACCACCCACTGGATATCCATCTCGAGGCCGCGGATTTCGGCCTGGTTGGCGTTCTTGATCTCGGTCAGCCCATTGGGACCCAGCAATGCGAACTGGAAGTCGTCCCACTGCGCGAGGAACACCGCCCCATTGAACGACAGCGTATTGTCGAGCCAGGTCGTCTTCCAGCCCGCCTCGTAGTTGGTCAGGAAGTCCGACAGGTACGGCGGCAGGCTGCCGCGACGATTGATGCCGCCGGGTCGATAGCCTTCCGACCACGTGGCGTAGATCATCTTGTTCTCGTCGATCTGGTAGGTCAGGTTGACCCTGCCGATCTGGTCGTCCTCGTCGACGGTCTTGTCGAGGTTCACGCACGGCGCGCCATTGAAATCGTTCTGGTCGAAGCAGGCCGCTTCGCCGGTACCCGAGCTGAAGTTCTCGCTGAAGCCGAAATAGCCGCGCAGCGAGTTCTTCGCATTGAAGAAACGGATGCCGCCGTTGAGCGTGAGCTGGTCGGTGATGTCGTAGGCGATCTCGCCGAACACCGCGCGGTCGCGGTCGGTGCGTTCCTGCTTGGTCAGCCACAGCGTGTCGGGCCAGTTGGTCACCGAGATCTCGTCGGCGAGGTCGTCGATCAGGTAGCGCTGCTGGATGTCGTGGGTCTGGTTCTGCCAGAACAGCCCCGCGGTGAAGCGCAGCCGATCCTCGGCCGGCGAGGCGATGCGCAGCTCGTGGCTGCGCTTGCGGTAGATGTCGCGCCCCTGGATGTACTGCGCGGGATTGATCAGATCGCCGTTGTCGTCGGTGATGTAGGCGCCATAGGCGTACAGGGTGTCGTACCAGAACGCGTAGTCGCTGTAGTCGGACTCGACATCGGTGTCGCGATTGAGATTGGAAAAGGCGTAGACGATGTCGAAGTTGCCGATCTTGCCCTGCACCGTGAGTGCGGCCTGGGTCCAGGTGTCTTCGGCACTTTCGGGGTAAAAGTGCGTGAGTTCGAGATCGCCGACATCGGGATCGAAGGCGAAGATCCCGCCGGACTCCGTGCGCTGGCTCATCACCGTCGGCGTGATCGACCAGTTGTCGTCCAGCTCGATGCGCAGCGCAGCGCGCAGGCCGGTGGTATCGACGCTGTTGTAGTCGTCGCCGGCGAGGTCGGCGTTGTCGATCGTGATCTCCGAGGTCGGAAAGGTACGGGTGCCGCGCACGTTGTCGATGTAGCCGGCATCGCGCTTGTCCCACGCCACGATGCGCACCGCGATGTTGTCGGCGATCGGCACGTTCACGTAGCCTTCGGCCACGTAGCCAGCATCGCCTTCGCTGACCTTGTTGCCTTCCACCCCGTAGCCGGCGGAGAAGCCGGTCGGATCGGGCCTGTTGGTGATGATCTTGATCGTGCCCGACTGCGAACTGGCGCCATACAGGGTGCCCTGCGGGCCGGCCAGCGCCTCGACGCGTTCGATGTCGTAGATATGCAGGTCGAGCGCGCCCTGGATGGTGGTGATCGGCTGTTCGTCGACGTACTGGCCAACGCTGGGAAGCGGCCCGGAGTGATTGCCGTTGCTGCCGCTGGCCACGCCGCGCATGTACACCTGGCCGAAGCCCGGCCCACCGCTCTCGACCGATACCGACGGCAGGAAGCGCGCGAAATCGTCGAAGTCGGCGACCTGCAGATCCCTGAGCCGCTCGGTGCCCAGGACCTGGATGCTGATCGGCACTTCCTGCAGGTTCTCGGTGCGCTTCTGTGCGGTGACCGTCACCGATTCCAGCGTGCGCGTACCGCCGTCGGACTGCGCGCCGGACTCCTGCGCGTTGCTGGCCGCATCCGGGCCCTGGGCGCTGGCCTCCGCATCGGCGTCTGCGACCGCATCCGCGGGCTGCGCCTGCGCATGGGCCAGCGACGTCGCACCCAGTGCCAGCCAGATCGCCGATACCAGTTGCAGACGCGTCGGTCGCATCCCGCCTGTCGCCACCACGCTGTTCCGATCCTGCTTGTGCATTGCGGTTTCCTCGCTCCCCAGTGGACCCGGTGTATGGATGGACATGGCGCTCAGGCGCGGGCATCGCCTGGGCGTTGACGCTGCGCGGGATAGCCGTCGAGTACCGGCCCCAGCGCGGTTTTCAGCGGCCCCAGCCACGGCTCGTAACGACGCCACTGCTCGAGGCCATCGCGGTAGATCGGCTGGCGCACCTGCTCGGAACTGGCGGTGCGCACCGGCCGATCATTGTCGAAAAAACGCAGGCACGCCGGATCGAACGGCAGGCCGCAGTAGTCGAGCAAACGCCGCACTTCGCCGTCGGTGTCGTCGACCATGCGTTCATAGTCGACCCGCTGCACCCGACCCGGCAGCACCTGGTCGAAGTGCGCCATCAGGGCGACGTAGTCGCGGTAGTAGCGGCCGAGGTCCTCGAGCGAATAGGTGAAGTTCTGGCCACGCGCGAAATGCTGCTTGAAGCACGAAAAGCAGCACGCCATCGGGTGCCGCCGCGCGTCCACGATGCGCGCGTTCGGCAGCACCAGGTGGATCAGGCCGACGTGCATGAAGTTGTTCGGCATCTTGTCGATGAAGTGCGGCGCGCTGGTCTTGCGCTGGATCCGCGTGTGCGCGATGTAACCCTCGCCGAGTTCACGCAAGTCGGCTGCGTCGAGGGTCTCGAGCGCGTCGTAATAGGTGACCTGCGCGCCTTTTCCGGCCCGCCGCCGCAGCATGCGGGTCATCGAGATGATCTCGGGCAGCTCCATCGTGCCCTCGACCGACGGATGGCTGGACAGGATCTGTTCGATCAGCGTCGAGCCCGAACGCGGCAGCCCGACCACGAAGATCGGATCGGCCGCGGGGCAACCGCTGCCGCGCCGCTGGTCGAAGAACTCCGGGGTGAACGTGTCGATCGCGCGCCTCACCCGCGCGGAAACCTGCTCGGCGCTGTGCGGCACGCTCTTGCGCCGCAGGATGTTGCCCAGTTCGTAGTGGCGGAACGACGCGGCGTAGTCGGCGCGATCTTCGAGCGCCTTGCCCAGCGCGAACTCGAAATGGTAGCGGTGCGCGATATCCAGATCGCTGCGCGCGAGCTGGCGCTGCATCACCTGGATATCCGAATCGTCGAAGCGGAAGGTCTTGAGGTTGGCGAGGCTCCACCACGCCTCGCCGAAGCCCAGGTCCAGCGCGCTGCTGCGGCGGTAGGCAGCGATCGCCTGCTCGCTGCGACCGGCGGTCTTGAGCGTATGTCCGTGGCTGAGCCAGATGCGCGGGTTGTTCGGGTACTCCGCCAGCAGCCCGGCGAACAGCTGGATCGCTCCATCGTAGTCGCCGATCCGGCCGAGGATCACGGCCTTGAGGTTGCGATAGCCCGGGTTGTAGCGGTCGATGCCGAGCAGGATCTCGATCTGCACCAGCGCCTGCGCGGGCTGGTTGCCGCGATACAGGACCAGCGCATAGTTATGCCGCGCGGCATGGAAGCCGGGCGCCAGTTCGAGGCAGCGCTCCAGCAGGGCCTGCGCGTCCTCGTGTCGGCCGAGCCGGGCTGCGACTTCCGCGAGCATCCGGATCGCCGCGCTATCGCTCGGCGCGCGCTGCAGATGGGCGCGCAACATCGACTCGGCATCGGCGATGCGGTTGTTGCACAGCGCATCGGCCGCGCGCAGCAGCTGCGGATCGTGGGTGGCGAAGCGCAGGTGTTGCGCATACGCCGCTTCGGCGGCCTCGCTGTCGCCGACCGCGGCCAGATGATCGCCCAGCGCACGCCATGCTTGCGGCAGGTCCGGCTGGAGTTCGATCGCGCGGCGCAGGCTCGCGATTGCCGCCTCACCCTGCCCCGCCCGGCCCAACGCCAGCCCGAGTTCCTGCTGCGCGTTGGCCCAATCAGGTTGCGCGGCGACCAACCCGTGCAGGGTCTGGAGCGCCGCATCCAGGTCGCCATCGGCGACTAGTGCCACCGCCAGCATGCGGGTCGCTTCGGGGTGGCCGGGTAGCGCACCGAGGATCTCGCGCAATTGCGCCGATGCCTGCCGCGGGTCGCTGCGCAGCAGGCGACCGGCGTGCGCCATCGCCTGTTGCAGGGTCCCGCTGGGCTCGGTGGCCAGGTTCATTCGTTGCTCGAGTGGACTGCGCGAATGCCGCTGCGGCAGGACCGCCGATCGATTGCCTGCAAGGCTCGACCCGCGCACCCCTGCGGTCTGCATGACGCCCGTGCGACATGTCCATGACCGACCCCAACTTCACACGCTCATAACGCCGCGTCAAGTGGCGGACTGCACGACGTGGGCCGCATCACCATGGCCCCGGCACCGCGGCGCCTCAATAGGCGGCCACCCACTCGGCCAACGTCGATCCGGCGGCAGGATCGCGGCCACTGCGATAGTCGGCGTGGCGCCAGCCCGCATCCGGTTGGGTACTGCTCACGATCAGGCGGGTTGCCCGCAGTCCCAACTCGCGTTCGGCCACTGGAATCCCCATGATCCGGGCCACCAGTACGCCATGCCGCAATGGGCGCACGGCCGCGAGGTCGACCCGCGCGCCGTCGGCGCTGCTGCCGACCGCCGTGGTGAACTTCATCCAGGTCGCCAACGAAGCCCGCGTGTCCCACTGCGGCGCGTAGTTGCCGGTGCCGAACTGTACCCCTGCTGGCAGCAGTCCCAGCAGCGCGATCTGCTGCTGCAGGGCATCCACGCCGGGGCCCTGGCCGATCGTCAGATTGCCGATCTCCTCGAAGCGCAGATCGATGAACCAGGCATCGGGATCGGCAAGATCGACCCGCTCGTGCACGATCCAGCCGAGGCTGCCGCCATCCAGCGGCGTGTCGCGGAGTCGCGCGATGCGGAACAGCTGGTAGGCGTCGACGAAGCGGAAATGCAGTGGCAAGGCAAGGGTCGCGCGTGCAGGCTCGAGGCGTACCGATCCGCGCTGGAACTTCAGGGCGCTGCTCGCCGTGCGCAGTTGGAACCCTCGCTCCGCCTCGGTGGCGGCCGCGACCTGTTCGACGCTTTGCGCTTGCCCGGCGGCATACGACTGGCCGGCGTCGTAATTGCCGCTACGATCATCCGCGCCCGCTGGCCGATTCGCCGACCGCTGTTCAGCCTGCAGCGCTTGCGCCCGCGACGATGCCTCCAGCTGGCGCGCTTCGAGCTCGGCGGCGAATTGTGGGTTGTCCCGCCGAATGGCCTCGATCTCCTGCGCGGTGAAGACCGGCCCGGCCTCCTCGAAGGCCTTGTCGACGACCCGATCGCTCATCCAGAAGATCGCGCCGACCGTGACCAGCGAGAGGAAGAACGGGATCCGGATATCGGTGTCCGAATTGCCCCAGTTGCGGACCAGCGAGATGACCGAGAGCGGCCAGACGAAAAAGGTCGCCACCGCAAGCACCGGGCTGGAGCGCCAGATCTTGACCACCATCCACAGCACCAGGATGCCGAGGACTGCCATGTAGCCCGAGAGCGAGATCATGCTGCCCAGCATCGTCGGCTACTCCAGTTGCGCCGAAACGATCTGCGCACGCGAAAGGGTCAGGCTCGCGCGTCCGCCCGACAACTGCGCGATCAGCACCACTCGGCGCGCGTCCGCGCTTTCGATCACGCCTTGGCGGCTGCGACCGTTGCTCAGGCCCAGCCGCACCGAGTAGCCCACGAAGCGCGGCAGGTCGTCGACTTCGATCCGATCGCCGCTTCCCGGGCCGCGCGAAACCGGCGCGGCGACACTGGTGCGCTCGTCCATGTAGCGCTCGATCCATGCTTCGTCGTTGGACTGCGCATGCAACAGCGCAGGCGTGCACGCCAGCGAGACCAGCAGCAGCACCATGTATCCCCTGCGCATCCCACCACCTCCTGTGCCGGCAACGATTATCGACGCGAATCGAGCGAGCTGCCAAGTAGCGCTGCGTACGCCACCGATCGAACCGGGCTCGACCGATCAGCGCCGACGCGACCTGCGCGAGCGTGCTCCAGCGCCACATTCTACCAGCGACGCGCCGAATGCCAGGCGTTCCACATCAGCAGCAGGATCGCCAGGAAGCTCTGCATGACCAGGCCGACCACGCCGTGCTCGCTGAGAAACTGCAGCCACAAGGCACTCGCGATCAGCAGCAGTACCACGACCTTGAACAGTGTCGACGATTCACCGTGCTCGAGCCACATCGCCCACAGGCACAGCGCGACGATCGCCGGCAGCACGGTGTGATCTGGTACACAGCTCGAGGTCGACCGGATCGCCCCGCGGATCGGGCAGCAACCTATCGCCGCGTCGCCGGGCCGCGCAGCAGCGCCTTGCGCCGGGTCAGCTCCATGGTGCCGCGCGAGGTGATCCCGGTCTTGCCCGCGCGCACCTGGACAAGACCCAGCGACAGCAGGCGCTCGAGGATGGCGTCGTCGATCCCGCCATCGCTGGAAGTGCCGCGTGCGATTTTCTCCAGCGCCTCGAGTTCGATCTTGCGCAGCGGACTGGCCATGCGGTTGCTTCCCCAGCCGACGGCAAGCACTGCGGAAGGTTTCCGCTAGCGCGCGCTGGCGCAACGACAGTACAACGGAACGCCCCGCAGTGCCGGCGCGCCCGCGGTTCAGCGCAACTGGCTGTCCTTGGGAGCCTCTGAACAAGTCCCGCGCACCGCGCCGGGATCTGTTTCGCCCGCAGGCAAGGAAGGTGGCGCCGGCCATGCTGGTTGAGGCCTAGGACGCCTGACGCAGCCTGCGGGCGAAACAGACCCGGCCCATTTCAGCCAGTTTTGTGGGTTGTCACGCCATGCGCCTGCGCCCGCGTTGGTCGACTCGAACATGGAACCACCATGCCCTTCGTCGACCGCCTCGTCGCAGGCGCATGGCGTGACAACGCGGTGTGCGGGACTTGTTCAGAGGCTCCCTTGCTGCCGCGGCGGTTGTAGCCGGCGAATCCTGTGGCGTCGGCGTCCTGCGCCTGCTGGCAATCGATGCACAGGCGCACCCCGGGCACGGCGACACGGCGCGCTTCCGGAATCGCCGAATCGCAGTGTTCGCAGCGCTGCAGGCTCGGGCCTTTGTGCAACTGGCTGCGCGCCCGCTCGACCGCATCCTTGATCGTCGCCTCGATCTGTTCGTTGACGGCGTTGTCGCCAGCCCAACCGGTGGCCATGACGCATGCTCCAACGCGAGACTGCCGATCCACAGCATAGGGCATGTATCCGCGCCGCACCGAACGGTCGCACACCGATATCA
>JANOEA010000208.1:0-2420 GCA_031412975.1 Pseudomonadota bacterium | reverse complement strand
GCAGCGCGCCCAGCGCACGCAGCAACTGGGTGCCCGCCTCGTCGGTGGTGGTGAAGGCGGCCAGGTGGGCATGCTCGCCCTGCACGCGCCAGGCGGTGGCGGAAAAGCCGCCCACCAGTTGCCGCGCGCTGTGCACGATGGCGTCGAGCACCGGCTGCACGTCGGCCGGCGAACTGGCGATGACCTTCAGGATCTCGGCCGTCGCTGTCTGCCGTTCCAGCGCCTCGTTCGTCTCGCGGAACATGCGCGCGTTCTGGATCGCGATTACCGCCTGGTCGGCGAAGGTGCGCAGCAGGCTGATCTCCTTTTCGTTGAAGGGCGCCGGCGGCATGCGCACCACCTGCAGCGCACCGATGCCCTGCTGCTCCCAGAACATGGGCACGAAGATCGCCGCATAGTTGCCCACCAGCTGGGTCGTGGCGCGCAGGCCCTCGGGCACATCGGCGCCGTGCATCACGTCGGGGTAATGCAGCGTCTGGCGCTTGTGAATGGCGTAGCCGTGGATCGATTCGCGCACCGGCCGCGGGAACTGCGCCTTGATGAGTGCGGCGGCGCTGCGCGCTTGCTCACCACCCCGTTCGGCGGCGGTGTCGATCTCGGTGTCGAAGTGCATCAGGCCGTCTTCGCCGATGAGCGCAATCGCCACCTGGCCGCTGTCGAACAGGCGCTGGCAGCTGCGCAGGATCTTGTCGAACACCGGCGCGGTGTCGGCCACCGAACTGCTGATGACTTGCAGCACCTCGGCTGTGGCGGTCTGCTGCTCCAGCGCTTCGTTGGTCTCGTTGAACAGGCGCGCGTTCTGGATCGCGATCACCGCCTGGTCGGCAAAGGTCTGGAGCATCGCCAGTTCCTTGTCCGTGAACGCACCCTTCAGCCGCGACACGCCGATCGCGCCGACGCCGCGTTCGTTCCACATCATCGGCGCGTAGGCCATGGCCTCGTAGCCGGCGACTTGCGCCACGCGGCGCACCGGGCGGGTGAGCCGCAGGTCGTTGGCTGCGTCGGTGTAGTGCACGACGCGCTGTTCGCGGATCGCGTCCCCGGCGGGCGACTTGGCCAGCGGCGCCGGAAAGGTGGCGGCTACGGCGTCGTGCTGCTTGCCGACATAGGCCCCGAGCGTGACCTGGCTTGCGTCATCGACCAGCAGCACGGCGGTCTCGTCACTGCCGAACAGGTGCTTGCAACTGTCGAGGATCTTGTCGAATACCGGCTTCGTGTCGGCGACCGAACTGCTGATGACGGCCAGCACCTCGGCCGAGGCCTTCTGCTGTTGCAAGGCCTCTTGCGTCTCATTGAACAGCCGCGCGTTCTGGATGGCGATCACGGCCTGGTCGGCGAAGGTGCGCAGCAGCGCGATCTCTTTCTGGGCGAAGGACCGCGGCGGCTGGCGCATCACCATGATCGAGCCGATGCCGCGGTCTTCCCACACCATCGGCGCAAAGACGCCCGAGTAGTTGCCGATCGACTCCACGGCGTCGCGCGTTGCGGGTGGCAAGTCGGGCATGGCGGCGGCGTCGGCGATGTAGACCGTGCGCCGCT
This sequence comes from Pseudomonadota bacterium, assembly GCA_031412975.1. Classification (GTDB taxonomy): domain Bacteria; phylum Pseudomonadota; class Gammaproteobacteria; order Xanthomonadales; family Ahniellaceae; genus UBA4656. The sequence continues at coordinate 881 of JANOEA010000208.1, read as the reverse complement.
CACGGATCGCCAGCCCGGTGACTGTGCGCTCGACCGGGGTCGGCAATGCCTTCGTCATCGCCTGGATGGCCGCACCGCGCAGCGCGCCCGCGTGCAACTGCCCGTCGTCGCCCGCGATGAAGATCGCCAACTGGTCGGTCGCGAACAGCCGCTCGCAGCTGTCGAGGATCTTGTCGAACACCGGCGCGGTGTCGGCCACCGAACTGCTGATGACCTGCAGCACCTCGGCCGTGGCCGTCTGCTGCTCCAGCGCTTCCTTGGTCTCGTTGAACAACCGCGCGTTCTGGATCGCGATCACCGCCTGGTCGGCGAAAGTTTGCAGCAGTGAGCATTCCTTCGGCTGGAACCCGCCCGTCTGACGGCGGAAGGCCTCGATGGCGCCGACGGCCCGGCCTTCCGAGCGCAGCGGCACGGTGATCTGCGAATAGCTGTGCCCCCAGCGCCGCGCATGTTCGCGCACCGACTCCGGCGCATCGGCGCCGTCGAGCGTGTCGGCGTAGACCTCGGGCCGCGCCGAGAGCAGCGCGAACTCGAGCGCCGAGCCGTGCATCGCACGCGGGAAGGTGGCCAGCTCGCGCGCCCGCAGTTCGGCCACGCGGTCCTGCTGCCGACCAGGCTCGCCACCGCGCACCTGGCTGAATAAGTGGTGGTCCACCAGCTGCAGCAGGCCTTGCTCGTCGACGACCTGGATCTGCACGTAGTCGACGCTCGGGATCAGCCGTTCGCAGCAGTGCAGGATGGTCGAGAACACCGGCCGCGTGTCGGCTTCGGATTCGCAAATACGGCGGTTACTGATCCCCGCTCGCGCTGGAAACCGAAGGTAGCTGCACGCTCGGGGGGCGGCCGTGGAGTAGATCGCTGATGGTCGTCAGAATTGCGGG
>JANOEA010000207.1:0-16945 GCA_031412975.1 Pseudomonadota bacterium | reverse complement strand
AGGAAAATGGGATGTCGATGCCAGTCATGGGGTGCTGTCATGGGGTGCAGCAATGAGGTGCTGCCATCTGGTGCTGTGGTCGCTGCCCAGAAAGTGCCCGCACTGCACCGACCTGTCGCCATGCCATGTGGGAGCTGGCATGCCAGCGACAGGCACCTCTCGCTGTACTCCAGCAGTCACAGTGACCACGGTCGCTCAAGTCGCTGCCATCGCAGCTCCCACATGGAAAATGGGGTGTTCGACTACTGCAAGGCGTCGAGCGCCGCCATTTCGGCGGCACCGAAGCCTGCGGCCGCGCGGGCGGGTCGATTGAACGGGCCGCGCACGGCGTTGGGGGCGAACTCGCGGATCAGCGCAACGAAGGTGGTCTGCGGGTGCAGGCCGCGCTGGGCGCACAGGTGCTGAAACCAGCGGGTGCCGGCCGCCACGTGGGCGATTTCCTCGCGCAGGATCACCTCGAGCACGGCGACCGTATCGAAGTCCCCGACCGAGCGCAGGCGCTCGATCATGGCCGGCGTCACGTCGAGGCCGCGGGCTTCGAGCACCCGCGGCACCAGCGCCATTCGTGCCAACGGATCGTGCGCGGTCTGCACGGCCATCTGCCACAGGCCGTCGTGCGCGGGCAGATCGCCATAGGCCATCCCATGCTCGGCGAGGCGGGCGGCCAGCAGCTGGAAGTGGCGGGCCTCGTCGGCGGCCACCCCGACCCAGTCGTCTGCCCATCCGCGCGGCAGATCGCGAAAACGGTACACCGCATCCCAGGCCAGGTTCACCGCGTTGAATTCGATATGCGCGACCGCGTGGATCAGCGCTGCCCTGCCCTCGGCCGATCCCAGCGAACGCCGCGCGACATCGCGCGGTGCGACAAGCAGCGGAAGTGCCGGGCGTCCGGGCTCGGGCAGCGGGCGGATCGGCGGTGCGCCATGCGCGTCGACCGACAGCTCACCGCGCTGCCACGCGGCAGCCGCAGCCGCGGTCTTGCGCAGTTTCGCGTCGACGTCGACTTCCAGCAGGCAGTCGAGCGCCGCGGCGTGGAGGTTGTGCCAGTCCACTACGAGGCCTTGCGCCGCTCTTCCTTGGCCAGGTCGTTGCGCTCGGCGGCGACCCGCTCGAGGTAGGTGGCATCGACGCCGGTCACGTACTCGCCGGAGAAGCACGATGTGTCGAACACGGACAAACGATCGTTGCCCTCGGACACCGACGCGACCAGGTCGTCGAGGTCCTGGTAGATCAGCCAGTCGGCACCGAGCATGTCCTGCACTTCCGACTCGCTGCGCCCGTGGGCGACCAGTTCGGACGCCGAGGGCATGTCGATGCCGTAGATGTTGGCGTAGCGCACCGGCGGCGCGGCGGATGCGAAATACACCTTGCGCGCACCGGCTTCGCGGGCCATCTGGATGATCTGCCGCGAGGTGGTGCCGCGCACGATCGAATCGTCGACCAGCAGCACCACCTTGTTGCGGAACTCCAGTTCGATCGCATTGAGCTTGCGGCGCACCGATTTCACCCGCTCGCTCTGGCCGGGCATGATGAAGGTGCGGCCGACGTAGCGGTTCTTGACGAAGCCCTCGCGGTACGGCACGCCGAGGATATTGGCCAGCGGCAGCGCGGCGGTGCGACTGGTATCCGGGATCGGCATCACCGCGTCGATGTCGTGGTCGGGGCGCAGGCGCAGGATCTTGCGCGCGAGGTACTCGCCCATGCGCAGCCGCGCCTTGTACACCGAGACGTCCTCGATCATCGAATCGGGGCGCGCGAGGTACACATACTCGAAGATGCATGGCGAGTGCACGCGCGCGGGTGCGCATTGCCGCGTGTGCAACGTGCCGTCGAGCGCCAGCAACACGCCCTCGCCGGGGGCTACGTCGCGCAGGCGGCGGAATCCGAGCAGGTCGAGCGCGACGCTCTCGGACGCGACCGCATACTCGTCGCCATCGGCGGTGGCGCGCACGCCGATCACCAGCGGGCGGATGCCGTGCGGATCGCGGAACGCGACCACGCCGAGGCCGAGCACGATCGACACCACCGAGTAGCCACCGACGCAGCGCTGGTGCACGCCGGCAACCGCCTTGAACACGTGGTCGACCTCCAGCCGCAGGTGCGCCTGCAGCTGCAGCTCATGGGCGAAGATGTTGAGCAGCACCTCGGAGTCGGACCCGGTGTTGATGTGCCGGCGATCCTGCTCGAACAGTTCCTGCCGCAACGCATCGGTATTGATGAGGTTCCCGTTGTGCGCGAGCGCGAGGCCGAACGGCGAGTTGACGTAGAACGGTTGCGCCTCGGCGGAACCGGCCGAACCGGTGGTCGGATAGCGGCAGTGGCCGATGCCGTAGCGACCGGTGAGCTTGCGCATCTCGCCCTCGCCGAACACGTCGCGCACCAGGCCGTTGGCCTTGTACAGGCGCAGCGCGTTGCCATCGACGGTGGCGATGCCCGCGGCGTCCTGCCCGCGGTGCTGCAGCACGGTCAGCGCGTCGTACAGCGCCGCACCCACTTCGGTCCTGCCGACGATGCCGATGATGCCGCACATGGGAACTCGTCCTCAGGTCTGGTCGGAAGGTGGAACCTGGTTCCCGGACGCGGGCGCGTCCGAGAAATCGATGTAGTCGCGCAGCGCTGCCGGCAAGTGCGGCGCGATCGATTGCGCGACACCCTGGAACACCGGGATCAGGCGCGACTGCTGCCACCACGGATCGCGCGGCAATGCGGTCAGGCCTGCCAGCACCACCAGCACGGTCACCATCAGCACGCCGCGCGCCACGCCGAACAGCAGGCCCATCAGGCGATCGGTGCCCGTGAGTCCGGTCGTCTGCACCGCCTTGCGCATGATCCAGATCGCCAGCGCACCGACCGCCAGCGCGCCGAAGAACACCAGGCCGTAGCCCAGCGCGGCGCGCAGCGACGGCAGTTCGATGGTGGTCGCGAACCAGTCGCCCACGATACCGCCGAGCATCAGCGACAGCACCACGGAACCCACCCACACCGCGATCGACAGCACCTCGACCACCAGACCCCGGACCATGCCGATCACCACGGAGGCCGCGATCAGCAGTGCGATCGCGAGGTCGGCCATGTTCATCGGCGACAGCCGCTCACGGGTGCGTGACCACCTGGCCGTCGAGTGCGAAGCGTGTCTTCAACGTATCGCGCAGCCGCTCGGCATTCGCGCGCTGGGTTTCCGGACCGACGCGCACCCGGTACAGGGTGCCGCGCTCGGTACGCAGGGTTTCGACATACGCGGTGAAGCCGCCGCTACGCAGGCGATCGCGCAGTGCGTTGGCGTCGGCCGCCACGGCCAGCGCGCCGACCTGCACCGACCACCCGGTCACCCGGCCGGCCGCATCGGCGGAGGGCACTTCGGCGCGCGGCGCGACATCCACCTCGGTCAACGACGAGGGCACATCGGGTCGCGCCTGGCGCGCGGCCAGCCGCACCCGTTCGGCGCTGGTGCGATCGGCATAGGGGCCCGACAGCACGCGCAAGGCCGGCTTGCCGTCGACTTCGACCCGCTCGGTCTGGGCGCGGATGCCGGCCCGGCCGAGTTCGGCGACCAGTGCCTGGGCATTCTCGCTGCGCGCATAGCTGCCGAACTGGACCAGGTGGCGACCGCCTGCCGCAGGCTGCGGCAGGCGCGAGCTGGTGGCGGTTGCAGCGACCGCTGGCGCGGGCGTGACCGCTTCGGGCGCCAGCGGCGGGGCGCCGGTGGACGGCGGCGTCGGGATGTTCGCAGGAGCAATCGGTGCCGGCGGCTCGCTCGCAACCGGTGGCGGGGCGACCTGCGGCTCGTCGCCACTCAGCGCGTCGATGCGTGCCGGTGCGTTGGTGTCGACGGTGGCGACCTGGTCGGGATTGGCGATCGGCAGCGCGGCACCCGGGCCCGGCGTACCCAAGGGCACGACCTGCGTCTCGAAGTTCTGCTTCGGCGCGCTGGGCATGCTCAGGTCGATCGCTTCGCTGTCGCTGCGCGGCGTGTCGTCGATCAGCATCGGCACGAAGATCACCGCCAGCACGACCAGCACCGCGGCGCCGATCAGTCGCTGTTTGAGGGCTGGGTCCATCGCTCGCGATCCAAGTCAGGAGACGCGCGATTATAGCCGCTGCGAACCGCTGCAACCGCCGAATCGCCGATCAGCGTGCGCGGCGGCTGTCCTGCGTTCAGCTGCTGCGTATTCCGATCGTGCGCATCGCGGCGGCCACGGTGTAGAACGACCCGAACACCAGCACCCGCCCAGCCGGACCCGCGTGGGCGCGCGCGGCACCGAGCGCCGAGTCGATGCTGTCGTTCGCGATGCAGTCCACGCCGCAGGCCGCGACCCGTTCGGCCATGCGCGCGGCATCCAGCCCGCGTGGCGTATCGGCGGACAGACCGATCGCCCACCAGCGCTCGATCATCCCGCGCAGCGGATCCACGATGCCCGCGATGTCCTTGTCGGCCAGCGCGCTGAATACCGCCGTGGTGGTACGCCGCGGCGCCTGCGACAGCCACTGCGCCAGCGTGCGCGCGGCCTGCGGGTTGTGGGCGACGTCGACGATGGTCTCGGGTGCGCCCGCGACCACCTGCAGGCGTCCGGCGATCTGCGCGTTGGCCACCCCGCGCGCGAACGCGGTCGCAGCCAGCGGCAGGCGGTCGCGCAGCGCATGCAGGGTCGCGATCGCAATCGCGGCATTCGCGCGCTGGAAATCCCCACGCAGGCCCGGCGGGGGCAGCTGCATGCTGGTTCCATCGCGCTGGCTGAAGCGCCAGCCTGCGGGGTTGTCGTCGCGGATGGTGAAATCGATGCCGGCGCGCACTCCGACCGCGCCGCAAGCAGCGATCTGCGCCAGCACGCTGACCGGCGGCTGCGGGTCGCCGATCACGGCGGGCCGGCCGCGGCGAAAGATGCCGGACTTTTCGAACCCGATCGCCTCGCGGTCGGCGCCCAGGAACTCCTGGTGGTCGAGATCGACGGTGGTCAGCACTGCCGCATCGGCGTCCACCAGGTTCACCGCGTCGAGGCGACCACCCATGCCGACCTCGAGCACCGCGATGTCGACATCGCGGGCCTGGAAAACGTCGAACGCGGCGAGCGTGCCGGACTCGAAGTAAGTCAGCGGAATGCCGTCGCGCGCGTTCTCGATGCGGCGGAATGCCGCGATCAGCTCGGCGTCCTCGACCGCTTCGCCATCGATGCGCACGCGTTCGTTGTATGCCAGCAGATGCGGCGAGGTGTAGCTGCCGACCACGCGGCCGCTCGCGCGCAGGATCGCGTCGAGGAAGGCGACGACCGAACCCTTGCCGTTGGTGCCGGCCACCGCGATCGACAGCGGCGCGGGCTTCTCGAGGCGCAGGCGTCGCGCGACTTCGGCGACGCGGTCGAGTCCCATCGCGATCGACTGCGGGTGTACCGACTGCCAGTGCGCGAGCCAGCCGTCGAGGTCGCGCGGCGCGCCGGCGGCGGCCATCAGTCGGTTTTTTCGGGCGCGCTTTCGCTGCTGGCCGCCTGTGGCGCATCGACCGGAGGCGCAGGCTGGCGCATGAACATCGCCAGCAGCGCGGCGATCCGGTCGCGTTGATGGCGGCGGTCGACGATCAGATCGATCGCCCCGTGCTCGAGCAGGAACTCGCTGCGCTGGAAGCCTGCCGGCAGCTTCTCGCGCACGGTCTGTTCGATCACCCGCGGGCCGGCGAACCCGATCAGCGCGCCGGGCTCGCCGATGTTCACATCGCCGAGCATGCCGAGGCTGGCCGAGACTCCACCAGTGGTGGGATGGGTCAGCACGGAGATGAACGGCAGGCCGGCCTCGCGCATCAGCGCGATCGCCGCGGCGGTCTTGGCCATCTGCATCAGCGACAGCAGGCCTTCCTGCATGCGCGCGCCACCGGTGGCGGAGAAGCACACCAGCGGCATGCGCTTTTCGAGGCATTGTTCGGCGGCCAGCGCGAAACGCTCGCCGACCACCGAGCCCATCGAGCCACCCATGTAGGCGAACTCGAACGCGCAGGCCGCGAGCGGCCGGCCCTTGAGCAGGCCACGCATCGCGACCAGCGCATCGGTCTCGCCGGTATCGCGCTGCGCGGCGACGATGCGGTCGCGATACTTCTTCGAATCCTTGAACTTCAGCGCGTCGACCGGCTCGAGGTTGGCGCCGATCTCGGTCGTCGCACCAGCATCGAAGAATCCACGCAGCCGTTCGCGCGCGCCGATCGCCATGTGATGGCCGCACTTGGGGCACACCTTGAGGTTGCGCTCGAGCTCGGGCTGGTACAGCGCCGCGTCGCACTTGCTGCACTTGACCCACAGGCCTTCGGGCACGTTGCGTTTGTTGCCGCCCTGGGTGCGGATGCGTGCGGGCATCAGTTTGGACAACCAGCTCATGGGGTGCTCGGCGGACGGCGGCGGGACCAGCCGCGATCCTAACCCAAGCTCAGGCCGCACTGCGCGCGCGGGCCGCATCCATCGCCGCCCGTACCGGCGCGAGGAAAGCGCGCGCCGCGTGGGCTGCCGCCGTCGGATCGGCGCAAGCGGCCAGCACTTCGACCAGCGCGCTGCCGATCACCACTGCGTCGGCGAACGCGGCGATCTCCGCCGCCTGCTGCGGATCCTTGACGCCGAAGCCGACCGCGACCGGCGTGCTGGTCGCCGCGCGGATCGCCTGCACGCTGCCCACCACATCGCCCATCGTGAGCTTGTCGGCACCGGTGATGCCGGCGAACGAGACGTAGTAGAGGAACCCGCGCGCGCGATCGATCACCCGCGCAAGGCGCGCGTCGACAGTCGTCGGTGCGGCGAGGAAAATCTGCTCGATGCCGAAGCGCGCCAGCAGCGCGGTCAGCTCGGCGGCTTCTTCCACCGGCGAATCGACCATCAGCACGCCGTCGACGCCGGCGGCCTGCGCATCGCGCGCAAAGCGCTCGTAGCCGTAGATTTCGAGCGGATTGAGATAACCCATCAGCACGATCGGCGTGCTGGCATCGGTGCTGCGGAACTCGGCCACCATCGCGAGCACCCGACGCAGGCCGACCCCGCGTGCCAGCGCCCGTTCGCTCGCGCGCTGGATCACCGGTCCGTCGGCCATCGGATCGGAGAACGGCACGCCGATCTCGATCGCATCGGCACCGGCCTCGACCAGCGCATGCAGCACCGGCACGGTCGCCTCGGCCGACGGATCGCCCGCGGTCACGAACGGAATCAGGCCGGCACGACCGGCGGCACGGAGAGCGGCGAAGCGGGCGTCGATGCGGTTCATGGGGAACTGGTTCGGGCGGTTAAGGATGTTGGTGCTTTTTGCGACCGGCGAATGCCCGTCCGCGCTGAAAGCCGGCGACGTTCCGTGTGGGAGCCGCTATAGCGGCGACGGCGGCAGATCCGATTGCCTCAGTCGCCGCTATAGCGGCTCCCACAATGCATACTGGTGCTAGCTGCAACCGGGGCCCACTCGTTTAGCGAGCCGCTGAACAAACCTCAAAGCGTGATTCCTTCCCGCCTCGCAATCGTCTGCACATCCTTGTCGCCGCGGCCGGACAGATTGACCAGGATCAGGCGGTCGGCGGGCATCGTCGGTGCCAGCCGCATCGCCTGCGCGATCGCGTGCGCGGATTCGAGTGCGGCGAGGATGCCCTCGGTGCGGGCCAGTTCGTGGAACGCCGCCATGCATTCATCGTCGGTGACCGGTTCGTAGGTCGCGCGACCGGTGTCCTTGAGCCATGCGTGTTCGGGGCCGACGCCGGGGTAGTCGAGACCGGCCGACACCGAATGGGTTTCGGTGATCTGGCCGTCGTCGTCGCAGATCACATAGGTGCGGTTGCCGTGCAGCACGCCGGGGCGGCCGGCGACCAGCGAGGCCGCGTGCTGGCCCGAAGCGACGCCGTGGCCCGCGGCTTCGGCACCGTAGATCGCCACCTCGCGATCGTTGAGGAACGGATGGAACAATCCGATCGCGTTGGAGCCGCCGCCGACACACGCGACCAGCGCGTCCGGCAGGCGTCCGTACTCGGCGAGCATCTGCACGCGCGCCTCGCGACCGACCACTGCGTTGAAGTCGCGCACCAGGGTCGGGTACGGATGCGGACCGGCGACGGTCCCGATGATGTAGAACGTGTCGTGCACGTTGCTGACCCAGTCGCGCAGCGCTTCGTTGAGCGCATCCTTGAGCGTTTGCGAGCCCGAGGTCACCGGGCGCACTTCGGCGCCGAGCAGCTTCATCCGGAACACGTTGATCGACTGCCGCTCGATGTCGGTCGCGCCCATGTAGACCACGCATTGCAGGCCGAGTCGCGCGCACACCGTGGCGGTGGCCACGCCGTGCTGGCCCGCGCCGGTCTCGGCGATGATGCGCTGCTTGCCCATCCGCTTGGCCAGCATGCTCTGGCCGATGGTGTTGTTGATCTTGTGCGCGCCGGTGTGGTTCAGATCTTCGCGCTTGAGCAGGATCTGCGCGCCACCGAGTTTCCTCGACAGGCGCTCGGCGTGGTAGATCGGCGATGGACGGCCGACGTAGTGCTTGAGGTCGCGTTCGAGTTCGGCGATGAACTGCGGGTCCTTGCGGTAGTGCGCATAGGCCGCCGTCAACTCCGCCAACGGCGCCATCAGCGTTTCCGACACGTACGCGCCGCCATAGGGGCCGAAGTGGCCGCGTGCGTCGGGCCACTGTGAATAGTCGATCGGTGGAGCTACCTGGGATTCAACCGCTGCCACGATGCACCTCGTCGATGAAGGCCTGCATTCTCGCATGGTCCTTGATGCCGGGTGATGATTCGATGCCGCTGCTGGCATCCACTGCCCAGGGCTTCACGCGGGTGACGGCTGCGTGCACGTTGTGCGGATTCAGGCCACCGGCGAGCAGGATCGGACGCTCCAGTGCCGCCACCGCACGCGACCAGTCGAAGGTCTGGCCGGTGCCGCCGGCAGCCCCGGCACGATGGCTGTCGAGCAGGAATCCCGCCGCATCCGGATAGCCCGCGGCGAACGCCGCCACATCATCGACGTCGAGCATCGGCACGACCTTGATGTAGGGCTTGCCGAACATGCGGCAGAACGCGGCGTCTTCGCGGCCATGGAACTGCAGCAGGTCCAGCGCTACCGCATCGACGGTACGCGCGACCTCGTCGGCGGGCTGGTCGAGGAACAGCCCGACCCGGGTCACGAACGGCGGCATCGCGCGCGCAATGCTATCGGCGCCGTCGGCGGCGATCCGGCGCGGACTGCCCGGCGCGAAGATCAGTCCGATCGCATCGGCGCCGAGCCGCGCGGCCGCCAGCGCGTCGTCGACGCGGGTCATGCCGCAGAACTTGATCCGGGTGCGCATGGTCCGCAATCGCCTACGCCGGTACTGCCGCAGCAGGCATGCTGGTGCTGGCCTCTGCCGGCAAGCCGAACGGCGCGGGGTACAGTGGACCGACGAACAGCAGGCCGTTGGGTGGCGCGGTGGGGCCGGCCAGCGCGCGGTTGCGCGCGGCCAGCAGTTCGGCGATCCACTGCGGCGCCTGCTCGCCGCGCCCGATCGGCAACAGGCTGCCGACGATGTTGCGCACCATGTGGTGCAGGAACGCATTGGCCTGGATCCGCATCACCACCTGCTCGCCCTCGCGGTGCACCTGTACTTCATCGATCCGCCGCCGGGGCGACTTCGCCTGGCAGGCGACGGTGCGGAAACTGGTGAAATCGTGTTCGCCGAGCAGCAACTGCGCGGCAGCGTGCATCGCCCCGGCATCCAGCGGCGCACGTTCCCAGGTAAACATCTGCCGCTGCAATGCCGGTCGCACGGCGCGGTTGAGGATGCTGTAACGGTAGCGTCGCGCGATCGCGGAATAGCGCGCATGGAAGCCCGGATCGACCGGCTGCGCCCAGCGCAGGCAGACGCTGTGCGGCAGCTTCGCGTTGGCGCCAAGCACCCAGTTGCGCATGCTGCGATCGCTGTCGCTGTCGAAGTGCACCACCTGGCAGGACGCATGCACTCCGGTGTCGGTGCGCCCCGCGCAGGTAGTTTCGACCACGTGGTCGGCCACGTACGACAGCGCGGACTCGACCGCCGCCTGCACGCTCAGTCCGTGCGAAAGCCGCTGCCAGCCGAAGAAGCCGGAGCCGTCGTATTCGATGGCGGCGGCAATACGCATGCGGGGTCCTGGTCGATGGATGCGGCCGGGCCGCGTGGGTGCATTGTCGCTGCTGGGCGCCGGTCGTGCACCCCGCGCGCAGCGCGGGGCCTTTTCAAGCGCTCGCTTGCGGGCTCGCAAACGCAGAGGGCCGGGACTGGCCCGGCCCTCTGCGCAGGTTGATTGCGACGCTCAACCGATGTCGTTGAGCAGCCGCTGGGCTTCGGTCTTCTGCGCCGCGCTGCCTTCGGCAATGACTTCCTGCAGCATGCTGCGTGCGCCTTCCGGATCGCCCATGTCGAGGTAGGCACGGGCGAGGTCGAGCTTGGTGCCGACCGCGTCCTCGCCATCGAAGAAACCACCCGAGGCAGGCACCGACGGCGGGTCGAGATCCAGCTGCGGCGCCGCAAACTCGCGGGTATCGAAGGCATCGTCGGCAACTGGCGGCGGCGGTGCGCCGGGTCGTGCAGGCGGTTGCGGCGCCACGGGTTCGTCGAGATCGAAGTCGAACGGCTGCGGCTCGACCGCCTGGGTGTTTTTGATCGCCGGGCCGCCGAGGTCGAAACCATCATCGGCCTGCCGGGTATCGGCCTCCACCTGATCGAAGTCGAAATTGTCGCTGCTGACCGGCGTCGGTTCGAACAACGGGTTGTCGGGCAGCAACTCGCGGCCCATCGCGCAGGCCTCGACCCACGCAGGCGCGTCGATGTCAGATACCTGGCCATACATCGCCCCGGCCGCGCCTTCGAACTTCTCGGCGTCGCCTTGCGTGTAGTAGTGGCGCAGCAGCGAGAGATGCGCCTCGAGGTCGGTGGGATCGCTGCCGAGGTTGTCGAGCAGCGCGCGTTCGTCGTCGCGTTCGCTGTCGTCGCCGAACAAACCATCGTCGAAGGACTCGGCGACCGAGGCGCGCGCAGCGACTACCGGAGCCGCCTTGCGGCGACCGCGCAACAGCAGCAGCAGCAGGCCGCCCAACAGCAGCGCCGTGCTGGCGCCGATCAGCAGCAGGTTCTCCTGCCACCACGGCGTGGCCGGTCGTGGCGCGATCGGCGCTGCAACCGCCGGCTCCGGATCGGGTACCGGGGTGACAGCGACATCAGCGGGGTCGGTAGCTGCATCGGCCGGAATCGCCACCGCGGTGGCGGTGGGATCCGTGGTCGGATCGAGCGCCGGATCGAGCGCCGGATCGACCACTGGATCGGTGCCGGGGCTTGCCGGATCGGCGAGCGCCGCAGTCGTTGCGGGATCGACGAGCGCGGTAGCCACCGGTGCCGGCTCGATCGGCGCGGGCGTCGCATCGACCGCTGGTGTCGCGACGGTCGACGCTGCGGCAGCGGCAGCGCGCTGCCGTTCGATGTCGTCCTGCATCGCCGCCAGGCGGCGCTGCAGCTCGGCGATCTCGCTGTCCTTGAGGTCGACCAGGCGCGTCTTGTCGTCCTGCAGGCGCTCGAGGGTCTGCACCCGCGCGCGCAGTTCGCTGGCTTCCTGTTCGCGGCTGGCCAACTGCTCGCGGGCACGTTCGAGATCGCCACGAATGGCTGCGGTGTCGGTGCCTCCCGCGGCACCCGGACGATCCGCGCCCGATGCGGCCCCACCGGAGCCAGCGCGCGGCGGCACCAGTTCCAGTCGCGAGTCGTCGCGCGGCGGACGGGTATCGGTGCTGCGCGGCTCTGGAGTAGGTGCGCCGGTATCGGCGAGCAGGGTCGGGCTGCGCGAGGCCCGCCAGGCCTGGGTCTGCGCGGCGAACTCGGCGGCCGCATCGGCGGCCGCGATCAAACGTGCTTCGTCGCCGCTCGGAATACGCAGCACCGCACCCCGCTTGAGCAGGTTGACGTTGTCGTTGATGAACGCGTCCGGATTGGCGCGCAGTATCGCGATCATCATCTGGTTCAGCGTGATGTCGGTGTCCGGTCGCGTCGCGGTGCTGATCTCCCACAGGGTTTCGCCGGCGGCCACCGGGCCGTACTCGCCGGGGCTCGATGCTGCAGGCGCGGGCGGTGCCGGTTCGGGTTCGGAATAGGTCGGTGCAGGAGCTTCGGCAACCGGTGCCGGTGCCGGTGTCGGTTCCGGTGCCGGTTCCGGCAACTCGGCTGCAGGCTGCTCGATCGGAGCGGGCTCCGGCGCGGGCGCTGCTGCGATCGGTTCGGGCGCGGGCTCGGCATCGCGGCTGCTCGGTGGCAGCGCCTCGGGCGGTGCAATCGGCTCGGGTTCGCGTACCGGTTCGGCGACCGCCTGCGAGCCGATCACCGCGGGAGCCACCACCGGCGGGTCGAGCAACACTGTGTACTCGCGCAGCAGGCGGCCGTTGGCCCAGCTGACTTCGACCAGGAAGCTCAGGAACGGCTCGCGGACCGGCGATTCGCTGGAGACCTGGATGACCGCCTGTCCGTCGCTGGCCTTCACGACTGCGAAGTTCAGCGGCACGCTGACGCCGGAAAGGTCGAGGCCGACCCTGGCGAAATCCTCCGCCGAAGCGAGGTTGGCGCGCAGCGCATCGGCTTCGCCAGGCGCGGCCTCGTTGATCGCGATCTCCGCGACCAGCGGCTCGTTGAGCCCGGACTTGATGGTGATGCCGCCCAAGCCCAGCGCCCACGCGGCAGGACTGCCCAGCGCAAGCGCGATAGCCAGCGACAGCTTGATCGGTTGTTTCATGTGACTGGCCCCCGGAGGCGATAGGTTCCCAAGCTCGTGCCGTGCCCGCACAATCCTCGAAACTGGCTTATAACACAACGCTAACTATAGGTCAGCCCACGGATTATTGGAACCGTGAAGCCGTCGACGGGGTCTCGGCCGGGGTGAAGCCCCTGGCGCAGGTCGCCCAACACCGTGCCCGGCCCACCGTTCGCCGCGGCGAAACCCGAACCATCGACCGCGGCGAGGCTGGCCGAGCCCGCGGTGGCGCGGGATCAATCGCGGGTCAGGCCAACTCGGCAGCCAACAGTTCTCCGATCTGGATCGCGTTCAACGCAGCACCCTTGCGGATGTTGTCGGCAACCACCCACAGCGCGATGCCGCGCGGGTGCGAGATGTCCTCGCGGATGCGTCCGACATACACCGGATCGGTGCCGGCCGCGTGGGTAACCGGGGTCGGATAGCCGCCGGCCTTGCGCTCGTCGACCACCACCACGCCGGGCGCCGATTGCAGCAGTGCGCGCACGGCGTCGGCGGTTATCTTCTCCCGCGTTTCCAGATGCACCGCTTCGGAGTGGCCGTAGAACACCGGCACCCGCACCGCGGTCGGATTGACCATGATCGAGTCGTCCTCGAGGATCTTGCGCGTTTCCCATACGACCTTCATTTCTTCCTTGGTGTAGCCGTTGTCCTGGAACTCGTCGATCTGCGGGATCAGGTTGAATGCGATCTGCAGCGGGAATTTCTTCGTTTCGGGCGACTTGAAGTTGAGCAGCGCCGCAGTCTGCTTGCCCAGTTCCTCCATGCCGGAGCGCCCCGCGCCGGACACCGACTGGTAGGTCGCGACATTGATCCGCTCGATGCCGACCGCACGGTGGATCGGCGCGAGCGCGACCAGCAGCTGCATGGTCGAACAGTTCGGATTGGCGATGATGCCGCGCGGACGCCGCGCGATCGCGTGCGGATTGACCTCGCTGATCACCAGCGGCACGTCGTCGTCGTAACGGAACTGCGAGGTGTTGTCGACCACCACGGTGCCGGCCGCAGCCGCGCGTGTCGCGTGCACTTTCGACACCGCGGCACCGGCCGAGAAGAATGCGAAGTGGGTGCCGGCGAAATCGTACTGCTCGAGATCGCGCACGATCAGTTCACGCCGACCGAGCAGCACCGTGCCGCCAGCCGAGCGCGCGCTGGCCAGCGCCACCACCTCGGAGGCCGGGAACTTGCGCTCGGCCAGGATCGCCAGCAGCGCCTCGCCGACCGCGCCGGTGGCGCCGACCACGGCAACCTTGAACTTGCGATCTTGCGACTCGCTCATCGGAATTCCTGTCGTATGACCACGGCGGAAAAGGCCGACGCGGCTGTCGATTGTTGTTGCAGTGCAGTGATCGCGCAAGGCGGATTCGCGGGCAGTCGCTCCGCGCGCCACCGTGCGCGATGCGGGCAAGATCGGCAGCGCCCAAAAAAAACGCCGCTGCGCGTCCGGAGACGACGCAGCGGCGTGGTCTGTTGCGAACGCCGGGCGCGCGTGGCGCCCGGCGCATCTACATCACTGGCGACGCACGCCCACGACCAGCAGGCCGAGGCCGAACACGCCCAGGATCGCCAGCCACAGGCCGGTGTTGCTCAGTGCCGGGACCGGAACCGAGGTCGCGAGCACTGCGGTGGAACCTGCCAGGTTGAAGGTGAAGGTCTGCGCACCCACGGTACAGTTCAACACGCCGGTGAACGATCCGGCGGTAGCACTGCTGTAGGTCACCGTGGCCGACGCGTTACCCGCGGCCGGCACGTTGATGGTCAGCGGAGCCACCGTGAACTGCGTTGCGGTGGGTGCAGTGCAAGTGACGGTTGCCGCTGCAGCACCGGGGTTCTGGAACTGGATGGTCGACGAGGTCGCTGCCCCACCGACGGCCTGTGGCGGAGTCGCCACGGTGCTGCCCGAGATCGGCGTCGAGGTCAGCGGGGTGGCCGTGCCGGCCGGACACGACAGCGTCCAGGTGCGGGCATTGGCGGTACCGCCGCGATTCTCGTTGCACGTCAGGGTCTGGGTGACGGCAGCAGCACCCAGCATGCAGGTGCCCGACAGGCTGGTGCCGCTGATCGCACCTGCGCCCACCGCGGTGATCGTCTGCGCGAAGCCGGCGAACGGTGCGGTCGGTGCGGTACAGGTCAACGTGGTGGTCGCGAGAGTACCGGTGCCCGAACCTGCCGGCGTGCCGAGCGCCACCGTGATGGTGCCGGTGCCGGTCGAGCCGATCGCAGCCCCGCCGGTGAAGCCGACGGTCGCGCCGGTTGCGGGCGTGTAGGCGAACACCGGGGCGGTCGACGCACCCGCGATGGTGATTGCCGTGTTGGGCGTGCTTTCGAACACGTAACGGGTCACCGCGGCCGGAAAACCAGTGGGTGCCGTAGTGCTCAATACCGCATACCCGTAGTGCAATGTCCCGCCGGCCTCGTTGGTGAATCGGAAGCCGACAATGGGGGTTCCGGTGATTCGGAAACCGGCCGCCGTAACGGGGCCCGCAGTATTGAAAGCGCTGGCCGGGCCCACGATGTTGCCCGCTACCAGCGCGGTCGCGCCGCCGGTTCCGACAACCTGGTTGTTATTGCCGGCTCCAGTCGACGTGAAAAAGGTCAAGAACCCGCCCGTCAGGTAAGGGTTTACGTCCCAACCCGGAACAGTCGCGTTGGCATTCACGCCCGTGACCACGTTCAGATACAGGCCGTCGATGTTCGCCACGACCGGCAGGTTGACCGGACCACTGTCGACGACAGCTGCCATCGCCACCGACGAAGCAAGCCCCATGAATGAAATGCCAGCCATGGCGCCTACCCGGAGAGCCTTCAGACTCCCGTTCCGAACTGTGCCGATACGCATCGTTTTGATCCCCGTGTTGTTGTTGTAAAGATTGCACCCCGTCACGCATTTCTACACCCAGATGACGGCGCGGTCCAACAACTGCTGCGGGGTTCGGAACGGGCTACTTCATGTAGTTTCTCGGTAGCGTCCGCAAGCGCATGAGATCATTGAATTTGAGCTGATCAGCGCGCACTAACCGCAGTTGCGGCATGTCCGATGCTACACACGGGCCGCGCCGATGACTTCGCGATTCATGTGACGCGAGCAGCCCCGATCCGGTCGCGCCGCGCGCTCACCCAGGTAGCGGAGAATTCACCTCGACATCGCCGCACTGCGCGCGATGGCGCAGCACGTGGTCCATCAGCACGAGTGCGACCATCGCCTCGGCGATCGGGGTGGCGCGGATGCCCACGCAGGGATCATGGCGGCCCTTGGTCACCACTTCGATCGGCTGGCCATCGACATCGATGCTGCGGCCGGGTTGCGGCAGGCTCGAGGTCGGCTTGAGCGCGATCGCGACGCGCAACTGCTGGCCGCTGCTGATCCCGCCGAGAATGCCGCCCGCGTGATTGCTGGTGAAGCCCTGCGGCGTGATCTCGTCGCGATGCTGGGTGCCGCGCTGTGCCACCACTGCAAAGCCGTCGCCGATCTCGACGCCCTTGACCGCGTTGATGCCCATCAGCGCGGCGGCGAGATCGCCGTCGAGCTTGCCGTACAGCGGCTCGCCGAGACCCGGCGGCATTCCGTCGGCGACCACCTCGACCCGCGCGCCGACCGAGTCGCGATCCTTGCGCACCGCGTCGAGGAAGTCTTCCAGCTCGCGGATCATGTCGGGATCGGGCCAGAAGAATGGATTCTGTTCCACCGCCGCCCAGTCGAAGCGGCGTGGCACCAGCGTGCCCATCTGGGTCATGCAGCCGCGCACGCTGATGCCCATGCGTTCGCGCAACCACTTCTTGGCGATCACCGCGGCGGCGACCCGCATGGTGGTCTCGCGTGCCGACGAGCGTCCGCCGCCGCGCGGGTCGCGGATGCCGTACTTGTGCCAGTAGGTGTAGTCGGCATGCCCGGGGCGAAAACTGCGCGCGATGTCGGCGTAGTCTTTCGAGCGCGCATCGGTGTTGCGCACCAGCAGCGCGATCGGCGTGCCGGTGGTACGGCCCTCGAATACGCCGGAAAGGATCTCGACCCGATCCTCCTCGTGGCGTTGCGAGGTATGCCGCGAGCGACCGGTGGCGCGGCGACCGAGGTCGTGGGCGAATTCTTCCTCGCTGATCTCGAGCCCGGGCGGACAACCGTCGATCACGCAGCCGATCGCGGGACCATGGCTCTCGCCGAAGGTGGTGACGGCCAGCAGCTTGCCGAAGGTATTGCTCACGGGG
>JANOEA010000206.1:0-8853 GCA_031412975.1 Pseudomonadota bacterium | reverse complement strand
GAGTTTTTGGCGGAGCTGTTATTCCCTTTATTATGGGTCTAACTTCTGATATGCTAGGTTCACAGGTTGGATCGATACTAATAATCTTATTAAGTGCTTTATACTTGTTGTTTTGTGCATTTGCATTAAAACCAAAACATGTTTAGAAGATGATTATATTGTAGGTTGTGGATAATCATTAAAAAGCATTCCGGCATTAGCTTCTTTATCAGCCAATTGTGCCAATTATCCAGTTGCAATTTTTCTCGCTGGTATTATTTTAAAGCTGAATATACAATCAAAATACTCATTAAGCTATAAGACTTGTACTAAAAATCTCTTCACAAAATTGTTTGTTTGCATTGAACTGATTACTTGCAGGGAATATAATCCACTATGCAAACTACTTGTATCAAAAGTTTTGTTGCCACTAAAAGACTCATTGCTGATAAAAACCAGGTTACCTGCCATATTGTATATTTTTACCTGGCTGATCAATACCAGGTTGCTTTGTATTGTCAGCTTTGTTTGAACCGGATTTGGGAATATAATGATACCGTCAGTTTCGGGATTTTTCTGAATTATAGAAGTGTTGATGTTTTCAATGGTTTTATAGTAGATTAATTCACCGGCTTCTCCGTTTTTCGCGCCTTCACTAGGAACAAACAAAGTTATCGCCAGGGATTTTATTCCATTGATTGTCAAATTCGTAACGGAAGGATTTGCAAAAGCAGTACTGCCTTTAGCAGTAAAAATATTTAGCAGTTCTGCATTACCGGTCTGGTAATCATAGATATATGACCGCCACGATCCAAAATCACCTTGATGAACGCATCCGTCGAACCCTCTGCCGCGCCCACGCCGGCCGTTGAACCGCCACCGAGCCGCAATACCTGGGATGTCTTGCGCCTGTTGTGGCCGCACGTGTGGAGATACCGGCTGCGGGTAGGTATCGCGTTTTTCTTCCTGGTCGCCGCGAAGGTCGCGCTGGTCGGGGTGTCGCTGCTGCTGGCGCGACTGGTCGACGCGCTCAACATCACCCCGCGCCCGGAAGTGTTGCCGGTGCTGTTCCTGCTCGCCTACGGCGCGCTGCGCCTGGCCAACACGCTGTTCCAGGAGTTGCGCCAGGTGGTGTTCGCGCGGGTGATGGCGCGCTCGTCGCGGATGATCGCCAAGCGCGTATTCGAGCATCTGCACGCGCTGTCGCTGCGCTTCCACCTGGATCGACGCACCGGCGCGGTATCGCGCGACCTCGAGCGCGGGATCAGCGCGATCAGCGACCTGCTCGACTGGACCATCTACACCATCCTGCCGACCCTGCTCGAGATCGTGCTGGTCACGGTGATCCTCGCGGTCAAGTTCGACCTCACGTTTCCGGCCATCACCATCGGCACCATCGTCGCCTATGTGGCGTTCACGTTCCGCGTGACCGAATGGCGGATGCGCTACTACCGCGCGGCCAACGAGGCGGAGACCCACGCCAGCGCACGCGCGGTGGATTCGCTGCTCAACTACGAGACGGTCAAGTACTTCAACAACGAAGCCTACGAATCGCGTCGCTACGACGAAGGACTGGTGCAGCTGGAAGAGGCCACCGTCAAAAGCCTGAAGACGCTCGGCGTGCTCAATGTCGGCCAGAGCGGGATCGTGGCGATCGGCCTGACCCTGCTGCTGTGGCGCGCGGCCGCCGGGGTGACCGAAGGGCGCATGAGCATCGGCGACCTGGTGATGGTCAACGCCTTCCTGCTGCAGCTGGCAGCCCCGCTGAACTTCCTCGGCATGGTCTATCGCGAGGTCAAGCAGGCGTTGACCAACATCGAGCGCATGTTCGGCCTGCTCGATGAACCGCGCGATGTGCGCGATGTCGAAGGCGCGCCTGCGCTGGCTGCCGGCGGCGGCACATTGCGCTTCGAGGCGGTCGACTTCGGCTACGACCCACGCCGCCAGGTGCTGCACGCAATCGATTTCGAGGTGCCGGCGGGGCGCACGGTGGCGGTGGTCGGCGCGACCGGCTCGGGCAAATCGACGCTGGCGCGTCTGCTGTTCCGCTTCTTCGACGTGACCGGCGGTTGCATCCGCATCGACGGCCAGGACCTGCGCGAGATCGACCAGGATTCGCTGCGCAGCGCGATCGGCATCGTGCCGCAGGACACGGTGCTGTTCAACGACAGCATCTATTACAACATCGCCTACGGACGCCCCGAGGCGAGTCGCGAGGAAGTGTTCGCCGCCGCGCGCGCCGCGCACATCCACGATTTCATCGAGCGCCTGCCCGACGGCTACGAGACCTCGGTCGGCGAGCGCGGACTGAAACTCTCGGGTGGCGAGAAGCAGCGCGTGGCGATCGCGCGCACCATCCTGAAGAACCCGCGCATCCTGATCCTCGACGAGGCAACCTCCGCGCTCGACACGCGAACCGAACGCGCGATCCAGGACCAGCTGGCCGAGGTCGCGCGCGACCGCACGACGCTGGTGATCGCGCACCGGCTGTCGACCATCGTCGACGCCGACCAGATCCTGGTCATGGACAGCGGCCACATCGTCGAGCGTGGCACCCACGCGGCGCTGCTGGCCGCGGGCGGGCGCTATGCGCTGATGTGGCAGATGCAGCAGGAGGCCCCGGAGACGCTCGACGCCGCGCAGGCAGCCGGCGTCTGATCCGCGCTGCCAGGGGGCGAGGGGCCGGCGCGCCGAGAATCGAAAGTTCACCAGCGCGCGTGTGCTGCATCGGTTGGGGCTGTGCCAGTATTTATGCCATCCGGGGCGTCCGGTGCGACTTGATTCCGCACCAGCCATTCCCGGCGTCATCAGCCCGGTCAGCACACCATGGATCGACTCATCCGTATTGCGGCGACCAGCGTCGCGGCCGAAGACATCGAGCGGCTACGCCAGCTCGTCGAACAGGTGCGCCCACGCACCGGTGATGTGGTTCGATGGGTCGATGCGCCCGAGGCCGACGTGCTGTTCATCGACGTCGATTCGCTGTATGGCCATCTGGACTGGCTGCAGGCGCGCGCCACGGGTCGTCGCGTGGTGTCGATTGCCCAGCGTGTCGGCGGCGACCAGCAGGTATTCCTGACCCGGCCGCTATCCACCGACGGACTGCTGGCCGCACTCGCGCAGTATCGCGACGAGTTGGGGCCCGCGCCCCGCGACGCGATCGAAATGCCGCTCCCGCAACGCTCGGCCCGCATATCGACGGTGCGCGCACCCGACGTATTCGACGCGGCACCGGCAGGCGTCATCCAGATGCCCCAGAAAGCCGAGCCTGTCGCAAGCGAAGCCCCCACGCCGCTGTTTGCAACCGTTGCGCCAGTGCTCGTAGCGATCCCGGCAGTGAACGCCGCGACACCCCCGGCGCCCGTGCGTTCGAGCGCGTTCGCGAGCGAACTGTCGCTGGCGGAATTCTGCACGCTCGAGGCGCTGCCGCGGCCCAGCCGCATCGTGCACGCCGACGCGCCGGCGCTGACCATCGACAATGAAGCCGGGGTGTATTTCGGCCCGAGCGGCCTGAAGGCGCTGGAGCCCTACTGCCGCGGCCCGATCGCGCGCTCCGCGTGGGAGCCGGTGTCGAACGCGGTGCTGGAAGGTCTGCGCGCCGCCGGTGGCGGACAGCCGCTGGTGCGACTGTTGTGGCTTAACGCGCTGTTCGGCGGCAACGGCGCGCTGCTGGGCGGCATCGACCCCGGCAGCCGGTTCCGGGTGGCCAAGTGGCCGCAGATCGAGCGCGAATTCCCGCGCCACTTCCGCATCGCCACCGCGATGATGAAGGGCATGGCCACGGTCGCTGAAATCGCGGCGCAGTCGGGCGCGGAGCCCGGCGAAGTCGCGGATTTCATCAACGCGAGCCTGGTCAGCGGGCATGTCGTCATGCAATCGCCAGCGTTGGCGGCCGACGCGCCAGAGGCTCCGCAAAGCGGGTTCCTTGCGCGGTTCGGGCTGCGCGGGCGCAAGGGCTGAGCGCAATCGAGCCCGGCTGCGGCGGCGCGTACCTGAACGCGGTGCGCCGATTGCACCGTTGGTGGCCGATCTTGCATCTGCATCGGGTATCCTCCGGCCACTGATTCCCTGCCGGAGATCGAGTCATGTTGCAACGCCTGCTGTTCGCCGCCCTGTTGATGACCAGCGCGTCCGCCGCCGTCGCGCAGACACCGACCCCCGCGCCGGCAGTGCCGGCAGCACCGACCGTGGCAACCGAAGAGGCACCGCCCGCGGTGGTCGCCCCGCGCGTGCTGATCCGCACCAGCGTGGGCGATATCACGGTGGAGCTCGATCCCGGGAAGGCACCGAAGAGCGTCGAGAACTTCCTGCAATACGTGGGCGAGAAGTACTACGACGGCACCGTGTTCCATCGCGTGATCGACAACTTCATGGTGCAGGGCGGCGGTTTCGGGCCCGACCTCAAGCAGAAGGCCACGCGCGCGCCGATCGCCAACGAGGCCAACAACGGCCTGTCGAACCTGCGCGGCACGCTCGCGATGGCGCGTACCAACGATCCGAACTCGGCCACCGCGCAGTTCTTCATCAACGTGGTCGACAACAACCGGCTCGATTACGTCAGCGCCGAGAATGGCTTCACCTGGGGCTATGCGGTATTCGGCAAGGTAGTGTCGGGCATGGAAGTGGTCGACCAGATCAAGGCCACGCCGACCGGAGCCGGTGGGCCGTTCCCGCGCGATGTGCCGGTGACGCCGATCGTGATCAACAGCATTGAAGTGCTGCCCTGATCGATCGGGGCGGGCTTCGGATCGCGCGCCGGCGGCAGGCAAGCCGGCGCTTGACCCGAGTGCCGCGCGCGCATGACGACCCTGCTGATTTCGGATCTGCATCTGGATCCGGAACGCCCGGCAATGGTTGCTGCGCTGGAAGCCTTGCTGCAAGGGTCAGCGCGCCAGGCGCAAAACCTGTACATCCTCGGCGATCTGTTCGAGGCATGGATCGGCGACGACGACGACTCGGCGCTGGCACTGCGCGTCGGACGCGCGCTGGCCGAGCTTGCGGATCATGGCGTCGACTGCGCTTTCCAGCATGGCAACCGCGATTTCCTGCTCGGCGCCACGTTCGCCGGGCGCGCACGCATGCGCCTGCTCGCGCCATCGGTGGTCGAAGCGATCGAGGGCACGCCGACGCTGCTGATGCACGGCGACAGCTTGTGCACCAGCGACCTGGCCTACCTGCGGTTCAAGGCGCAGGTTCGCGACCCTGCGTGGCAGACGGCATTCCTGGCCCAACCGCTGGCGGCGCGCCGCGCGTTCGCGTCGCAGGCGCGGGCTGAAAGCGCGCGGCACACGGGAACCACCGCACCGGTGCTGATGGACGTGACTCCGGAGGCGGTGGTCGAGCAGATGCGCGAACACCACGTGCGCCGGCTGATCCACGGGCACACGCATCGCCCGGGCATCCATGCACTCGCTCTGGATGGCGACTACGCAGAGCGCATCGTGTTGGCGGATTGGTACGACCGCGCCAGCTACCTGCGCATCGACGGCGACGGCGTCCGTCAGATCCCCGTGGCCTGACCCGCATAGGGCGGGCCTTCGGCCCGCCGCCAGACTCCCGGCACCAGCCATCTCGACACAAAAAAAGGGCGCCCTTACGGGCGCCCTCGTTACATCTTGCTATCGAACGCCTATCAGGCGCTACGACGGTACAGTTGGAAGCCAACCAGACCGAAGCCGAGCATCAACAACACCATCAGCGCCTTGCCGGCGTTGCCGAGCGTCGGGATCGACGCCGACTGCGACGTGCAGCTGAGGTTGAAGGTCGGGTTGAAGCCCACCGCCGACGTTGTGCAGGCCAAGGTGCCGACCGGAAGCGAGGTGCCCGCAGCCGCCGGAGCAACGCAGCTCACCGATACCGCGCCGGTGCCTGCAATGCCCACGGTGACCGGGAAGATGGTCGCCGTGGTGTAGCCAGCCGATGGCGCGCAACCCGTTACCGTATAGGCAGCAGTGCCACCTACGTTGGTGAAGGTCACACCGCCAGTTGCGGTTCCGCCAGGTGCACCGATCAGCGAGACCGGACCCGGAGCCGCCGGGCTGCTACCCGGGTTGGCCGCGACCGTACCGGCCGGGCAAGTGACTACCGCGGTCAGGTCGGGCAGAACCGAAGCAGGAACTGCCGTCCGGGTGCAGGTCAACGTAGCCACCGCGTCAGCCGCGCCACGAGTACACGAAACGCCGATCGGCGTGCCGGCACCCACGACCGCCGGGGCAGTGATCGTCTGCGCACCACCGCTGGCGATCGCAAACGCGCTCGCGCCGGTGGCCGGGATGGTGCAGGCAAGCGCGAGGCTGGCTGGTGCAACGCCGGTGCCCGTGATCGCAACAGCAACATTACCCGTAGCGGTCAGGTTGATAGGACCGACTGACAGCGTGGTGGCTGCAAGAGGACCGACCGTCGGGGCCGAAGGACCCGAGCTCAAGGTCAGAATGCCGTTCGTCGTCGTGCCAGGCTCGGTACCACCGAGCTGGTCGAAGAAGTTGGCCATGCCGAAGTTGAGGTTGATCGGACCTGCAGTAGGACCAGCGGTGTAGGTGACCGTAATCACGCCTGCGCCGAGGTCCACCGTCGGTGCGTTGGCGTTCGAGAAGCAGGACACCAGGGCCGCTGCAACGCTACAAACCGTCGTACCGTTCGGAATCACCGCGGTTGCTGCCGTGATCGTCAGATTGGCCGCTGGTGCTGCGGTCAACATGAAATCGAAGCCGCCACTGTCCGCGCCCGGCGTGAAGTTGACCGCGAAGGTCTGGCCCACGCCGTTGATGGTGCCCGAAGCTGCCGGCACCGTGAGGTTTTGTGCGAAAAGGGACGGCGCCCCGAGGAGAAGCGCCGCTGCTGCGAGTGCCTTAAGAATCGTATTTTTCATAAATCGTCACTCCCCAAGGGGTCAAAGACAAAGGACCAACTGCTATTTTACTTCGCGACTGATTCCGCCGCCGTGTCCCCCATGTCGACGCCATCCACCTTGGCCGTACCGGCCGTGCTGACGCCATTATCATTGCTGGTTTCGAAGCCCGACACGCGCAGCGTTGCGCCCGTTGCGAGCGGCGACGACACGGCTACCGAGCCGACTGCGGCAACACCAGCCGGCAGGAAGGTGCCCGGGGCGTCTGCAGTCGCATAGACGAAAAGCTTGCCGGCATTGAAGGCGCACTGTGCGCTGAAGCCCTTCGGCAACTGCGACACGCACGCCGAGCTGCGTACGGCCTTGGCTTCTACACCAGGCAGGTCGATCGCGAAACTGAAGCCGGCGACCGAGCCGTCCGACACGATGTCGAGGCCGACTGCCGAGGCGCCGCCCTTGACCTGCTCGACGCTGGCGATGAGCTCCGCGGCAGAAGCCGACCCGGCGATGAACATGGCTGCCGCGGCAGCGAGATACTTGATTTTCATGATGTGCTCCTGAATTAGGGTTGGAGGGCTAGGCTTCAAACGCCAGAGGAGCAGGCGCCCTGCCCACCCAGGAACAGGTTACGGATGATGATGCCGTCGCCCGAGTTGACGTTGCCGTCTTCGTTGGCATCCGGCTGGCCAGCCGCCAGCGTGCCGTTGAGGAACTCGTTGCGCACGACGATGCCATCGCCCGAATTGCGGTTGTTGTCGTTGTTCGCATCACCACGGCACAGACGGCCGATTGCGGTGGCCCGACGCGACTCATAACCATCCACGGTAACCGGACGCGCAGCGGCAGTGCCACCGCCCGAGACCCAACCCAAACGCGCGGTGTCGATCTGGGCAGCTGCGCCGACACCGGTGACGGTGGCGGTGCTGTCGGTGGTGGCGGCGGCGCCACGCACGGTGGCAACCATGTTGCCCGCTGCACGCGACCAGTTCAGCTCGACCGAGTACCAGCGATTGGCGGTGATCGAAAGGATCGAGGCGGCGCCGGTGTTGGTGGCGAATTCGAACGCGCCTGCGGTGGCGTTGTAGGTCACGCCGATCTGCTGCAACGGGGTCGCATCCGCATTCAGTGCCTGATAGACCAACGCGCTGCCGGCGGTGAGGCCGGTAAACACGTAGAAACGGGCGCGGAAGGTGGTTTCAGCGGCCGGGGTGTTGTCGGTGACGTAGTTCGCGGCAGCGCCGGAGCGCAGGCCGCACTGGCCCGAGTAGCGGGCGGTCGGAGCAGCGTCGGTCGGACGGCCGGCCACCGGCGTGCCGGTCGGACCACCGTTCCATGCAGCGATGCTGCAGGCGAATACGGACGGCGCGCCAACCAGGCCGAGGCCAGCGGCGGCGACAAGAGCAAGAGTCTTCATTTTCACGGTACAACCTCCCAAGCGGTGAGGATTAACAAGCGGATAGTAAGCCACCCGACCAGCAAAATGGAAGCGGTATGGTGACTTGGGCGATGGTCTTGCGAAATTGCCTGACGCTGCGACCACCCTGCCAGTATCTCCGGGCGACCCTGCCGAAGCAGTGCTGCCCCGCACAATTCGACAGTCTGGCCCACCGATCTTTCAGTTCGGTGGCAAACCGCCGGTCGAGACACTGGCGGGATGGTTGCGGGGACTGGCCTCGCAACTCCCACCGGCTATAACGCAGCGGAAGGGGCGATCCGGTCACTTTCGGGCGAAACGGGGTGAAACGGGGAGCCGAGGGAGTGCCGGGCGATGGCCACGGGTGGGGGCCGGTGGGTTGTTTTGGGTGGGGCTGCCGGGATGGTAGCTCTCACTATCCAGCGACGGGCACCTCCCACGGCACGCTGCTCGTTGCATTGGCCTCGATCGCTCGAGTCGCTGCCATGGCAGCTCCCACAAGGAAAATGGGATGTCGATGCCAGTCATGGGGTGCTGTCATGGGGTGCAGCAATGAGGTGCTGCCATCTGGTGCTGTGGTCGCTGCCCAGAAAGTGCCCGCACTGCACCGACC
>JANOEA010000205.1:0-6542 GCA_031412975.1 Pseudomonadota bacterium | reverse complement strand
CAAATGTGCCTGTCGCGCACAGGGTGCGCACCTACAAGCCGGTTTGCCCTTTAGGAGCGCGGGTTGCGCGCGACGGCAACCTCGGGCAACGCGTTGCAATCCAAATGTGCCTGTCGCGCACAGGGTGCGCTCCTACAAACGCGTGTGCCCTGTAGGAGCGCGCCGAGCGCGCGACCGCAACCTCGGGCAACGCAGTGCAATCCAAATGTGCCTGTCGCGCACAGGGTGCGCTCCTACGCAGGCGCGCCGGGTTTACCCCTTGCAATGACCCTACCGCCACCCACTCGTGATCGGATAGCGCCGCTCGCGGCCGAATGCGCGGCGTGACACCTTGGGTCCCGGAGCCGCCTGGTGGCGCTTCCATTCGCTGATCCGCACCAGGCGCAGCACCAGGTCGACGGTGGCCGGGGCGAAGCCGGCGGCGACGATGTCGTCGCGCGACAGTTCCTGGTCGACGAAGCGGAACAGGATCGCGTCGAGCACGTCGTAGGGCGGCAGCGAGTCCTGGTCCTTCTGGTCGGCGCGCAGCTCGGCCGAGGGCGCGCGTTCGATCGCGCCATGCGGAATCACCGCCGTGCCGCCGACCGTGTTGCGCCAGCGCGCAAGCGCGTACACCTCGGTCTTGTACAGATCCTTCAGCGGCGCATAACCGCCGCACATGTCGCCGTAGATCGTCGCGTAACCCACCGCGTACTCGCTCTTGTTGCCGGTGGTCAGCAGCATGCCGCCGAACTTGTTGCTCAGCGCCATCAGCAGCGCACCGCGGATCCGCGACTGCAGGTTTTCCTCGGTCAGATCCGGCGCCTGGCCCTCGAACTGCTGCGCCAATGCGGCCAGCATGCCCTCGAACGCGGGCTCGATCGGCACCTCGAGCAGCTGCACGCCGAGGATCGCGCACTGCTCGACCGCGAGATCGTTCGACAACGGCGCGGTGTAGCGCGACGGCAGGCGCACCGCGGTGACGTTGTCGCCACCCAGCGCATCGACCGCGATCGCCAGCACCAGCGCCGAGTCGATCCCGCCCGACAATCCCAGCCAGACTTTTTCGAAGCCGTTCTTGCGGCAATAGTCGCGCGTCCCGCGCACCACCGCGCGCCACGCGAGCGCATCGCGACTCTCATCGCCATCGACGAGCCACTGCACCGGCGTGAAGGTGCGCGCGCCCGGCATGTAGTCGGCCACCAGCCACTGGTCGACAAACGCGGCGGCGGCCGGATGCACCTTGCCGCTGCCGTCGGCCAGCACCGAGCCGCCATCGAACACCACCGCATCCTGGCCACCGACCAGGTTCAGATAGGCGAGCGCCGCACCGGTTTCCTTCGCACGCTGTTCGAGCAGCGAATCGCGCTGGATGTGCTTGTCGCGCTCGAACGGCGAAGCGTTGGGCACCAGCACCAGCTCGGCACCCGCGGCCACGGTCTCCGCGAGCGGCTCGGCGAACCACAGGTCTTCGCAGATGATCAGCCCGACCTGCACGCCGTCGACCGCGAACACGCAGGTGTCGCGGTCCGGATCGACCTCGAAATAGCGGCGCTCGTCGAACACCGCGTAGTTGGGCAGCTCGCGCTTGCGGTAGGTGCGCTCGATCGCGCCATCGCGCAGCACGCTGGCCGCGTTGTAGACCACAGCACCTGCGCTCTGCGGCCAGCACACGATCGCGACGATGCCGTGCACGTCGCGCGCGATCTCATGCAGCGCGCGCTCGCAATCGGCGAGGAACGAGGGCCGCAGCAGCAGATCCTCCGGCGGATAGCCGCTCAGCGCGAGTTCCGGAAACAGCACGATCTGCGCCTGATGCGTATCGCGCGCCTCGCCGATCAGCGCACTGATGCGCGCGGCGTTGGCCTGCACCGCGCCAACCGGGAAGTCGAACTGGGCGAGTGCGATGCGCATGGAATGAAAGGCTAGTCGAATGCGGGGCAGGAATACATGGCTTCGATGTCATCCGTGAGTGGTAGCGCCTGCGCCACCCCAAGGCTCGCATTAACTCCCCATCCTCCTTGTGGGAGCTGCCATGGCAGCGACTGGGCGACCGGGGTTGCTTCGACTACCGGGGTTCAGTGACAGGTGCCTGTCGCTGGCATGCCAGCTCCCACAAGGTGATATGAAGGCTTGAGGCAAGCCGTGCAGCATCGAAGTGCGGAATCACGGGACTGGCGACACCATCCCACCCTCCTTGTGGGAGCTGCCATGGCAGCGACTGGGCGACCGGGGTTGCTTCGACTACCGGGGTTCAGTGACAGGTGCCTCTCGCTGGCATGCCAGCTCCCACAAGGACCAGCGAAAGCTCGGTGCAATAGCACAGGCTACTTCAACCGCGCCACGATCGCCTTGCCCAGATCCGCCGGCGATTTCACCGTGGTCACGCCGGCGGCTTCGAGTGCGGCGAACTTGCCCGCCGCGGTGCCCTTGCCACCCGATGCGATCGCGCCTGCGTGTCCCATGCGCTTGCCGGCCGGCGCACTGGAGCCTGCAATGAACGAAACCACCGGCTTTTTCACCTGGGCCTTGATGAACTCCGCAGCCTCTTCTTCGGCGCTGCCGCCGATCTCGCCGACCATGATGATGCCCTCGGTCTGCGGATCGCCCTCGAACAGCTTCAGGCAATCGATGAAGTTCAGGCCGTTGATCGGGTCGCCGCCGATGCCGATGCAGGTCGATTGCCCGAGTCCTGCGTTGGTGGTCTGGAACACCGCCTCGTAGGTCAGCGTGCCCGAACGCGACACGATGCCGACCTTGCCGGGTTTGTGGATGTGGCCGGGCATGATGCCGATCTTGCACTCGCCGGGCGTGATCACGCCGGGGCAGTTCGGGCCGACCAGCACCACGCCGGGCTTGTGCTTGAGCACGTTCTTGACCCGCAGCATGTCGAGCACCGGGATGCCTTCGGTGATCGTCACGATCACCTTGATGCCGGCATCGGCCGCTTCGAGGATCGCATCGGCCGCGAACGGCGGCGGCACGTAGATCACCGAGGCATCGGCACCGGTGGCCCGCACCGCGGCCTGCACGGTGTCGAACACCGGCCGATCCAGATGCTTGCTGCCGCCCTTGCCGGGCGTCACGCCACCGACCAGCTGGGTGCCGTATTCGATCATCTGCTCGGAGTGGAAGGTGCCCTGCTGGCCGGTAAAGCCCTGCACGATCAGCTTGGTGTGGCGATTGACGAGAACGCTCATGGGTTGTCCTGCCTGGATTCGTAGTGGTGGTCGCGTTGCGCGTCGCGCGCGCAGGATCAGCTGCGAACGGCGGCCACGGCCTTCGCCGCGGCGTCGTTCAGATCGGTCGCCGAGGTGATCTTGAGCCCCGAGTTGGCCAGCAGTTCGCGCCCCTTCTCCACGTTGGTACCTTCAAGCCGCACCACCACCGGAATGCTCAGCCCCACTTCCTTGACCGCGGCGATCACGCCCTCGGCGATCATGTCGCAGCGCACGATGCCGCCGAAGATGTTGATCAGGATCGCCTTGACCTTGTCCGAGGACAGGATCAGCTTGAACGCCTGCACCACGCGCTCCTTGTTGGCACCACCGCCGACATCGAGGAAGTTCGCGGGCTCGCCACCGGCGAGCTTGATCACGTCCATGGTCGCCATCGCCAGGCCCGCGCCGTTGACCATGCAGCCGATGTCGCCATCCATCTGCACGTAGTTGACGCCGAAGTTCGCGGCCTGCGCTTCGGTCGGGTCTTCCTGGCGGATGTCGCGCATCGCTTCCAGCTTCGGGTGGCGATACAGCGCGTTCTCATCCGCATTGACCTTGCCGTCGAGCGCGACCAGATCGCCGCCGGCCACCACCGCGAGCGGATTGAGCTCCACCAGCGACAGATCGTAGGCGTTGAACATGCGGTACAGGCCGCTCATGATCTTGGTGAGCTGGCCGGCCTGCTTGGCGTTCAGGCCGATCCCGAACGCGACCTTGCGGCAGTGGTAGGGCTGCAGGCCTTCGACGAAATCGACGGTGACGATCTGGATCTTCTCCGGCGTCTCGCGTGCGACCTGCTCGATGTCGACGCCGCCCGCAGCCGAGGCGATGAACTGCACCGCCTTGGTCGCGCGATCGATCAGGATCGACAGGTACAGCTCCTGCTCGATGTCATTGGCTTCCGAGATCAGCACCTTGTCGACCGGCAGCGCGAGCCCGCCGGACTGGTAGGTCTGCATCCGCGTGCCGAGCATGGTCGCGGCGATGTCGCGCGTTTCATCGGGGGTCTTGGTGAGCTTCACGCCACCGGCCTTGCCGCGACCGCCCGCATGGATCTGCGCCTTGACCACCCACTGGCTGCCGCCGAGCGCGATCGCCGCGCTGCGCGCCTCTTCGGGCGATACCGCGACCTGCCCCCTGGGGACAGCGATGCCGAACTCGGCGAAGAGGTCCTTGGCCTGGTACTCGTGGAAGTTCATAGGGGGTCCTGGGCTCGGGCCGGCAGTCGCGCCGGCGGGATCCGGACGGTCGAAGACCGACCCGGAAAATGGGGGCGTATTGTGGCCTATGCGGCTACCGGGTCGAAAGGGGCAGGATTGGCACCATCGGCCGCGCGCGCGCAGGCGGCGCGACATGCCGTTCATGGAACAGCCACACACCGTATACTGCGGGCGCCGACTCGATGGGAGCCCTGCCGGTGTCGCAATCGCGTCCTTTCGTGCTGCGTCCGGCCGGCGGAGGCCAGCGCCTCGCTTCGCCCGATGCGGTGACCCGGCGCGAGCTGTACTTCTTCGAGCTGTACCGCATCTTCGAAGCGGTGCTGCTGGTGGGCTTCTGCTTCAGCCCGCTGGCCAAGGACATGATCGAACTGGTCACGCCGTTCACGGCGCAGACCGCGGCGCTGGCCTACCTGCTCGGTGCGACCGCGCTGTTCATCCAGGGCCGGCGTCTGCGCGGCGATCGCCGACGCCATGTGTTCCTGAGTCTGATGCTCGACCTGCTCGCCGCTACCACCGCGCTGGTCGCGATCAAGGGCCTCGACAGCGGGATCGCGGCATTGATCCTGGTCACGGTTGCCTGTTCCTCGCTGCTGCTCGCGCCGCGCGGCGCCTACACGGTGGCCTTCATTGCCGCGGCCGCGGTGCTGGCGACCTTTGGATTGCAGGATGGCGCGGGGGGCTGGAGCCAGGGCGCGCTGTTCGCGGCGAGCTATTTCGCGGTGACCGCGCTGCTGCAGGTGTTGCGCGCGCAGGTCTACGAGACCGAGGAACTGGTGCAGCAGCAGGAGACCGATCTTGCGAATCTCACCCAGCTCAACGATCTGATCATCCGCCGGATGCGCACCGGGGTGATCGTGGTCGATTCGAACAACCGGGTGCACCAGGTCAATGAAGCCGCGTGGCACCTGATGGGCAATCCGTCGCCGCAGCGGCGGGATCTGGCCGACGTGGCGCCCGAGGTCTCGCGCCGGCTGTATCACTGGCGCACCTTCGGCAAGGCCGATGCGACGCCGGTCGCGCTGGCCGATGGCGTGTCCGAGGTGATCCCGCGCTTCGTGCGCCTGGGCGCCGGCAACGAGGACAACAGCATCGTGTTCCTCGACGACATCTCGCTGCTGTCGCGGCAGGCCGAGCAGATGACCCTGTCGTCGTTGGGTCGACTCTCGGCCAGCATCGCGCACGAGATCCGCAATCCGCTGGCCGCGATCAGCTATTCCTCGCAGCTGCTGTCGGAGTCGGAAGAAATCAGCGAGTCCGACCAGCGCCTGGTGGAGATCGTGCGCGCGCAGTGCACGCGGGTGAACACCATCGTCGAGAACATCCTGCAACTGTCGCGCCGCGAGCGCTCGCGACCGGAGCAGATCGAGCTGTGTACGTGGACCACCGCGTTCGTCGACGAATACCGTTCGATCCAGCCGCAGGAGAACGACGAGGTGCGCGCGGTGACCGCGCCGCGTGCGGTGCAGGCGCTGGTCGATCCGGGCCAGTTGCAGCAGGTCATCTGGAATCTGGTGCAGAACGCACGCCGCTACGGTCGGCTGCCCGGGCAGCCCGCGCGCGTCGCGGTGATCGCACGCCGCCTGTCGGAGACCGGGCCGCCGGTGATCGAGGTTGTCGACCGCGGTCCCGGCATTCCGCGCAAGGTCGCCGACCAGATCTTCGACCCGTTCTACACCACCAGCGAGCACGGCACCGGCCTCGGCCTGTACATCGCCCGCCAGTTGGTCGAAGCCAACCAGGCCAGCCTCGAATACGTGCCGGTCGCCGGCGGCGGCAGCTGCTTCCGGATCACCCTGGCCGCGGCCAGCGCAAGCGCAAGCGCGAAGAGCATGCCGGCAGATCCCAAGGCGCGCAGCCAGCCCGCGGGGTTCTGACTTTCTGCCGGAGAGCCGAGGTGCCTTTCGCTGGCATGCCAGCTCCCACAAGGCAGATCGACAGGTCAGAGCAATGTGGGAGCTGCCATGGCAGCGACTGCAGCACCTGATGTCTGGCAGCGACAGCCCATCGTCCTTGTGGGAGCTGCCATGGCAGCGACTGCAGCACCTGGTGTCTGGCAGCGACAGCCCATCCTCCTTGTGGGAGCTGCCATGGCAGCGACTGCAACAGCTGATGACTGGCAACA
>JANOEA010000204.1:0-4143 GCA_031412975.1 Pseudomonadota bacterium | reverse complement strand
GCCGCTGTGGGTGCTGCCGCAAACCTCGACCATCGGCTCGCATCCGCCCAAGGCGCTGGGCACCGCGATTGCGATCGAACAGGCGCGGCGCCTGAACCGACCGCTGCCGGTGCCGGCCGACAGCATCGCGATCTGCAGCTTCGGCGATGCTTCGGCCAACCACTCGACCGCGCAGGGGGCATTCAACGCCGCGCAATGGACCGCGTACCAGGGACTGCCCGCGCCGGTGCTGTTCGTGTGCGAGGACAACGGCATCGGCATTTCGGTGAAAACGCCGGGCGGCTGGATCGCCGCATCGTTCGCGCAGCGTCGCGGACTGGATTATTTCTACGCTGATGGGCTCGACCTGGCACAGGGCTATGCGCAGGTCGAAGCCGCTGTCGCGCATTGTCGCAACACCCGTCGGCCGACCTTTCTCCACCTGGGCACCGCACGCCTGATGGGCCATGCGGGGACCGATTTCGAGGTCGAGTACCGCCCGCTCGATGAACTCATCGCCGCCGAGGCGCATGATCCGCTGCTGCGCTCGGCCGATATCGCGCTGGCGACCGGTCTGCTGACTGCGGACGCCCTGCTGCAGTGGTACGAGTCGTTCCGCACCCGCTGCATGGACGCCGCGGTCGCTGCCGACCTGCGCCCGCGACTGGCCAGCGCGGCGGAAGTGATGCTGCCGCTGGCGCCGTTTTCGCCGAACCGGGTCGCGGCCGAGGCGGCCCGCGCGGACTACGCCGACGAGCGCATGCGCGTATTCGGCGGCGCGAAGAACCTGCCCGAGAACCTGCCGCCGCGGCACCTGGCGGTGCAGATCAACGCAGCACTGTTCGACCTGATGGCGAAGTATCCCGATGCGCTGCTGTTCGGCGAGGACGTGGCGCAGAAAGGCGGCGTGTACACGGTGACCCGCGGCCTCAACAAGGCCTTCAAGGGCACGCGCGTGTTCAACACCCTGCTCGACGAGCAGACCATCCTGGGCCTGGCCCAGGGTTACGCCAACATGGGCATGCTGCCGATCCCCGAGATCCAGTACCTGGCCTATTTCCACAACGCCTGCGACCAGATCCGTGGCGAGGCCAGCTCGCTGCAGTTCTTCTCCAACGACCAGTTCCGCAACCCGATGGTGGTGCGGATGGCGGGGCTGGGCTACCAGCGCGGCTTCGGCGGGCACTTCCACAACGACAACTCGATCGCCGCGCTGCGCGACATCCCGGGCCTGGTGATCGGCTGTCCCTCGCGCGGCGACGATGCGGCGATGATGCTGCGCACGCTGACCGCACTTGCGCGGGTCGATGGCCGCGTCAGCGTGTTCCTCGAGCCGATCGCGCTGTACATGACCAAGGATCTGTACGAACCCGGCGACGGCGGCTGGCTGACGGGGTATCCCGCGCCGGACCAGGCGATCGTGCTGGGCGAGGGCAGGGTCTACGGCGATGGCGCGGATCTGCTGTTCATCAGCTTCGCCAACGGAGTGCCGATGAGCCTGCGCGCCGCGCGTGCGCTGGAACAGCGCCGAGGCGTGCGCTGTCGGGTACTCGACCTGCGCTGGTTGCAGCCCCTGAATACCGCGCAGATCGTCGCGCATGCCGCCGCCTGCGCGCGGATCGTGGTGGTCGACGAGGGCCGGCGCAGTGCCGGTGTGGGCGAGGGCATCATCACCGCGATCGTCGAAGCCGGGCTCGGCCACAAGCCGCTGGTGCGGGTGGTCGGCGAGGATTCCTACACGCCGCTGGCGGGTGCGGCCAATTTCGTGTTGCCCTCGGATGCGAGCGTGCTCGCGGCCGCCGAGGCCCTGCTGTCGGCCTGAGCGGTGCGCGGGCCCCGGCGCGGCCTCGCGCGCTGCCACTCGATGGGGCGGTGGAGCCGACCCGGCGAATCGCCTATCATCACGATCAGCATGGCCAATTCCCAGCCCACCACGATCCTGTTCGCCGACGTCAGCGGCAGCACCAAGCTGTTCGAGCAGCGCGGTGATGTCGAGGCGCGGCGGATCGTGTCGGCGATCCTGGGTGCGCTGGGCGAAGTGGCCGGTCGCCACGGCGGCAAGGTCATCAAGACCATCGGCGATTCGGTGATGTGCACCTTCCCGGCCGCGATGAACGGCCTGCTGGCTGCCACCGACATGCAGAAGCGGATCGCCCACGATCCGGTGTTCGTCAAGGACAACCTCGCGATCCGGGTCGGCTTGCACCATGGCGACACCCTGATCGAGGAAAACGACGTCTACGGCGATGCGGTCAATACCGCCGCGCGGATGGAGCAGTTGGCCAAGCGCGAGCAGATTGTGACCACCGCCACCACCGTGGCCGGGATCAACCCCGGCGCGGTGCGCTCGCGCGCGCTGGGCACCGCGCGGGTCAGCGGCAAACAGTTCCCGATCGAGATCGTCGACGTGCTGTGGCAGGAAGATTTGTCCAACGTCACCACCGTGCAGCGGGCGATCCGCCTCGACTCGCTGCCCGGTGCGGGTGGCGCGAAGCTGACCCTGCGCTATCGCGATACCACCTTCCAGCTCGACGCCAACTCGCAGCCGTTCACGCTCGGGCGGGAACTCAATTCAACGCTGGTGATCGATGCCGAATGGGTGTCGCGCAACCACGCGATGATCGAATACAAACGCGG
Source organism: Pseudomonadota bacterium (assembly GCA_031412975.1). GTDB lineage: Bacteria > Pseudomonadota > Gammaproteobacteria > Xanthomonadales > Ahniellaceae > UBA4656. Next base: position 1,527 of record JANOEA010000204.1, on the reverse strand, counting down.
CTACTTCGTGGTCTCGGACCGCAGCACCAACGGCACCTGGGTCACGCTCGGCGAAGACGACGAGCTGCGCCTGCACCGCGACGAGACCCAGTTGCGCAAGTCCGGCACCATCAGTCTCGGCCAGGCGGTCGCGGTCAACAAGCTCGATGTGCTGCATTTCCAGTGCTCGGGCTGAGCCCGGAGCGCGACCGCCAGTGACGGGCGTTCAGCCGCTCGCGCCACCGTAGTAGGCGCGAACCCGCGGATCGATGATGCGTCGCCACAGCGGCGGCAGCAGGGCCAGCACGAACATCGCGGAATAGCCGCCCGGCAGCTGCGGGCTGTCGTCGTGGTGCACCAGCGCCTGGTAGCGACGGCGCGGATTGGCGTGGTGGTCCGAGTGCCGCTGCAGCTGGAAGAGCGGCAGGTTCGACAGCAGGTAGCTGGAGTTCCAGCTGTGCTGGTGGGTGGTGCGTTCGTAGCGGCCATCGATCTGGCGCCGCGCCAGCCCGTAGTGTTCGATGTAGTTGATGATCTCCAGGCTCAATGCGGCGCCGAGGCCCTGCACCAGAAAGAACCCGAGTCCTGCAGGGCCCAGCCAGAGCAGCATCGCCATCCCGAAGGCCGCCCACAGTGCCGCCCACCACAGCATTTCGTTGCGCCAATGCAGCCATTGCAGGCCGCGGTCGGCCAGCCGCTGTGCTTCGAGGCGCCATGCCGCGGTGATGTTGCCGGCCAGCGAGCGCAGCATGAACGGGTAGACGCTTTGCCCGAAGCGCGCCGACGAGGCATCCAGCGGCGTGGACACGTTGACGTGGTGGCCGCGCACGTGTTCGATCTTGAAACCGAAGTAACCGACCGTGCACAGCAGCGCGCCGCCGGCCCACTGTTCGAGACGTTCGCGCTTGTGGATCAACTCATGGGCGACGTTGATGCCGAGGATGCCGCTGACCACGCCCTGCGAGGCCAGCCAGCCGAGCATGCCGGACACGCCGAGATCGGCCTGCACGAACCACCAGCCCGACCACGCGATCAACGCGACCTGGACCGCCGCGGCGATCAGGGTCAGCACCCGGTAGTAATGCTGGCCCTCCAGCCGCTGCATTGCCGCTGCGTCGCGCGGATTGCCCAGGTCGCGGCCCAGCGCATAGTCGGCCAGCGGCAGCAACACGAACAGGAACAGCAGCGGAAACCATGCCGCTGCGTTCGGCGCGCCGCTGATCGCCGCCAGCCATGCCGAGAACGGCATCAGCGCGGGGACCACGAACACCAGCAGGAATCCGAACGGTTTCAGCTGCATGGCGACCTGATGCTCCGTCGATTGCGCGGCCCAAGATTAGCCCAAACCGGGCTGCTCCTGCGCGGGGCTGGCGCCGAGCTGCTGGATGGCAGCAGGCGGAGTTGCGGGCGCCGTCGACGCACGCGGGGCCAAGCTGTGATTATGATCGGCGTCTACCCTTGGGGAGGTTTGCCATGCGTCGAATGATTCCGCTCCTGCTGATCTGCGTGCCGATGGCCGCAACCGCCGCCGAAGTGGTGCTGCTGCGC
>JANOEA010000203.1:0-2272 GCA_031412975.1 Pseudomonadota bacterium | reverse complement strand
CGCAAGCTGCTCGAGCAGATTCCGCTCGATGCGCCGGTCACGCAGCTGCTGCACCCCGACTGCGATGCTCGGCGGCTCTCAGGGGCCCCATGTTTACGAACACGCCATCCATGGCTGGTTTCCGCGTGGTGCCGACTGATCGGCTTCGCCCTGTTGTCGAGGCGCACGAGCTGCGAGCACAGCGGAGTTTCGCGGAAGCCTCCGTCCGCTACTCGCTGCTGACCGCTCTCTAGCTCTGTGCTGTTTGCTCTTCGACCGCGGACTCCGCGCGAGGCGGGGCCAAGAACCTGCCTCAACAACCAGCCATGGATGGCGTGTTACTCAACACGGGGCCCCTGGAAGCCGCCGAGCACGGGACGCATGGCAGGTTCCCGGCCCCGTAGGGGTCGCGCACAGGGATGTGCGCGAGTTCGGCCTCGGCGCAGGATGCGCCGTCAAGCCGAACCCCTGACGTGCGGCACGCGCGCAGGGCACCGGCCGCACAGGATGTGCGGACGGCGGATTCCCGGGGTGTCCTTTGGGGGTGCAGGGGAGATTTGGACAAGCAAATCTCCCCTGCTCGGGCCGCGGCAGCGGCACGAAACCGCTCTGTCGCTTGCCGAAAAAAAAAAGCGCTCGGCTCTGAACAAAAGAAGCGAAGCGACCACCGGCAGCGGCACGAAACCGCTTTGTCGCTTGCGGAGAAAAACAAGGGCTCGGCTCTGAAAAACGACAAGCAAAGCGAACCTATTCGCCCCCCAACCCCATCTGAACCTTCCTGGTCAACTTGGACCTGACCAGGTCATAACTCCCCCTCAGCAACCCCATCAACTCCTGCCGCGACATCGCGGAAGAAGCCAACACCGATACCCAGTGCGCGCGGGCCATGTAGGGCGCCGGAATCACCCCGTGGCGATCGGTCAGCTCGAGGAAACGCTGATGATCGACCTTGAATGAAATCTGCCCGGCGTTGCTGCCCTGGAAGCAGTACACCGCGAACATCTTGCCGCCGACCGAGTAGACGCGATCGTCGTGCCACTTGATGTCGCTGGTGACGCCAGGCCAGCTGCCGGCGAGTGCATCGAGCTGCGCTTGGTCCATGGCGTTGATCCTCGACCCGGGAGGGGGATGCGCAGGAAAACCGACTTAGAGCATGGGCTCCGCCTCGCCGTGTCACCCTGCGGCAGCCATGGAAAGTATGCGCCAAGTCGTGACACGCCGTGCGGCCCCGCCAACAGGACGTCATCAGATCGTTCGCGAGCGGCTGGGTCCGTGGCGCGAACTGTTGAAGCTGCCCAATGGCCGTACCGTGGTGCTGCGCCCGATCGATCCACGTGACGCCGAGGTCTTGCGAGCCGGCTTCGGCACGCTCAGCGCCGAGGAAGTGCGATTCCGCTTCATGCATCCGATCAAGGAGATGTCGGTGGAGCTGGCGCACGACCTGACGGTGCTCGATCCACGCCATTCGTTCGCGTTGGCGGTATCGGAGCCCGAGCCGCCCGGCGAGGGTTTGGTCGGCGCCGTGGTGCGCGCCAGCATCGATCCGAATACCGAGATAGCGGAGTTCGCGCTGATCGTGGCACGGCCGCTCGCGCGCCAAGGCCTCGGCACCCTGCTGATGCGGCGCATGCTCGACTGGTGCCGACGCAAGAAGCTGCGGGCGGTGTACGGCAATGTCCTTGCCGACAACACCGGCATGCTGCATCTGGCCGACCAACTGGGATTTACCCGCCAGCACGTGCAGGGCGAAGGCGGAACGGTGCGCGTATGGCTGGACCTTCCGCAGGGCAAACGGCGAAACGCCTGAGCACGCGCAATCGCGCTGTGGATTGCTACACTCCGCGCCCCGCGCAACTCCCCGCGCGCGGCACTTCCGTATGACCGACACTTCCTCGACGCGCCCCGGCGTGCTCACCCCCGTGCTGCCGCGTGCGCCGCAGCTGCGCGCATGGTGGCGGCGTCCGCATGGCTCGGCGCTGGCGCTGGCGATCGCCTCGGCGGCGCGTCACCATCGCGGCATCGTGGTCGCGGTCGCGCGCGACACCCATGCGGCGCACACGCTGGAAGCAGAACTGCGCGGCTTCGCCGATGCAGACCTGCCGGTGCTGCATCTGCCGGATTGGGAAACCCTGCCCTATGACGTGTTCTCACCGCATCCGGACATCGTCTCGCAGCGCGTGGCCACGCTGTTTCGCCTGCCGGGGCTGACCCGTGGCGTACTGGTGGTGCCGGTCGCCACCCTGCTGCAGCGCCTAGCGCCGCGCAGCTTCATCCAGGGATCGAACCTCGCACT
>JANOEA010000202.1:0-9896 GCA_031412975.1 Pseudomonadota bacterium | reverse complement strand
ACGCCGAGCCGTTCGAGCTGCGCCCGCGCACTCGCCGACAGCGACTCCGGCATCGAAGGCAGCACGCGCGGGCCGGCTTCGACCAGATGCACCAACGCCTGCGAGGGGTCGGAACGGCGGAACTCGCCGGCCAGCGTGTGGCGCGCGATCTCGGCCAGCGTGCCGGCCAGCTCCACGCCGGTGGGCCCGCCGCCGACCACCACGAATCCGAGCCAGGCCGCGCGCGCCGCCGGATCGGTCTCGCGCTCGGCCGCCTCGAAGGCTTCCAGCACGCGGCGCCGGATCAGCAGTGCATCATCGAGGGTCTTCAGGCCTGGCGCATGTGCGGCCCAGTCGTCATGGCCGAAGTAGGCGTGGGTGGCGCCGGTGGCCACCACCAGATAGTCGTAGTCGAGCGTGCCACCCGCGCAGACCACCCGACGCGTGGCCACGTCGATCGCCAGCACCTCGTCGAGCCGCACCACCACGTTGCGCTGGTCGCGCAGGATGTGGCGCAGCGGTGCCGCGATGTCGGGCGCCGACAGCCCGGCGGTGGCGACCTCGTACAGCAGGGGCTGGAACAGGTGGTGGTTGGTGCGGTCGATCAGCGTGATGTCGACCGCCGAATCGGCCAGCGTGCGCGCGGCCCACAGGCCGCCGAAGCCGCCGCCGAGGATCAGCACGCGTGGCCTTTGCACTGGATTCGGAGCGCGGGCGGGCGCGGGCATGCCGCGATTGTCGCGCAGGACAGGGCGGCGCAGTGGACTGCATACGAATGCTGCCGCGGAAAGCCACGCGCCACGACGCAGTGTCGTGTTAGTTTCCGGTCGATCCGCCAGATCCTGTCCTGCCCATGAGCACAGTCCCTCGCCGCACCAAGATCATCGCCACGCTCGGCCCCGCCACCGATGCCCCGGGTTTGCTCGAAGGCGTGCTCGGCGCCGGGGTCGACGTGGTGCGGCTGAACTTCTCGCATGGCGACAAGGCCCACCATGCGCAGCGGGTCGCGCGCGTACGCTCCATCGCGCACCGGCTCGGGCGCGAGATCGGCGTGCTGGCCGACCTCGGCGGGCCGAAGATCCGGATCGAAAAATTCGCCGAGGGCAAGGTGATGCTGGTGGCCGACCAGGCATTCACGCTCGACTGTCGTGCGGATGCGCCACCCGGCGATGCCGACGCGGTGGGCTGCAGCTATCTGGACCTGCCCGGCGATGTGCAGTCGGGCGACACGCTGCTGCTCGACGACGGCTTGATCGCGCTGCGCGTCGATGCGGTCGAGGGCACTGCGATCCGCACCACCGTGCTCACCAGCGGCAAGCTGTCGGATCGCAAGGGGCTCAACCGGCTCGGTGGCGGGCTGTCGCTGGGTGCGCTCACCGACAAGGACCGCGCCGATATCGTCACCGCCGCCGAGTTGGGCGTCGACTTCATCGCGGTGTCGTTCTGCCGCTCGGCGGCCGACATGCACGAGACCCGCGCGTTGGCCGTGGCCGCCGGGTCCACCGCGCACCTGGTCGCCAAGATCGAACGCACCGAGGCGATCGAGAACCTCGGCGAGATCATCGACGCCTCCGATGCGGTGATGGTCGCGCGCGGCGATCTCGGGGTGGAGATCGGCGATGCCGAACTGCCGGGCCTGCAGAAGAAGATCATCCGCGAGTCGTTGGCGCGCAACAAGCTGGTGATCACCGCCACCCAGATGCTGCAGTCGATGGTCGATTCGCCGATCCCGACGCGCGCCGAGGTGCTCGACGTGGCCAACTCGGTGATCGATGGCACCGATGCGGTGATGCTGTCGCAGGAAACCGCGGCCGGCAGCCATCCGCAGAAGGCCGTGGAGGCGATGTCGCGCATCTGCCTCGGCGCCGAACGCCAGTTCCGCATGGACACCGACTTCGAGGACGCGCCACGCAACCTGCAGCGGGTCGACCAGGCGATCGCGATGGCCACCATGTTCCTCGCCGAACACATCGAGGTGCGCGCGATCCTCGCCTTGACCGAATCAGGCAGCACCGCGCGCTGGTTGTCGCGCTTTCGCAGCACCGCGCCGATCTATGCGCTGTCGCGCCACGACGGCGCGCGGCGCCGGATGGCGATGATGCGCGACGTGTTCCCGATCGCCTTCGACAGCCGCGGCCTGCCGCCGGCGCAGGCCGCGCGGGTGGCGATCAAGCAACTGTTCGACAGCGGCAACCTCGCGCTCGGCGACCGCGTGATCATCACTTCCGGCGACCACATGGAACACCGCGGTTCGACCAACACCCTGCGCATGCTGCGAGTGGGGTGCCGAAGGGGTGGCCGAGGGCATGGGCAGCCTGTAGAAGTCCGGTCGCGCTGGATGCGCGCGGCGGCAATCGCGACAATGGGAACATGAAAGAGTTTCTCGACCTGATCCGTTTCGAACAGTGGAGCGACCAAGTGGCGGGCTGGGGCGTGAGCCTGGTCACCGCGCTGGCGATCCTGCTGATCGGCATGTGGCTGGCGCGACGTTTGGGCAGGCTGGTCGCGCGCACGGTCGAACAACGTGGTGGCGATGCGGTGCTCGGCAATTTCCTGCGCAGCACGGTGAGCATCGGTCTGCTGATCATCGTGATCGTCGGTGCGCTCGATAGACTCGGCGTGCCGACCGCCTCGATGCTCGCCGCCCTCGGTGCTGCCGGCCTCGCGATCGGCCTTGCGCTGCGCGACTCGCTGTCCAACATCGCCGCGGGCGTGCTGCTGGTGATCTCGCGCCCGTTCCGCGCCGGCGATTTCGTCGACGTCGGCGGCCAGTCCGGCACGGTCGATCACGTGGACCTGCTGCAGACCGTGCTGGTTGCGGTCGACAATCGCGTGATCACGTTGCCGAACGCGCAGGTGATGAACCAGCCGATCATCAACTTCAGCGCCCGCGATCAGCGCCGCCTCGACCTGCCGGTCTCGGTGGCCTATGCATGCGATCCGCTGCGTGCGCTGGCGGTGATCCGCGAGGTACTGCTCACGCATCCGCGGGTGGTCAAGGATCGCGAGCCGCAATTGCTGGTGCGCGGCCTGGCAGCCAGCGGCGTCGACCTCGCGGTGCGACCCTGGGTGCAGACCGCCGACGTGCTGGTCGCGCAGAGCGAACTGCTCGCCGCGATCAAGCAAGCGCTCGAGCGCGAAGGCATCGAGGTCCCGCTCCCGCAACAAATCATGCGGGTCAAGCAGGATCCTGCCCGTCCGCTGCCCGGTCCGTAGTCGCCCGAGCCCATGTCAGCGGACTCCCTGGCCGAACGCGAACCGAGGCCGCGGGCAGCTCACGCGGCGTGTCGACGCCCGCACCCGGGGGCAGCCGGGCGGCCGCCGCGCGATCGTGTCAGCTGGCCAGTTCCGGCAGGTCGCGATACAGATCCAGGCTGGCCGGATTGGCCAGTGCATCGGTGTTCTTCACCGGCCGGCCATGCACGATGTTGCGCACCGCCAGTTCGGTGATCTTGCCCGAGATGGTGCGCGGGATGTCCGCCACCGCGATGATCTTCGCGGGCACGTGGCGTGGGGTGGTGTTGTCGCGGATCGCCTTGCTGATCCGCTGGCGCAGGGGATCGTCGAGCGCCACGCCCTCGCGCAGGCGCACGAACAGCACCACCCGCACGTCGCCCTCCCAGTCCTGGCCGATGCACAGCGACTCCAGCACCTCGGGCACGCGCTCGACCTGCCGATAGATCTCCGCGGTGCCGATCCGCACGCCGCCCGGATTGAGCGTGGCGTCGGAGCGGCCGTGGATGATCACGCCGTCGTGGTGGGTGAGCATCGCGAAGTCGCCGTGGCACCAGGTGTCGGGTACCCGCGCGAAGTAGGCGTCGTGGTACTTGCGGCCATCGGGATCGTTCCAGAAGCCGATCGGCATGCAAGGGAATGGTGCCGAGCAGGACAGCTCGCCGGGCTCTTCGCGCACCGGTTTGCCGGCTTCGTCGAGCATCTCGACCTTCATGCCGAGTCCGCGGCACTGGATCTCGCCCTTCCACACCGGCAGCAGCGGATTGCCCAGCGCGAAGCAGGAGATGATGTCGGTGCCGCCGGAGATCGACGACAGCAGCACCCGCTCCTTGATGTCGCGGTACACGTATTCGAAGCCTTCCGGCGCGAGCGGCGAGCCGGTCGACAGCAGCGTGCGCAGCGCGAGCAGCTTGTGGGTCTCGCGCGGCACGATGCCGGCCTTCTCGATCGCCGCGAGCCACTTCGCGCTGGTGCCGAACACGCTGATGCCGAGCTCATCGGCCAGATCCCACAGCCGGTTGCCGTCCGGATACGAGGGCGAGCCGTCGTACAGCACCACGGTGGAGCCCACCGCGAGCGCCGAGACCAGCCAGTTCCACATCATCCAGCCGCAGGTCGTGTAGAAGAAAATCCGGTCCTCGCGCTTGAGGTCGCAGTGCAGCACGTGCTCCTTGAGGTGCTGGATCAAGGTGCCGCCGACGCCGTGCACGATGCACTTGGGCACGCCGGTGGTACCCGATGAGTACATGATGTACAGCGGGTGGTCGAAGGCGGTGGCCTCGAATGCGACCGCCTTCGCAGCGAACGCTGCCACGAAGTCGTCCAGTTGCACGGCCTTGGGCACCTGCGCCACCGATGCGGGCCGCTCGAGGTAGGGCACCACCACCACGCGCTCGATGGCGGGGATCTTCTGCATGATGCCGGCGACCTTTTCGAGGCAGTCGAAGGACTTGCCGCCGTATGCGTAGCTGGCCGCGGTGAACAGCACCTTGGGTTCGATCTGGCCGAAGCGGTCGACCACGCCGTTGATGCCGAAATCCGGCGAGCACGACGACCACACCGCGCCCAGCGAGGTGGTGGCGAGCATCGCGACCACTGCTTCCGGCACGTTGGGCATGAATCCGGCGACCCGATCGCCAACCCCGACCCCGGCAGCCGCCAACGCCTGCTGCAGCCGACTGACCTGTTCGTGCAGCTCGGCATAGCTGATTTCACGGGCCTGGCCCGCTTCACCGCGGAACACCAGCGCGGTGCGGTCGTCGCGATGGCGCAGCAGGTTCTGCGCGAAGTTCAGCCGCACGTTGGGAAACCAGCGCGCACCCGGCATGCGGTCGCCGTCGATGAGTACCGGCTCGCGCTCGCCGCTCGCGCGGATGCCGCAGAAATCCCACACGCTGACCCAGAAACGCTCGGGAAAGCGGATCGACCAGTCGTACAGATCGGCCCACGATTCGACCTGCGCGTCGTACTGCTGGGCCACGAACTTGATCAGGCGCGACAGGTTGGCGCGTTCGATCCGCTCGCGGCCGGGTTCCCACAATGGGCGCAAATCGTTCATTCCGATCCCTGTCGACCCGCACCGGTGCACGGGTCGGATACGTTAGCCAATTGCCGCGCGCGCAGCCAGTCGTCCGGTCGTCCAGCGGCGCGTTGGCGCTTCCCGGCGGCACCGGTTGACGTAGACTGCGGGAACACGGAGGGCCTGGGGGCATTGATGACACAGGGAGCCACGCTGGACGGCGACAGTCCGCCCGCGCCACCGGCCATCGAGCGTTTCGGCGCGCCGCCGCCGCCGATCCCGGCGCCACCGCCACCACCACCGGCGGCCCTCGAAGAACATCCCTTCGAGTTCCGCGGCCATGCGCGCGAGTACTTCGGCATCTGGATCGTCAACGTCGCGCTGAGCGTGCTGACGATCGGGATCTTCTCGGCCTGGGCCAAGGTGCGCAGCGAGCGCTGGTTCTTCGGCAACACCTGGGTGGCCGGCGCGCCGTTCGAGTACCTCGCGCAGCCGATCCCGATCCTCAAGGGCCGGCTGATCGCGGTGGCGCTGCTCGCCGCCTATGTGCTGACCGGCCAGTTCGTGCCGCTCGCGCAGCCGGTGCTGCTGGTGGTGATCGGCCTGGCCACGCCGTTGCTGGTGGTCGCGGGACTGCGATTCCGAGCGCGCTATGCGGCATGGCGCAGCCTCAATTTCCGCTTCACCGGCAGCGTCGGCGATGCGGTCAAGTACTACCTTCTGCTGCTGCTGCTGCTGTTGCCCACGCTGGGCATGATCTATCCGTACATCAAGCACCAGCAGCGCCGCTTCATCGTCGAGGAGCATCGCTTCGGGGGCCAGCGCTTCGGTTTCAGCGCCGAGGTCGGCGATTTCTACCTGGTCTACCTGATCGGTTGGGCGCTCGCCTTCGGCTGCATGATCGCCGCCGGCGCGGCCGGAGGCGCACTGATCTACGCGGCCGCGCGCGGGCAGGGTGGGAATGCCGACGCCGACCTGATCCAGACCGCTTCCTTCGCGATGGTGGGTCTGATCTATGCCGGCATGTTCGTGGGCTGGGTCTACATTGCCGCGCGGATCACCAACCTGACCTTCAACAAGGCGCGCCTTGGCGAGCACGGCTTCCGCTCCTCGATCCGCACCCGCGATTTGTTCGGCCTGTACCTCGGCAACACCTTCGCGATCCTGCTCTCGCTGGGGCTGCTGGTGCCGTGGGCGCAGGTGCGGATGGCGCGCTATCGCGCCGCGCACATGGTGCTGCTCGCGCGCGGTGAATTGGGCGCGTTGCGCGCGGAGGATCGCAGCCAGCGCAGCGCGGCCGGTGCCGAGACCGCCGACGTGTTCGACGTGGACCTGTCGCTGTGAGCGCGGCGGGCCTGTACTACGCGGGCGAACTGGCCGCACCGCTGGAGGTGCGCTGGTCGATCGATCGCGACCAGCTGCGCATCGAGGGGCAGGACTTCGTGCGCGAGGAACCGCTGACGGCGCTGCGCGGCACCACGCGGCTGGGTGCGATCCGCCGCATGGTCTACCTGCCCGATGGCGCGCAGTTGCACAGCGACGACAACGATGCGGTCGATGCGCTGTTCCCGCGGCGCGGTCTGGAGGCGGTGGTCGACCGGCTGGAGCGCCATCCGGCTGCGGTCGCATCCAGCATGCTGGTCACCGTGCTCGCCGGCGTGCTGTTCTTCTTCTTCGGCCTGCCATGGCTGGCCGATCGGGTGGCGCGCGCGATTCCGCCCGAGATCGAGGGGCCGATCGGCGAGCAGGTGATGGCGATCCTCGATCACACCGCGCTCGAACCCACGACATTGAGTGCCGCCGAGCAGGCCCGCTGGTTGGCCGCATTCGATGCTTTCATGGTCGGACAGCCGGATCGCGAGCGCTACCGGCTCGAGTTCCGCGACATGGGCGAGGGGGTGGCGAACGCGTTCGCGGTGCCCGGCGGCAGCATCGTGTTCACCGATGCGCTGCTGCGCGGCGTGAGCAACGACGAAGAATTCCTCGCCGTACTCGCGCACGAGCTCGGCCACCAGGTCGATCGCCACGTGCTTCGCTCGGTGCTGCAGCAGTCGGCGGTGATCCTGCTGGCGGCGGTGTTCACCGGCGATGTGAGCGCGGCGACCGGCGTGGCCGTCGCGGTGCCGACCTTCCTGCTCGACGCGCACTATTCGCGCGACTTCGAACGCGAGGCGGACCGCTTCGCGTTCGCAGCGATGCGCCAGCGCGGGCTGTCGCCGGAGTGGTTCGCGGTGGCGCTGTCGCGCATGGCCAGCAGCGCAGAGGTCGAGACCGAGGTCGATTCCGACGCCGATGCAGATGCAGATGCAGATGTCGAGCAGGACCCGTGGACCGACAGCGAGCCGTCGCTCGACTATGCATCCTCGCATCCGGCGACCGCCGATCGTCTGCTCGCCGCGCGCGCGGCCGCGGCGGGCATGCCCTCGCTGGTCGAAGCACTCGTACGCAAGCCCGAACCGGCCAGCCTTGCGGAATCGTGGCCGCCACGGGTGGCGGTCGATGCCGCCGATCTGGTCGGCTGCTGGCGTGGTTTCAACGATGATCCGGACTGGCCCTACGGCTGGTTTTCCGAGCAGCGCGCCGACGGCAGCTTCGAGATCCACTTCGACGGCGTCGCCGAATCGCCCTCGGCGGACTGGAGCGGGTCGGAGGCGGGAACCTGGTCCGCACACGAAGGGACCATCGCGACCCACAGCAAGCAGTCGCTGGGCACTGCCACCGAGGCCCCGATCGATGCGGCGGCCGCGTATCGGATCGAGGCCTACGATGGCGCGACGATGATGTACCGCATGCTTGGCGGCGCGCAGCAGGTCTATGGCGCGGAGCGTGCGGACTGCAGCGAGAAGCCGCAGTCCGAACGCTGAGGCTTCAGCCCAGCGCCTGCTTGAGTTCCGGCACGATCTTGAACAGATCGCCCACCAGCCCGATGTCGGCGATCTCGAAGATCGGCGCTTCGCCGTCCTTGTTGATCGCCACGATGGTGCCGGCGTCCTTGATCCCGGTCAGGTGCTGGATCGCGCCCGAGATGCCGATCGCCACGTACAGCTCCGGCGCGATGATCTTGCCGGTCTGTCCGACCTGCATGTCGGAGGGCACGTAGCCGGCATCGACCGCCGCGCGCGAGGCGCCCACGCCGGCACCGAGCGTGTCGGCCAGTTCATAGATGATCTTGAATGCATCGGCCGAGCCCAATGCGCGGCCGCCGGACACCACGCGTCTGGCGCTCTGCAGGTCGGGACGATCCGAAGCACCCGCCTTGAGTTCGAGGAAGCGCGTGTGCGAGGGCAGGGTGGCGTTGGCTGCGATCGCGGCGATCGCGACCGCAGCCTGGCTGCCGGCGGCTGCGAACGAGGCGTTGCGCACAGTGCCGATGACCTTCCGCGTAGCGGGCACCTTGACCGTGATGATCGCATTGCCGGCATAGATCGGACGCTGGAAGGTGTTGGCGTCGACGACCTTCATGATGTCCGAGACCATCGCCTCGCCGAGCAGCGCGGCGACCACCGGCATCAGGTCCTTGCCGAAGGTCGTCGACGGACCCAGCAGATGGGTGTAGTCGCCGGCCACTGCGACGATCTGCGGCGCGAGCAGATGCGCGATGGGATGCGCGTTGGCCGCATGCGCAATGGTCACGACGCGCGTCACGCCCTCGACGGCCGCCGCCTGGACTGCGACCGCTGCGGGATCGTCCGCGAGCACCAGCACTTCGAGCGCCGACGGCGCCATCTGGCGCGCGGCGGTCACGCACTTCGCGGTGCTGCTGTTGAGCTTGCCGTTCGCGTGTTCGGCGATGATCAGGATCTTGGTCATGGGGGTGCGCTCGCTGCGGTGCATGGTTTCAGATAAGGGCCCAGGGCCCAGGGCCCAGGGCCTAGCGGGAGACTGCTCTTGCTGGGCGCTGTGCCCCGGGCCCTCACAGAAGTCCCTTCGCTTTCAACGCCGCCACCAACTCCGCTACATCCTTCACCATCACGCCCTTGCTGCGCTTGGGCGGCGGCGCGTAGGCGGTGATCTGGTGGTGGTCGCCGGTGTCGACGCCGAGCGAGTCGAACGCGATGGTTTCCAGCGGCTTGGCCTTCGCTTTCATGATGTCGGGCAGCTTGATGAAGCGCGGCTCGTTGAGGCGCAGGTCCACCGTGATCACCGCCGGCAGGTCGATCTCGATGGTCTCCAGGCCCGCGTCGATCTCGCGCGTCACGCGCGCGATGTTGCCTTCGACCTCGACCTTGGAGGCGAACGTCGCCTGCGGGCGGCCCCAGAGGGCTGCGAGCATCTGGCCGGTCTGCGAGCTGTCGTCGTCGATCGCCTGCTTGCCGAGGATCACCAGTTGCGGCTGCTCCTTCTCGATGAGCTTGAGCAGCGTGCGCGCGGCGGTCAGCGGCTGGATCGGCTTGTCGGTGACCACGTGGATCGCGCGATTGGCGCCCATCGCCAGCCCGTTGCGCAGATGCGCCTGGGCGTCGGCCGGGGCGATGGTGGCGACCACCACCTCGGTGGCCACGCCTTTCTCGCGCAGGCGCAGCGCCTCTTCGAGCGCGATGTCGTCGAACGGATTGGCCGACAGCTTGACGCCGTCGGTGACCACGCCGGAACCGTCGGGCTTGACCTGGATGCGGACGTTGTAGTCCACCACGCGCTTGTAGCCGACGAGGATTTTCATGCG
>JANOEA010000201.1:0-8524 GCA_031412975.1 Pseudomonadota bacterium | reverse complement strand
ACCCTTCCCCCGTAAAGTGGGAAGGGAGCAAAGCGCGCACGTCTCAGTCGAAGCGCGACTCGTGCATCGCGGAAAGAGAACTCCCTTCCCCCCTCGCGGGGGAAGGGCTGGGGATGGCGGGTGCCCGGCTTGCGGCAAGATCGGACCCCCATCCCCCACCCTTCCCCCGTAAAGGGGGAAGGGAGCAAAGCGCGCACGTCTCAGTCGAAGCGCGACTCGTGCATCGCGGAAAGAGAACTCCCTTCCCCCCTTGCGGGGGAAGGGCTGGGGATGGGGGGCGCAAGGCTTGCGGCAAGATCGGACCCCCATCCCCGACCCTTCCCCCGCAAGGGGGGAAGGGAGCAAAGCACGCACGTCTCAGTCGAAGCACCGAACGCCGGACCATTCCTGCCTCACCCCGTAGCGATCCTGTCGCCCAATTGCGCGCGGATCTGCGCCTCGACCGCCGACAGTGCGGTCATGTTGACCATCCGGCGCACGGTGGCCGATGGCGTCAGGACGTGTACCGGTTTGGACACGCCCATCAGGATCGGACCGATCGCGACGCCATCGGTCATCACCCGCAGCATGTTGTAGGCGATGTTGGCCGCATCGAGGTTCGGCATCACGAACAGATTGGCGCGGCCCTTGAGCAGCGAATTCGGGAAGATGCGCTCGCGGATGCCCTCGTCGAGTGCGGCATCGGCGTGCATCTCGCCGTCGATCTCGAGCTTGGGCGCCTGCTCGCGGATCATCGCCAGCGCCTCGCGCATCTTGTGCGCCGAGCGGTTCTCGTGGCTGCCGAAGTTCGAGTGCGACAGCAGCGCCACCTTCGGCACGATGCCGAACAGCTTCAGCCGATAGCTCGCCTGCAGCGTCGCCTCGGCGATCTGCGCGGCGGTCGGCTCGTTCTGCACGTGAGTATCGAGGAAGAAGAACACGCCGCGGTCGTTGGCGACTGCGGTCATCGCCGACGGACTCGACACCACGCTGTCGAGCTCGATCACGCTGAGCACGTGCTTGAGCTTGGAGTGGTAGCGACCGACCGTGCCGCACACCATCGCATCGACTTCGCCACGATCGAGCATGATCGAGCCGATCACGGTCGCGCGCGAGCGCACGATCGCCTTGGCCATCGACGGCGTCACCCCGCGGCGCTCGTTCTTGCGCAGGTAGTGCTGCCAGTACTCGGGAAAGCGCGGATCGTCGTCGATATTGGTGATCTCGACATCCACGCCCGGCTGGATGCGCAACCCGGCGCGCTCGATGCGCATCGCGATCACCGCGGGGCGGCCGATCAGCACCGGCTTGGCGAGGCCCTCGTCGACCACCGTCTGCACCGCGCGCAGGACGTTCTCCTCTTCGCCCTCGGCGTAGGCCACCCGCTTGAGGTCGGCGCGCGCACGATCGAAGATCGGCTTCATCACCAGGCCGGTGCGGAACACGAACTGGATGAGCTTCTCGCGATAGGCGACGAAATCCATGATCGGCCGCGTGGCCACGCCGGAATCCATCGCCGCGCGCGCGACCGCGGGCGCCAGCTGCACCAGCAGGCGCGGATCGAACGGCTGCGGGATCAGGCACTCGCGGCCGAAGCTGGTGCTGTTGCCACCGTAGGCCGCCGCCGACACATCCGAGGCTTCCTTGCGCGCGAGTTCCGCGATCGCATGGACGCAGGCCAGCTTCATCGGCTCGTTGATGGTGGTCGCACCGACATCCAGCGCGCCGCGGAAAATGTACGGAAAGCACAGCGCATTGTTGACCTGGTTCGGGTAATCCGAGCGACCGGTGGCGATGATGCAATCCGGTCGCACTGCGCGCGCGTCCTCGGGCAGGATCTCGGGATTCGGATTGGCCAGCGCGAGGATGATCGGATCGCGCGCCATCGCCTTGACCATGTCGGGCTTGAGCACGCCGGCGGCCGAAAGACCGAGGAAGATGTCGGCACCCGCAACGATGTCGCCCAGATCGCGCGCGCTGGTCTTGCGCGCGTAGCGCGACTTGCTGTCGTCCATGTCCTCCAGCCGGCCCGCATACAGCACGCCCTTGCGATCGGCCACGAAGATGTTCTCGATCGGCAGGCCGAGTGCCACCAGCATGTCCAGGCATGCCACGCCCGCGGCACCGGCTCCGGAACAGGCGAGCTTGACGTCGCGGATGTCCTTGCCGACCACCGACAGCGCGTTGAGCACGGCGGCGCCGACGATGATCGCGGTGCCGTGCTGGTCGTCGTGGAAGACCGGGATCCTGACCCGCTCGCGCACCCGGCGCTCGATATAGAAGCACTCGGGGGCCTTGATGTCCTCGAGGTTCATGCCGCCGAAGGTCGGCTCCAGCGACGCGATGATGTCGACCAGTTTGTCCGGATCGGTCTCGTTGATCTCGATGTCGAACACGTCGATGCCGGCGAACTTCTGGAACAGGATGCCCTTGCCTTCCATCACCGGCTTGGCTGCCAGTGGGCCGATGTTGCCCAGGCCCAGCACCGCGGTGCCGTTGCTGATCACCGCGACCAGGTTCGCGCGCGCGGTGTACAGCGCCACCGTCGATGGATCGTTGGCGATTTCGATGCACGGCGCGGCCACGCCCGGCGAGTAGGCGAGCGCGAGATCCTTCTGGGTCACCACGGTCTTGGTCGAGACGACCTTGATCTTCCCCGGCGGATGCTGGGCGTGGTACTCGAGGGCTTGCTGCCTGAGCTGTTCGGCGGGGGTGGTGGGGCTTTCCATTCAGGGATCCGGGAAACGCCGACAGGCCGGCACGGGAAGCGCCAAGTTTATCACGCGCCCGCTGGCGGCCCGTCGCGCGCGATGCTGCGGGAAGCGCCTGTGCCGCACTGCATCATCGCGGGCCGCTTGCGTTGCTCACCACTGCAACGTGCGCACCAGATGTGCGCGCAGACGTGCCGCGGTGGCCTCGTCCATCGCACCGAACAGGCCGCGCGCGGCGGGCGGCAGGTGGGCCATGGGATCGGCCTGGCTGCCGAAGATGTAGTAGTCGAACCAGCATCGCCACGCCTCGCGCTCGGCCTGCGGCAGGTCGCGCAGGGTCAGCAGCGCGTGCTGCAGGGTGGCGCTGGGCGTGGTCATGTACGGCTGCGCATCGCGCCACCAGTAGTTGGCCATCACGCCGACCGCGTCGAGCGATTCCGCGTGATGCCACCACATGCTCGGCAGGTACAGCGCATCGCCCGGCCCCAGTTCGGCGACTTGCGCGGTTTGCACGGCATCGGCGAAACGCGGATAGCAGCCCAGGTCCGGCGCATGGAAGTCGACCATGCTGATCGGCTGGCCCGCGGGCGAGTTCTCGATCGGACCCGGGTACAGGTTCGCGATCTGTGCGGGTGGAAACAGCGTGTAGCGGCGGCGACCACCGATCACGCAGATCAGGTTCTGCGGCAGGTCCCAATGGGCACCGATCCGCGTGCGGTTGCCGATCCACAGCGACTCCAAACGCTCGACCGCGGGATCGAGCAGCGGTGCGCGGTTGGCCGCGGCGAAGCCGGGCAAGACCGCGGGCGCGCGTACCGCGCCCGCATACAGTGAGGGCGGCTCAGCGGCGGTCCGGTACTCGATGAGCAGCCCCAGCAGTTCGGCCAGCGGCAGGCTGCGCCGCTCGAAATTGAAGCTGCGGCAATCGTCGGTATAGAAGAACCGCCCGCGCATCGCCGGCGAACCGACGAACGCGTCCACCGAGTGCGCGCCGCCGAAACCGCGCAAGTAAGCGCACAGCGCTGCATCGCCCGCGCGTGCGGCGTGGACCGCGGGCCAATGCGCGACGAGGTCGCGCAAGATCGCCGGGCGATTCAGCGCCTGCACCTCGGTGCGGAACTGCGCGGCATCGGTTACCACGCACTCGGCGGTGCGCGGGCACAACGACCAGTCGACCATGGCACCCGGTTGCGTGAATGCGTACCCAAGGTTAGCCGCTCCGCCGCTCCGCCGCGCATGGCCCGTGCTCGAACCGAGCGCAGCGCCGCCCCCCACCCCCGTTCATGCTGAGCGCAGCGCCGCAGGCGCGGAGTCGAAGCACGCGCGGAAAGCCCGCAATACGCTGCAACAGCGCATGCGGGCCTGGGTAACCTGCAACTCCCCGCGAGTCCTTCGACTTCGGCCGCTGCGCGGCCTGCGCTCAGGACGAACGGAGTTTGGCGGCGGCTTCGACGAAATTCGACGTTCAGCGCGCGATACTGGCAGTCTGCTCCGGCGCCGGCGTCTGCAGCGATTGCGCGCGCCGGACCAGGTCGACGAACTCGCGGCGCTGGCCGCCCGGGTCCGCTCCCACCGCATCATCAGCGAGCGCTGCGACCTCGCCCAGATCGAAGCCCGGCGTGTTGCGGCCACCGCGCAGCTGGTCGGCGAATGCGACCACCGAGGCGGCAAAGGCCAGGCGTGGGCCTGCATCCTGCGTGACCAGATTGCGCTTGAGCGGCGTTTCGACCAGCACGCTGCGTTCCTCGCCGGGCCGCTTGTAGCGCAGCTTGAGGAATCCCAGTTCGCCGGCCGCGCGTCGCGCACCCGCAGTATCCGTCGCATAGCGCAGCGGATCACTTGCGCGCGCCGCCGAGCCGACCAGGGTCAGCTCATACAATGCGGTCACATCGTGTCCCGCGCCGATCTCGCCCGCGTCGACCGCATCGTTGTTGAAGTCCTCGCGACGCAGTGCGCGATTCTCGTAGCCGATCAAACGATACTCGGCCACGGATGCCGGATTGAACTCGAGTTGTATCTTGACGTCGCTGGCGATCGTCATCAGCGTGGAGGACATCTCGTCGACCAGCACCTTGCGCGCCTCGCGTGCATCGTCGATGTAGGCGTGGTTGCCGTTGCCCACATTGGCCAGCTGCTCGGCCAGTTCATCGTTGTAGTTGCCGGCACCGAAGCCCAGCGTGCTCAGCGCGATGCCGGAACGACGCCGATCCTCGACCAGGCTCTTGAGCGCGGCCGTGTCGGTAGTGCCGACATTGAAATCACCGTCGGTAGCCAGGATCACGCGGTTCACGCCGCCCTTGATGAAGGCCTCTTGCGCCATCGCGTAGGCCAGCTCGATGCCCGCGCCACCGGCGGTCGAGCCGCCCGCGGAGAGGCCATCGAGCGCGGCGATGATGCTCTGATGCTGGTCGCCCGGCGTCGGCTCGAGCACCACGCCCGCGCTGCCTGCATAGACCACGATCGACACCGAGTCGATCGCGCGCAACTGCGGCACCAGCTGCTTGAACGCATCGACGAGCAGCGGCAACTTGGCCGGATCGTGCATCGAACCCGAAGTGTCGATCAGGAACACCAGGTTGGACGCCGGGATGTCCGCACGCGGCACCTCGAATCCCTTGATGCCGACCAGCAACAGCGTGCGCTCGGCATTCCAAGGCGCGGGTGCGGCTTCGGTGGTGACGCTGAACGGCGTGCTGCGTGCGCGCGGCGGCGTGTAGCCATGATCGAAGTAGTTCAGGAATTCCTCAGCGCGCACCGCATCGGCCGGCGGCAGCGCGCCGCTGGCAAGCATGCGGCGCACGTTGGTGTAGCTGCCGGTATCGACGTCGATCGAGAAGGTCGAGACCGGATTGTCGGCGGTGATCTGGACCGGATTGTCGACGAGGTCCTGGTAGCGCTCGGTGTTGGTCACGGGCGGCGTGGCGATCGGCGCAGGTGCGAGCGGTGCAATGCTCGGTGCAACAGGGGCTGCGGTGGCAAACGCCTCGGCCGACGCAATTTCCTGCATCTGCCGATCGGCTTCGGCCCGCTGGTCGGCGAATGGCGCATCGACGCGGTTCAACTTGTCGCGACCCGTGTCGGGGGTCGATGCCGCGAGCGCCTGCTGACGCACTTCCTGCTCGCGCTTGCGTTCGTCGGCGGATGCCGCGGCGCCGTCGCTGTCCTTGGCGGTTGCGGCGATCTCGGGACGCGAGGTGCTGCGATCGGCGCAGCCGCCGACGGCGAGGGTGACCGCAATGGCAAGTGCAAGGACGCTGGGTTTGAGGTTCATGGCGTAGCTCCGGGTTGGGGTGGCCCGAAGTGCAACGCAATCATCCAGCCCGCGGGGTTAGCTGAGCAGCAAGTTTTTTTCCATCAGCCCGCAACCAGGATCCAGATCCCGATCGCCGCGAACAGCGCCGCCGCGGTCCAGCGCACGTAGCGCAGCGGGATGCGCCGGGAAAGCGCCTCGCCGAGGAATACCGCCGGCACGTTGGCGATCATCATGCCCAGCGTGGTGCCCGCCGCGACCAGCGCGATGTCCTGGAAGCGCGCTGCGAGTGCGATGGTCGCGATCTGGGTCTTGTCGCCCATCTCGACCAGGAAGAATGCGATCGCGGTCGCGAGGAACACGCTGCCGCCGCTGATCTGCTTCGGGGCGTCGTCGTCTTCGAACTTGTCGGGGATCAAAGCCCAGCCCGCAAATGCGAGGAATGCGAATCCGAGCACCCAGCGCATCCACGGCCCATCGAGATATGCGCCGGCCAGCACGCCGACCGCACTGGCCAGACCATGGTTGAGCAAGGTGGCCACCAGGATCCCCGCGATGATCGGCCATGGCTTGCGCCAGCGCGCGGCGAGCAGGATCGCCAGCAGCATGGTCTTGTCGCCGATCTCGGCGATCGCCACGAGGCCGGTGGATACGAGGAAGGCTTGCATGGGCACTCCGGGCCGGGTTGCTGGGTGGGACGCGAAGACAATCCGCGTGCAGCCCGGCAAGGCGACGCAGATTGCCTTCGGTCTTGCCCGACGGATCCAACGATCAATCCCGCGCACCATGGCCACTGCCAAGTGTGTTGACACGCGGATCCCGCTGAAGCGGGCAGGCTACTCCCCGGAGGGTTCATACAGTTTAGCCCCGTGCACGGGTGCCACCAAGCAAGGTTGTTCGACGCCACGTTCCCGCGATGCCGGGGCACATGGCGGCACCCACGCACGACCCACGACACTCCGCTCGTCTGCAGGAGCGCACTCTGTGCGCGACCGACACATTCCAGTGCACCGCAGGTTCGGATGTTGCGGTCGCGCGCACGGCGCGCTCCTACAACAGCCGTCGCGCTGCCGCATCGCAACCGACCCACATCCAACCCGCGAGAACCGGCTCGTCTGTAGGAGCGCACCGTGTGCGCGACCATTATCTTCACACCGCACCGCCACCTCGCTGCACCCCACCGCACCACCGCCACCCCGCGCCCCCACCGCACCTCGCGCCCCACGCGCACAACAGCCCCATGGTCATGGCATGCTGCCATCGTGGTCACTGTCACTGAACCCATGAATGAACCCGAGGCCCGCGCCGTGCGCCGCATGCAGGCGCTGGAGTCGCAGGCGGTTGCGGACTCCGGGTGGAACGATGCCGATCGTGCGCGCGCCAGCGAGGCCGCGCGGCGCATCGTCGGCACTTCCGCATCGCCGCAGCACTACATCGTCGCGCGCGCAAAACAGGTCGAGGCGATGCGCGGCGCGCCACCGCGCCGCGACCTGCGCGGCTGGCTCGGCACTCCCACCGCGCTGCTGCTCGTACTGCTGCTCGGCACCGCGAGCGGACTGGCCGCCGACGCCGCAGGCCCGGGCCAGCGCATCGACCTGCTGTCGCCGCCCTGGCTGGCGCTGCTCGTGTGGAACGTATTGACCTACCTCGTGCTGGTATTGCGGGGCCTGCGACCCAAACCTGTGCGTGGTGATGCACTCGACCGGCTCGACGCAAAGCGCATCGAACGCCTGCTGCATTTCGGTGCACTCGCCCTCGCACTCGGCCTGTGCATCGGCCTTTACGCGCGCGGTCTGGTGCTCGACTATCGCGCCGGCTGGCAGAGCACCTTCCTCGATGCCACCCAGGTGCACGGATTGCTGAAGGTCGCGCTGGCGCCTGCGTCGCTGATCAGCGGCCTGCAGGTGCCCGACGTCGAGACCATCGCGAGCCTGCGCGAGCGCTCATCCGAGCCGCCCGCAGCTGCCGCATCCGCTGCACTTTGGATCCACCTCTTCGCACTGACCCTGCTGCTGATCGTGATCGTGCCGCGGGCGCTGCTCGCGCTGGTGAGCACGTGGCGCGCGCAGCGGCTCGCGGGCGACGTGCCGCTGGACCTCACGACGCCCTACTTCCAGCGCCTCGCGCGCGAGGGCGCCGAGCCGGGTGCGGCCGTGACCGTTGCGGTGATTCCCTATGCGATCGACCTCGATGGCACTGGCAGGACTGCACTGCTCACCGCACTGGAAGCCGCGATGGGCGGTCCGGTTCGGCTTGAACTCTCGCCCACGCTGGCCTTCGGCAATGAGGATTCGTTCGCGCTCGCAGCGCCGATCGCGGCGTCCGGCAGCGCGGTGTTCGTGCTGTTCTCGCTCGCCGCCACGCCGGAGCGCGAGCACCACGGCGCGCTGCTCTCGCAGATGGGCGCCAAGCTCTCGCCGGCGCGCGTGCGCGGGGTGCTGATCGACGAGTCGACGTTCCGGCAGCGCTTCGCCGCCGACCCGCAGCGCATCGAACAACGCCGCACCGCGTGGCATGCGCTGCTCGTCGATCACGGAATCGCAGCGCAGTTCGTCGACCTGACGCCGGCATCCGAGACCGGAGC
>JANOEA010000200.1:0-5927 GCA_031412975.1 Pseudomonadota bacterium | reverse complement strand
CACCTTCGGCTTCCCCGCGTTCCGCGGCCAGCAGCAGGCGGTGGTCGAGCATGTCGCGGCCGGTGGCGACGCGCTGGTGCTGATGCCCACCGGCGGCGGCAAATCGCTGTGTTACCAGGTGCCGGCCCTGCTGCGCGCCGGCACCGCGATCGTGATCTCGCCGCTGATCGCACTGATGCAGGACCAGGTCGATGCGCTGGTGCAACTCGGCGTGCGGGCTGCCGCGCTCAACTCGGGGCTCGCACCCGGCGAGTCGGGACTCATCGAGCAGGCCATGCAGGCCGGCGCGCTGGACCTGGTGTACGTCGCACCCGAGCGCCTGCTCACGCCGCGCTTCCTCGACCTGCTCGAACGCTGCCCGATCGCGCTGTTCGCGATCGACGAGGCGCACTGCGTATCGCAATGGGGCCACGATTTCCGCCCGGAGTATCGCGGACTCGACGTCTTGCACCGACGCTGGCCGCAGGTGCCGCGAATCGCGCTGACCGCCACCGCCGATGCGCCGACCCGGCGCGAGATCGTCGAGCGGCTCGAACTGGGCGCCGCGCGCCAGTTCGTGGCCAGCTTCGATCGGCCCAACATCCGCTACTCGGTGGTGGCCAAGGACAATGCCCAGCGCCAGCTGCGCGAATTCCTCGGCCGCCATCGCGGCGAATGCGGGATCGTGTATTGCCAGAGCAGGCGCCGGGTCGAGGACACCGCCGCGGCGCTGAGCGGCGAAGGATTCACCGCCCTGCCCTACCATGCCGGCCTCGATTCCGAAGTGCGCATCCGCAACCAGCGCCGCTTCCTGCGCGAGGACGGCATCGTGATGGTGGCCACCATCGCGTTCGGCATGGGCATCGACAAGCCCGACGTGCGCTTCGTCGCGCACCTGGACCTGCCCAAGAGCGTCGAGGGTTACTACCAGGAAACCGGCCGTGCGGGCCGCGACGGCGACCCTGCCGAAGCCTGGATGCTGTACGGGCTCGGCGACGTGGTCGGCATCATGCAGTTCATCGACGCCTCCGAAGCCGGCGAGGAACGCAAGCGGCTCGAACGCCGCAAGCTCGATGCCTTGCTCGGCTGGTGCGAATCCACGCAGTGCCGGCGGCAGGGACTGCTGGCGGCATTCAGCGAGGTGTACCCGCAGGCCTGCGGCAACTGCGACAACTGCCTCGACCCGCCGCGCACCTGGGACGCGACCGAGGCCGCGAGGATGGCGCTGAGCTGCGTGTACCGCAGCGGGCAGCGTTTCGGCGTCGCGCACCTGACCGACATCCTGCGCGGCGAGGAAACCGAGCGGGTGATTTCCTTCGGCCACGACAAGCTGTCGACCTTCGGCATCGGCAAGGCGCTCGATGCGCGGCAGTGGCGCGGATTGTTCCGCCAGCTGCTGGCCGGCGGCCTGCTCGGCAGCGACGCCGAGGGCCATGGTTCGCTGCGGCTGACAGAAGCCAGCAAACCCGTTTTACGCGGCGAACGCAGCGTCGCGCTACGCGAGGAGCGCTCGCCTGCACGCGGCGGCAAACGGCGCGGCAAGGCCGGCACCACCAGCGCATCGGTTGCAAGCGCGGGCGCTGCCGCAGCCGACCAGCCGTTGTGGCAGGCGTTGCGCGATTTCCGTGCCCGCCTCGCGCGCGAGCAGAACGTGCCGGCATTCGTGATCTTCCACGATGCGACGCTGCGCGCGATCGCGGCTGCCCGGCCGCGCACGCGCGCGGAGCTGGCGGGCATCGCGGGCGTCGGCGAGCGCAAGCTGGAGCGTTACGGCGAGGCGCTGCTCGCGCTGGTCGAAAACCCGCACGCGGCACCCGCACACGCGCCCGCCGCATGAGGTGGCCTGCATGACCCCGCGCCTGCTGCGCGGCATGGGTTGCCTGACCTTCGCGATGATGGTCTGCATCGCAGCCGCCCCCACGCCGGCGCGGGCATGGGGCAGCGTCGGCCACGAGGTCGTCGCCGAACTCGCCGCGCGCGAACTCGGCCCGCAGGCGCGCGCGATGGTCGAGGACCTGCTCGGCGACCGCGCTTCGCAGGCGATGCGTGAAAACGCGAACTGGCCCGATCAGGTCCGCGCGCTCGAGGGGCTCGGCATCACCGCGCCGTTCCATTACCTCAATTTTCCGCGCGGAGAATGCCGCTACGTGGCGCGCCGCGACTGTCCGGGCGGGCGCTGCGTCGTCGGCGCGCTGGAGCGCTTCAGCGAGCAGCTGCGCGACAGCAGCGATCGCGAGCAGCGCATCGAGGCGCTCAAGTGGGTGCTGCACCTGGTGGCCGACATCCACCAGCCGCTGCACGCGGGGTTCGGCGACGACCGCGGCGGCAACGACGTGCAGCTGCGCTTCGAGGGTGAGGGTACCAACCTGCATGCGCTGATCGACTCCGGGCTGCTGCGGCAGCGCAAGCTCGGCGCGCTCGATTACGCCAATGCGCTGCAGGCCGAGCACCCCGCGCCCACTGCCGAGGCCACTAGCTGGGACGCCCGCGCCCCCGCTCGCTGGGCCGAGCAGTCGTGCGGGCTGGTCGCGTCGCTGTATCCGCCGGGCAAGCGCATCGACCGTGCGTATGCGGATCGGGTACGTCCGATGCTGGAGGAGCGCCTCGTGCTGGCCGCGCACCGTCTGGCGCGCCTGCTCGACGCGCTGGCCGGCGAGCCAGCTGAACGGGCCGGCATGCCGCATACTACGTCCATGGTCGCAACGCGAGCCCACGCCGCCGCGAGCCGCGCAACCGCCGGCGGCGGAATCGATTGACCTGAGTCAAATCTTCACGCGCGGCGCTTCGACACAATGCCATGAGCCCTGGAGACGCAAGGAACCCGATGTCGAACCCAGCCACGTTCTACGACGACAAGGTCGTAACCCAGTTTACGGTCATGACCGTCGTCTGGGGCATCGTCGGCATGCTGGTCGGCGTGATCATCGCCGCGCAGCTGTACTGGCCCGATCTGACCCACGGCATCGAGTGGCTGGCCTACGGCCGCCTGCGCCCGCTGCACACCAACGCGGTGATCTTCGCCTTCGGTGGCTGCGGCATCTTCGCGACCAGCTACTACATCGTGCAGCGCACCTGCCATGCCAGCCTGTTCCTGCCCAAGCTCGCGGCATTCACGTTCTGGGGCTGGCAGGCGGTGATCGTGGCCGCGGCGGTCACCCTGCCGCTGGGCCTGACCCAGGGCAAGGAGTACGCCGAGCTCGAGTGGCCGATCGACCTGCTGATCGCGGTGGTCTGGGTGTCGTACGGCGTGGTGTTCTTCGGCACCATCGTCAAGCGCCAGGTCAAGCACATCTACGTCGCCAACTGGTTCTTCGCCGCGTTCATCATCACCATAGCGATCCTGCACATCGTCAACAGCCTCGCGATCCCGGCCGGCGCGTTCAAGAGCTACTCGGTCTACTCCGGCGCGGTGGATGCGATGGTGCAGTGGTGGTACGGCCACAACGCGGTCGGGTTCTTCCTGACCGCCGCGTTCCTCGGCATGATGTACTACTTCATTCCCAAGCAGGCCGGACGCCCGGTGTACTCGTACCGGCTTTCGGTAGTGCACTTCTGGGCCCTGATCTCGATCTACATGTGGGCAGGCCCGCACCATCTTCTGTACACCGCGCTGCCCGACTGGGCGCAGTCGCTCGGAGTGGTGTTCTCGCTGATCCTGATCGCACCCTCGTGGGGTGGCATGATCAACGGCGTCATGACCCTGTCGGGCGCGTGGGACAAACTGCGCACCGACCCGATCATCAAGTTCATGATCGTCTCGCTGTCGTTCTACGGCATGAGCACGTTCGAGGGACCGATGATGTCGATCAAGACGGTCAACTCGCTGAGCCACTACACCGACTGGACCATCGGCCACGTGCACTCCGGCGCGCTCGGCTGGGTGGCGATGATCACGGTCGGCTGCATCTACTCGTTGCTGCCGCGCCTGCTGCAGCTCAAGGGCATGTACTCGACGAAGTTGATCGAGCAGCACTTCTGGGTGCATACGATCGGCGTGGTGCTGTACATCGTCGCGATGTGGATCGCCGGCGTGATGCAGGGCCTGATGTGGCGCGCCACCAATGCCGACGGCACCCTGACCTACACCTTCGTCGAGGCGCTCAAGGCGACCTACCCGTACTACCTGATCCGCTTCTCCGGCGGCGTGCTGGTGCTGATCGGCATGTTCATCATGGCGGTCAACGTGTGGAAGACCTTCGCGATGGCGCGCAACGTCGCGCCGGTGGCGATCCCCGCGCCCGCGCACGCCTGAGGACCCGGCCATGCAGCACGACAAGATCGAAAAGAACATCGGCATCCTCGGCGTCCTGGTGGTACTGGTGGTCGCGGTCGGCGGACTCGCCGAAATCGTGCCGCTGATGTTCCAGGCGCAGGTGGTGCAACCGCTGCCGGGGCAGAAGCCCTACCCGGCGCTGGAACTGGCCGGGCGCGACGTGTACCTGCGCGAGGGCTGCTACAACTGCCATTCGCAGATGGTGCGCACGCTGCGCTTCGAGACCGAGCGCTACGGCCCCTACTCGCTGGCGGCCGAGTCCGTCTACGACCACCCGTTCCAGTGGGGCAGCAAGCGCACCGGCCCGGATCTGGCCCGCGTCGGCGGCCGCTACAGCGACGATTGGCATCGCGTGCACCTGATCAATCCGCGCGACGTGGTGCCGGAGTCGAACATGCCGGCCTATCCATGGCTGATCGAGCCGAAGGTCGATGCCACCCAGTTGACGCGGCACATGAACGCGTTGCGCACCATCGGCGTGCCGTACACCGGCGAGGACCTCGCCGGAGTCGCCACCGCGGTGCAGGGCAAGTCCGAGCTCGACGCATTGATCGCCTACCTGCAGGGGCTCGGACGCTACGCGCCCAAGCGCGGCGCGGTCGACCCCGCGGCCACCGCAGGCAGCGCAGGCGACACCACCAGCAATGCCGTCGCGGCATCGCCCTGAGGACATGCCGATGGATCCTGGAACCGTTTCGGGTATCGCCACCGTGCTGCTGATGATCGCTTTCGCGGGCGTCGTGGTCTGGGCCTACAGCAGCAAGCGCAAGGCCGACTTCGATGCCGCCGCGCAATTGCCGCTGGGCGACAAGGACGACAAACTGCCATGAGCGCCGGCTGGAGCATCTTCATCGCGGTACTCACGATCGGCAACATCCTGGCCTGCCTGTGGCTGCTGTGGTGGACGCGCAAGAAGCGCGCCGCCGCGCAGACCAGCGACGCGCACAACGCCACCACCGGGCATACCTGGGACGGCGACTTGACCGAATACAACAAGCCGCTGCCGAAGTGGTGGTTGAACCTGTTCTACCTCAGCATCGTGTTCGGACTGGGCTATCTGGTGGTGTTCCCGGGCCTGGGCGCCTTTTCGGGAACCCGCGGCTGGAGCAGCAGCGCGCAGCACGCCGCCGACGCGGCGGCCGCGGAGGCGAAACTGCGCGCATTGTTCGCCCGCTTCGACGGTGTGCCGGTCGCCGAGTTGGCCTCCAACCCCGAGGCGGTGGCCCTCGGCCGCTCGGTGTTCGCCAACAACTGCGCGCAATGCCACGGCTCGGATGCGCGCGGTGCGCGCGGTTTTCCGAACCTGACCGACAACGAATGGATCTGGGGCGGCGAGCCGGACACCGTGCTGGCCAGCATCGTGGCCGGGCGCCAGGCAGCGATGCCCGCATGGGGTGCTGTGCTCGGCGAACAGGGCATCACCGAAACGGCGAACTTCGTGCTGGGCCTGTCCGGGCAGCCGGTGGATGCCGCACTCGCGGAAGCAGGCAAGGCGCGCTACATGACGATCTGCGTCGCCTGCCACGGTCCCGAGGGCAAGGGCAATCCCGCATTGGGCGCGCCCAACCTCACCGATGGCAATTGGCTCTACGGCGGCGACCTGGCCACCATCAGCGAAGGCATCCGCAACGGCCGCAACGGCGTGATGCCGGCACAGAAATCGATCATCGGGGAG
>JANOEA010000199.1:0-4692 GCA_031412975.1 Pseudomonadota bacterium | reverse complement strand
AGCAGCGAGGCGCGCCAGTGCGCACTCGCGCTGCAGCAGCTCTACCAGCCGCACAAGCTCAACATCGCTGCACTCGGCAACGTGGTGCCGCAGTTCCACCTGCACCTGGTCGCGCGCTACCGCCACGATGCGCGCTGGCCGCAGCCGGTGTGGGGATTCCCGCCGGCCGAGCCCTATCCGATCACGCAGCGCGAGGCGCGTATCGCCCAACTGCGAGGCGCGCTGCTGCCGGGCTGAGGATCAGGCCTTCGGCAAGGTGACGCCACGCTGTCCCTGGTACTTGCCGCCGCGATCCTTGTACGAGGTCTCGCAGACCTCGTCGGACTCGAAGAACAGCATCTGCGCGACGCCCTCGTTGGCGTAGATGCGCGCTGGCAGCGGCGTGGTGTTGGAGAACTCCAGCGTCACATGGCCTTCCCATTCGGGTTCCAGCGGGGTGACGTTGACGATGATCCCGCAGCGCGCATAGGTGCTCTTGCCCAGGCACACCACCAGCGTGCTGCGCGGGATGCGGAAATACTCCACCGTGCGCGCGAGCGCGAAGGAATTCGGCGGGATGATGCACACGTCGGCATTCACGTCGACGAAGCTACCGGCGTCGAAATGCTTCGGATCGACGATGGTGGAGTTGATGTTGGTGAAGATCTTGAACTCGCCCGCGCAGCGCACGTCGTAGCCGTAGCTGGAGGTGCCGTAGCTGATCAGCTTGCCGCCGTTCGCATTCTGGCGAACCTGGCCGGGCTCGAAGGGCTCGATCATGCGATGGGACTCCGCCATGCGGCGGATCCAGAGGTCGGACTTGATGGACATCGGTGGAGGTTCCGGTGGTGAACGGAGGATTCTACGGCGGACTGCGGCCGTGGCGCGACGCACCGGCGTGCCCGCGCAATCGCAGCCTCAGGTGTTCTGGATCACGATGTTCGGGAAGCCGATCGACTTGTTGCGCGCCTGTACCGCGAGTCGCGCCGCGGTCTGCCGCGCGATGCCACGATAGGCCTTCGCGATCGCCGAATCGGGCGCCACGGCGACCGTGGGACGGCCGTTGTCGACCTCCTCGCGGATCCGGATGTCCAGCGGCAGCGAGCCCAGCAGCGGCACCCCGTACTGCGCAGACATGCTGGCGCCACCGCCGGCCCCGAAGATGTGCTCCTCGTGCCCGCACTGCGAACAGATGTGGGTGCTCATGTTCTCCACGATGCCGAGCACCGGCACCTCGACCTTCTCGAACATCTTCAGGCCCTTGCGCGCGTCGAGCAGGGCGATGTCCTGCGGGGTGGTCACGATCACCGCGCCGGACACCGGCACCCGCTGGCACAGCGTGAGCTGGATGTCGCCGGTGCCCGGCGGCAGGTCGATCACGAGGTAATCGAGGTCGACCCAGTTGGTTTCGTTGAGCAACTGCTGCAGCGCCTGGGTCACCATCGGACCGCGCCAGATCATCGGCGTGTCCTCGTCGATCAGGAACCCGATCGACATCACCTGCAGGCCCCACGCGAGCTTGGGCTGGATGCGCTTGCCGTCGGTGGTGTCGGGGCGGCCCGAGACTCCCAGCATGCGCGGCTGGCTCGGCCCGTAGATATCGGCGTCGAGGATGCCGACCTGCGCGCCTTC
Organism: Pseudomonadota bacterium; assembly: GCA_031412975.1. Lineage (GTDB taxonomy): Bacteria > Pseudomonadota > Gammaproteobacteria > Xanthomonadales > Ahniellaceae > UBA4656. Next base: position 3,081 of record JANOEA010000199.1, on the reverse strand, counting down.
GGCGACCAGCGCCAGCGCGAGGTTCACCGCGGTCGTCGACTTGCCCACACCACCCTTGCCGGAAGCAACCGCGATGATGTTCTTCACGTTCGGCAGCGGCGAAAGGTTGTTCTGCACCTTGAGCGCGACCACCCGGAAACCGACGCTGACCGTGGCCGAGGAAATGCCCGGATCGGCTTCGAGTGCGGCCTTGGCGATGCTGGCCAGTTCGGCCTGCCAGCCCAAGGCCGGGTAGCCCAGCATCAGGTCGACCGAGACCCGATCGCCGTCGATGCCGATGCCCTTCACCGCGCCTTCGCTGACCAGGTCGCGGTCGTTGTGCGGATCGATCACCGCGGACAGCAGCGACCGCACGCGTTCCTTGATGGCTTCACTCATGGCAAGAAATCTCCTGATCAGCCCGCGATTGTAGCGTCCCCGCGCGTCCGCCGGTTCGGCGGCCGACCCGCCCATGCGATAATCCGCGTCCGTCCCGGGCAATGCCGTTCGATGAGCCACCCGCAACACATCCTGGTCTCGTGTGCCCTGCCCTATGCCAACGGGCACCTGCACATCGGCCACCTGGTGGGCTACATCCAGGGCGACATCTGGGTGCGCGCGATGCGCATGGCCGGCCACACGGTGCACTTCGTCTGCGCCGACGACACCCATGGCACGCCGATCATGCTCGCGGCGGAAAAGGCCGGCGTCACGCCGGAGGCGTTCATCGCCGACATCCAGGCCTCGCACGAGCGCGACTTCGCCGCGTTCGGGGTGGACTTCGACCATTACGGCTCGACCCATTCGGACAGCAACCGCGCGCTGACCTGGAAAATCTACCGCGCGCTCGATGCCGGCGGGCACATCGCGCGGCGTTCGATCAGCCAGCTCTACGACCCGCTCAAGCAGATGTTCCTGCCCGATCGCTACGTCAAGGGCGAGTGCCCCAACTGCGGCTCGGCCGACCAGTACGGCGACAACTGCGAGGTCTGCGGCGCGGCCTACGCGCCGACCGACCTGAAGAATCCGCAATCGGTGGTGTCGGGCGCGACGCCGGAGCTGCGCGAATCGGAGCACTACTTCTTCCGCCTCGCCAACTTCCGCCAGGTGCTCGAAACGCTGCTGGCCGATCCGGCCTTCGCGGTACCCGGCGTGCGCGCGAAACTCGGCGAATGGATGGGTGGCGAGCTGCGCGACTGGGACATCTCGCGCGATGCACCGTATTTCGGTTTCGAGATCCCGGGCGTGGCGGGCAAATACCTGTACGTCTGGCTGGATGCACCGATCGGCTATCTGTCGAGTTTCGAGGACTACGCCGCGAAGTCGCCACACAAGCTGCACGGCCTGCGCTTCGAGGATTTCGTCGAAGCCGAAGCGGCAGCGCGCGCGGGCACCGCGATGCACCACTTCATCGGCAAGGACATCGTGAACTTCCACGGTCTGTTCTGGCCCGCGGTGCTCGCCGGATCCGGCCACCGCGTACCGAGCGCGCTGCACGTCAACGGCTACCTGACCGTGGACGGCGCCAAGATGTCGAAGTCGCGCGGCACCTTCATCAGCGCGCGTTCGGTGCTCGACCAGGGCATCGACGGCGACTACCTGCGCTACTACTTCGCGGTGAAGTCCTCTGGCGGCGTGGAGGACGTGGACCTCAACCTCAGCGACTTCGTCGCGCGGGTCAACTCCGACATCGTCGGCAAGTTCGTCAATATCGCCAGTCGCTGCGCGGGGTTCATCCATTCGCACTGCGGCGGTCGGCTCGCTCAGGCGCTGCATCGTCCCGATGACTATCGTCGGCTGCGGGAGGCGCGCGCGCAGATCGTCGAACTGTACGCATCGCGGCGCTTCGGGCAGGTACTCACGACAGTGATGGGACTGGCCGACCAGACCAACGAATACATCGCGGCGATGGCGCCGTGGGTGATCGCCAAGGACCGCAGCCGCGACGACGAGCTGCAGCTGGTGTGTACGCAGGCGCTGAACGCATTCCGTGCGCTGGCGGTGTATCTGGCGCCGATCCTGCCGAGCCTGACCGCGCAAGCGAAGAAGTTCCTCGACTTCGAAGCATCTGCCTTCGAGTCGGTTGAAACGCCGCTGCTGGGCGTGACGATCCTGCCGTTCAAGCATCTGGCGAAGCGCGTCGACCCGAAGCAGATCGAGGCATTGCTGGACGCCAATCGGGAAACCCTGGGCACCGGCACAACCACGGGCGCTACGTCCGCGCCGGTGGAAAACGCGGCCAATGGCGTCGATCCGCCGGCCAAATCGAGTTCGAAACGTGGAGCGGCAAAAATGGCGGCATCGAGCGAGACCGCGAGCGCGGGTGCAGGGTCCGTGATCGGCATCGAGGACTTCGGCAAGATCGACCTGCGCATCGCGCGCATCATCGAAGCCGAGGCCGTGCCCGAAGCCGACAAGTTGCTGCGCCTCAAACTCGACCTCGGCTCCGAGCAGCGCCAGGTCTTCGCCGGGATCAAGAGCGCCTATGATCCGGCGACCCTGGTCGGCCGGCTCACGGTGATGGTCGCCAACCTCGCGCCGCGCAAGATGCGCTTCGGCCTCAGCGAAGGCATGGTGCTGGCCGCCAGCGACGAACGCGGCGGACCGTTCCTGCTCGCGCCGGATGCGGGAGCCGAACCGGGGATGCGGGTGAAGTGAGACAACGTTTCTGGGGGCATAGCGGGAGCTTTCCGGTGCGTGGTGAGTGGTAAGTAGTGAGTGGCAATCCGAGGGTGGATGACCGTGGCTGCGGCGCACGTTGCGCGGTTCGCTCGTCGTTGGCGACAACGAAGATGCGCCAGCCGACTCCTCTGTCGCCGCATGCATCAAAACGGCTCGGCGTTGCTCCAGCGTTCCTTCTCCCCTTGTGGGAGAAGGTGGCCGAAGGCCGGATGAGGGGGCCGGCTCGCGAGGCACCGCGTCCCCCTCTCCCCTGCCCCTCTCCCACGAGGGGAGAGGGGATTCCCTCGAGCACATAGGCACTCGTATCTCGCGCTTCCTGCGACGCTCTCACCACTCACCACTCACCACTCACCACTCACCACTCACCACTCACCACTCACCACTCACCACTCACCACTCACCACTCACCGCTTGCGGCAC
>JANOEA010000198.1:0-5772 GCA_031412975.1 Pseudomonadota bacterium | reverse complement strand
CTGGTGATCCTCAACGCGCGCTACCGCGACGAGCTGCAACAGCGCGAGAACACGGCCGCATTACCGGGAATCTGACGGGGAAAGCATGGTCGAATTCCAAGACAGTTGCTGAGCGCAGGCGCGCAGCGCCGGAGTCGAAGGGCCCTCCTGAGCGCAGGCGCGCAGCGCCGGAGTCGAAGGAACTCAACCGATCGTGCCGTCGATCGGACTCGATGCCGATGCATGCCGCTTGCGCGGAATGCGCCCGGCCAGATACGCCTCGCGGCCCGCCTCGATCGCCTTGCGCATCGCGCTGGCCATCAGCACCGGATTCTTCGCCGCAGCGATCGCGGTATTCATCAGCACGCCATCACAGCCGAGTTCCATCGCGATCGCCGCATCCGAGGCGGTACCGACGCCGGCATCGACCAGGATCGGCACCCTCGCCTGTTCCACGATCTCGATCAGGCTCCAGCGGTTCTGGATCCCGAGGCCCGAGCCGATCGGCGCTGCCAGCGGCATCACCGCGACGCAGCCGATCTCTTCCAGAAGCTTGCACTGGATCGGATCATCGGTGCAGTACACCATCACCTCGAAGCCATCGCGCACCAGCACCTCGGCGGCCTTCAGGGTCTCGGGCATGTTCGGGTACAGCGTACGCGGATCGCCGAGCACCTCGAGCTTGGTCAACGGGTGGCCGTCGAGCAACTCGCGCGCGAGGCGGCAGGTGCGCACCGCATCGTCGGCGCTGTAGCAACCCGCGGTATTGGGCAGGATCGTGTAGATCGATGGCGGCAGCACGTCGAGCAGGTTCGGCTGCGATGCATCCTGGCCGATGTTGGTGCGGCGGATCGCGACCGTCACGATCTGTGCGCCGGCCGCCTCGGTGGCGCGGCGCGTCTCGTCCAGATCGGCGAACTTGCCGGTGCCGGTGAGCAGCCGCGATCGGTAGGACTTGCCGGCGATGATCAGCGGATCGGCCTCGGGCGAATACGGGCCGGCCCAGGGTGGCGTGATGCGTGTCATGGTCATCCGCGGCGCAGGGGAATCGAGCAAGTCTAGCCGCCGCCCAGCGCGTGCACGATCTCGACGCGATCGCCGGGCGCCAGCAGATGCTCCGGATGGCGCGACTTCGGCACGATCTGCTGGTTGACCTCGACCGCCACCCGCCGCTGCGCATAGCCGGCCTGGTCGAGCAGCGCGCTGATGCTCAGCGGTTCATCGAAGCGCCGCTGGTCGCCGTTGAGCCAGATGTCCATGCCGCATTCTAGTCGATGCGACGCCAGCGGTTCGGCGCCTCAGCCCAGCACCACCTCGCCATCGATCACCTGTACCGCGATCCGCTTGAGCCCCGCACCGCGGCTCGGGCCACCGACGCACTCGCCGCTGTCGAGCGCGAAACTCGCACCATGCGCGGCGCAGATCAGCAACCGACCTTCGACCAGGAACTTGCCGGGTGCCCAGTCGAGCCGGCGCGCTGCGTGCGGACACTCGTTGTGGAATGCGTGCACGCTGTCGCCGACACGCGTCATCAGCACCGAAAACCCGCCGGTCGACGACGGAACTTCGGTGCCGAAAGCGCCTCCGTCAACGATTTCTTCAAGCTTGCATAACACTTTTCTCACAACCTGGACTCACAGATTCGTGGCACTTGCATTACACGCCGCAGGCTCCCATTCTAGTTCACCCGACCGTCCCGCCCGCATACCCATGACCATCCATTTCCGCACCGCGAGCTTCCGCCCCCGCCGCATCCTGCGCGGTGCGCTGCTGTTCGTCGGGCTGTTCGCGGTGATCGGCCTGGCCATGGTCGGCGCGGTGATCGCGCTGGGCGTTCTGGCGATCGGTGCAGTCGTACATGGCGTGCTGACGCTCGCGCGCGGCAATACGCCTTCCATCCGCCGTGCCGACGTGCGTGCGACCGTGATCGAAGGCGAGTACCGCGTCGTCGGCGGCAATGTCCGCGGCGCAAAGCCGCTGGTGCAGACACTCTGACCGCGCGCGGCGCAAAGTTCGGATAGCGCCCGCCTCGAGCGGGCGTTATTTTTTCCGGGGTCGATCAATGGAGCACCCCGATGCACGCGTCCGCCACACCTGACCCGATTGAGAAGGCCCGCGCGGCGATCGATGCCGCGCCCGATGCCGCACCGACCCTGGCCGAACTCGCGCGGCGGTGCGGCCTGAGTCCCTCGCAGCTGACCCGCGTGTTCCGCGCGCGCCATGGCATGAGCCCGCGCGAGTACGCGCACAGCCTGCGGCTGGCGCAGTTCAAGCGCGCACTGCGCGAAGGCGACGAGGTGACCGATGCGGTCTACCGCGCGGGCTTCGGTTCGCCGTCGCGGGTCTATGAGGACACCGCGCGGCGTTTCGGAATGACCCCGGGCACCTACCGACGCGGCGGCGCGGGCGTGGCGATCCGCTACACGATCGTGCCCACGCCGGTGGGTCAGTTACTGGTGGCCACTACCGAACGCGGTCTGTGCGCGGTCACGCTCGGCAGCGCCGCAGCAGCGCTGGTGGAGGAACTGCAGCGGGAATTCCCGCAAGCGCAGCTCGAACGCGTCGACGACGGCGCACACGAGTGGATCGCGGCAGTGACCGACCGCGTGTCCGCGATGCTGGGCCTCGCACCGGTGCATGGGCAGCCGCCGGCGGTGCCTGCGGACCTGCGCGCCACCGCGTTCCAGTGGCGAGTGTGGGAAGAGCTGATGCGGATCCCGCGCGGGCAGACGCGCAGCTATTCGCAGATCGCGCAGGCGATCGGCAAGCCGCGCGCGGTGCGCGCGGTCGCCAGCGCGTGCGCGTCGAATCGCCTCGCACTGGTGGTGCCCTGCCACCGCGTGATCCGCGAGGACGGATCGCTCGGCGGCTACCGCTGGGGCCTGCCGAACAAGCGCGCGATCCTTGAGCGGGAAGCGAGGTAGCGCGGGTCGTCGCGACCCGCGGCTGCGTACACCCCAACACCTTGCTTCAACGCCACGCTGCGGCAGGTCGCGACGAAGGCCTGCCAGCATGCGCTGCAGCACACCACTACAATGCTCGGCCCGCCGTCCCAGGGATCCCATGCCAGATACCGCCACCGCGATTCGCAGCCCGCGCGATCGCCTGCTGATCGTCGCCGCGTTGATCGCGGTGTACCTGATCTGGGGTTCGACCTACTTCGCGATCAAGATCGGGCTCGAATCGATGCCGCCGTTCGCGATGTCGTCGATCCGCTTCTGGTGCGCAGGGCTCGCGCTGTTCGGATTCCTGCGCTGGCGCGGCGTGGCGCTGCCGACCGCGGCGCAGGCGCGCAACAGCGGCTTCATGGGCATCCTGCTGCTCGGCGGTGGCAACGGCTTCGTGTGTTACGCCCAGCAGAGCGTGTCCTCCGGGCTGGCCGCGGTGGCAGTCGCGAGCATGCCGCTGTTCGCCGCGATGTTCGCCGCCGGCTACGGCCGCTGGCCGTCGCGGCGCGATGCGCTGGGCTTGCTGATCGGCTTCGCCGGCATCGTGTTCCTCAACACCGGCGCGGAATTCCGCGCCAGTCCGCTGGGCGCGGCGGCGCTGATCGCCGCGCCGATCCTGTGGGCGTTCGGCTCGGTGTGGAGCCGCGGCCGCGACCTGCCCAACGTGTGGATGAGCACCGCCGTGCAGATGCTCGCCGGCGGCGCGGTGCTGACCCTGATGTCGCTCGGCGCGGGCGAAGCATGGCCGACGCGCTTTACCGCCAGCGGCATCGGCGTGATCGCCTACCTCGCGGTGTTCGGCTCGCTGATCGGCTTCACCGCCTACGTGTATCTGCTGCAGACCGTGCGCCCGGCGCTCGCCACCAGCTACGCCTACGTCAACCCGCCGATCGCGATCGCGATCGGCGTGCTGTTCGCGGGCGAGCGCCTGAGCGTCCACGAAGTGATGGCCGCGGCGATCATCCTGGTCGGCGTCGCGATCATCCTCACCGCCAGGCGCTGAGCCGGCGCCTGCGAAAGGCCGCGGACCGCCGAGGGTTCGCAAGCGCACAGACCCCGATTCGACGCCCGCCTAGCCTGCGCCGGTCGAACTGGCTGCCTGGTGGCGGCGATTGCAGCGCCTCCATCCGCTGCGACATCGCCAATCGTCCAGGCGGATCCGGCACGTGATCGTCGCGTGGCCACCACGCGTCGCGTCCCCTCAACGATCCCAAGGAGCCTCCATCGCTACCAGCAAATCCAGTGCGCCGCGTAACGGCAGCGCCACATCGACCAATGCCATCACGATGCTCCGGGAGACGTGGGCGGCGGACACCATCCTGCAACTGTTTCCGAGGATTCCCATGTTGACTACCGCAATCCTGATCGCAGGCCTCGCAGTAATCGTGGCGGGCGCTGTCGCCGCCTGGAGTTGGCATGCCGTCGCGCAGGTCAACCAGCGCCTGCGCAGCTTCGAGGGTTTCGAAGGCATGCACTTCGAAAGCTAGCGAGCCGCTGAACACGTCCCGCACACCGCGCGATGGCATCGGGGCGGCCCAGTGTTCGCAGCCGTACAGAAGTCGCCGGCGAATTCAGTGAAAGTGAACCCTCGTAAACCAGGCACGACGCCCGGAGCGACTTTGCGGATCTGGAGCGCACATCATGAATCTCATCATCTGGTTGATCATCGGCGGCGTCATCGGTTGGGTTGCGAGCATGCTGATGAAGACGAACGGCCAACAGGGAATTTTCCTCAACATCGTGGTCGGCGTGATCGGCGCATTGCTCGCCGGCTGGTTCCTCTCGCCGCTGGTCGGCGTGGGCACCATCAACCAGAACAACTTCAGTCTTGCAGGATTGCTGGTTTCGCTGGTCGGGGCTGTCGTGCTGCTCGCGATCGTGAGTGCATTCCGCGGCGCCCAAACCCGCTGATTGGGCCGGTTCCCGGTGGTATCGCGGTACACCGCGGGTGCGTGTCATCGAAACGCTGAACCACCAGCGCGACGCTGGCGCCGATCGCGATCGGAAGTTCGAACTGCCCCGCGCGATCCCGGCGGGGCGATCGCCCGTTTTCCCAGCGCCGACTTTCGCGAAGGTGCGGCCGCGCAGGCGGTTTACTGACGATCAAGTGGGAAAGCGACCCGCTGCGGATGCCGTCCACAACGCGCGTCGTCCGCCGCGGGCGCTTACCGTGATCGCGGAGCCGACTCGGGAACTGGCGCTGCCCGCGTGGCCGGATACGCCGTTGTCGCGCCCGGCCCCGCACTGGACATATTGACCGGCGCGCCAACGCCTCGACCCGAGTCGTACTCGCGCGCCAGTGATCCGCGATCGACCTCGAGCCAATCAGACAAGCATCGACCGCAATGCGCTGGCCCCTGGCACCCGCGCCCGCACCGTTGAGCCATTTCGTCCTCACCCAAAGGCAGGATTCCCCGATGAACACGATGATCCAGACCAGCGCCGAGCTCGACCACATCGCCAGGCTGATCGAAAAATTCCCGATCGCGATGCTCACCACGCAGGAACCCAGCGGAGCCCTGGCCAGCCGCCCGATGGCGGTGCTGGAGATGGACGCGGATGGCGCGCTGTGGTTCTTCACCGACACCCGCTCGACCAAGGTCCAAGAACTGCAGACCATCAACCTTGGCTTCGCCGACCTCGCACGCGGAACCTATGTTTCGCTGTCGGGACACGGGGAGATCGTTACCGATCGACTGCGGGTCGTGCGCCTGTGGACTGCGTTTGCGCGCCCGTGGTTTCCTGACGGTCCCGACTCGCCGACGCTCGCGCTGCTCAAGATCGTGCCGACCGCGGCCGACTACTGGGACGCGCCGGACAGCAAGATGGTTCGCGCCTTCGGCAC
>JANOEA010000197.1:0-10196 GCA_031412975.1 Pseudomonadota bacterium | reverse complement strand
TCCGGCACCAATCACCGCCACCCGGCGCAGCCCGCGCGTGAACGCGTACTCGGCCGCGAGTGCGGCTTCGTCATCGGGTGCCAGCGCGAACTGCTGGCTGCCCGCAGGCGGCACCGCGCCGCTGTCGGGATGGTTCAGCGCCAGCACCGGCACCTGCGGATCGGCCACCGCGAGCACCGCAGCCACCTGTTCGCGCGCCAGCGGGCCGACTGCGCGGGTCGCACCTTCGGACGCAGCGTTCGCGTAGGCCTCGACGGCCGCCTCGGCGCTTTCACCGACATCGTAGACGCGCACCAGCGGGCGCTGCTGGGTATCGGCGAAATAGGCTGCCAGGAAGCCATCGCGGATCGCGGCACCGGCCGCGGCCAGCGACCCGCTGAGCGGCAGCAGCAGGGCTACCTGCGGGGTGGTCGCGTAGCCCTCGAGCCGCCATTCGCTGCTGCTGCTGCGGCCCGGCAGCATGGTGCCGACCTGGCGCGTGGGACGCGGTATCACCCGCGAGGGCGCGGCACCCTTCAGGCGCAGCGCGCGTTCGAGCCACGGCCGTCGTGGATCGGCCGCCTCGAATTTGCCGAGCGCCGCTGAAAGCTGGGCGACGTCGAGCGCGGCCAGCGAGTCGAGGATGTCGCTCTCGAGTCCGGCCCGCTGGCTGGCGTCGATCTGCGCGAGCAGACCCACCCGCTCGCTGACCGCGTCCATCGGCCGGCCCAGCAGATCGAGTGCGCGCGCACGCACCTCGGCGGCGCGTTCGGCCACCGGCGGCGACAACTGCGCGCCGGGCAGGGTCGCCAGCGACAGCGCACGTTCCGCATCGCCCTTCGACAACGCCAGTTCGGCCAGCAGCAGGTCCAGCCGCGCGGCATCGCGCGCATCGATGCGCTTGCGGCGGATCTCGCTCGCAAGCCGGCCCACGCCCTCGAAGTCGCCGTCCTCGCGCAGGCTTTCCGCGGCATCCAGCAGCAGGCGATCGCGTGCGCCGCGATTGGCCCTTGCGAGGCGTTCGTATTCGGCTGCCGCTGCGCGGAACTCGCCTTGGCCTGCCAGTGCGCGCGCCTGCCCGTCGTCAACCACGGTGACGGTCGGACCGCTGCTCGCGCAACCGGCGAGCAGCAACAACAGCAACCACACGGAAAGACGCACAAACACGGACATGGGCGGCATGGCTCGCGGCGGGAGCTAAGATCATACCGGCGAGGCGAGGCTTGTCGCAGCAATCGCAACCGCCCCGCCGCCGAAGCGCACCGCCGTTGCACCTCCACCGACACAGGATCGCCATCATGCAGGCAGGCCCCGCTGGCTTGACCATCGTCGCCACCCCGATCGGCAATCTCGACGATTTCGCGCCACGCGCGATCGCGGCCTTGCGCGCGGCGCATGCGATCGCCTGCGAGGACACCCGCCATTCGTCGACCCTGCTGTCGCGTTTCGGTATCAGCACGCCGGTGCTGGCCTACCACGAACACAACGAGCGCGAGCTGGCGCCGCGGCTGGTCGAACGCATGCGCGCAGGCGAGCGATTGGCGCTGATCAGCGATGCCGGCACCCCGCTGATCAGCGATCCGGGCTATCGGCTGGTCGCCGCGGCGCATGCGGCCGGCATCGTGGTGAGTACGGTGCCGGGTCCGTGTGCGGCGATCGCGGCACTCAGCGTCGCGGGCCTGCCCAGCGACCGCTTCGTGTTCGAGGGATTCCTGCCGTCCAAACAAACCGCGCGATGCGAGCGATTGACTGCACTGGCCGGCGAGACCCGCAGCCTGGTGTTCTACGAATCGCGACACCGGATCGCCGAATGCCTGGCCGACGCGGTGGCCGCGTTCGGCAACGGGCGCCGCGCGACGCTGTGCCGCGAGCTGACCAAGCTGCACGAGACGGTGCTGCCATCGACGCTCGGCGAACTCGCCGCACGGGTCGGTGCCGACCCCGAGCAGCAGCTCGGCGAGATCGTGCTGGTCGTCGAGGGCGCCGGCGAGGACGCGGATGCCGCGCGCCTGCGCGAAGGCATGCGGATCTACGCCCTGCTGTCGAAGGAACTGCCGCCGGGTCGTGCCGCAAAGCTGGCCGCGACGATCAGCGGCGCGCCGCGCAACGCGCTGTACGGCGGCAGCGCGGATTGAGGCACGCTCCAGCCGCGTGACTGGATGGTCCGCGATGCCAGCCGGTAGCGCCCCCTGCCACCCGAACGCAACGCTTCAGCGCGACAACAGCCACAGCGCGAGGATCCCCAGGCCTCCCGCCCACAGGCCCGCGAGCGCATCATCGAGCATGCTGCCGAAGCCGCCGTGCAGCTTGCGATCGGCCCAGCTCGCGGGCCATGGCTTGAGGATGTCGCACAACCGGAACAGCACGAAGCCGACCAGCAGCACTGCGAACGTCGACGGCGGCTGACTGGAATCGGCGCCCCAGCGGATGAAGGCGTCGAGCATCGCGAGGGTCAGCCACTGGCCGACGAACTCGTCGATCACCACCACGCCCGGATCCTCGACGCTGATCGCGCGGATCACCCAGCCGGCGGCCCACACGCCGAGTACGAACCCGCCGAAGATGCCCAGCCACGGCAACAGCGGATGCGCCTGCTGCATCAGCACGAACAGCGGCAAGGCCACCAGGCTGCCCATGGTGCCCGGCGCGAACGGCGACAAGCCGGATCCGAAGCCGCTGGCGATCCAGCCGGCCGGATGCGACAGCAGCGCGCGGCGTTGGGTTGGGGTCAGTCGCATGCAGGTTCAGGCGAAGTGGTCGAAGCCGGTGCGCGACAGTCGCATGCGCATGCCATCGGCGTCATCCACCCGCAGCCCGCGGCGCGCCAGCACGCTGCCGATGCAGGCCAGGCGCAGGCGCAGTCGTGCGGCGATCGCCGCGACGCGCGCTGCGCGCCGCGGTGGCACGCTGAAGCACAGTTCATAGTCGTCGCCGCCGGCCAGCGCAAGCTGCGCGCGCGCCGCGGGTGCCGGCAGCGTGCGGCGCAACGCGGGCGAAGCGGGCAGCCGCGCGGCTTCGATGCGTGCGCCGACGCCGCTCGCGCGCAGCACGTGGCCGAGGTCCTGCGCGAGGCCATCCGAAACATCGATGCAGGCGGTGGCGATACCGCGCAGCGCCAGACCCAGGGCGATCCGCGGTGCGGGGCGGTCGAGGCGAGTGCGCAGCATGCGCGCGTCGCGCTCGCTCGATGCCTGCAGCTTCGATTGCACGATCGCGAGTCCGGCCGCCGCGTCGCCGAGGCACCCGGACACATAGATCAGGTCGCCGACTCGCGCGCCGTCGCGCCGCAGCGCCTTGCCGCGCGGCACGCTGCCCAACGTCTGCACCGTGATCGACAGCGGCCCGCGGGTGGTATCGCCGCCGACCAGCGCCACCGCGTGGCGACGGGCAAGGCGCTGCATGCCGCGCATGAAGCCCGCGAGCCACTCGCGATCCAGCTGCGGCACCGTCAATGCGAGCGTGATCCACTGCGGCGTCGCGCCCATCGCGGCCAGGTCGGACAGGTTCACCGCCAGTGCCTTCCAGCCGATCGCCGCCGGATCGGTTGTCGATGGAAAGTGCACGCCGGCGACCAGCGTATCGACGCAGGCCACCAGATCATGGCCCGCGGGCAATCGCAGCAGCGCTGCATCGTCGCCGATGCCGAGCAGCACGCCGCGACGGTTGCGCGTGGTGGTGCGACGCAGCCTGTCGATCCAATCGAACTCACCGGTTGCCATTGCACGCTCCGCCGGTCCCGCGCCGCCGGGAAGCGCGCGGGACACCGCATCATCGTACCTGCGGCGGGATGCCGTCGCTGGCATTGCGGTGTGCGGAACCGCTCAGCGGCGGTACTCGTCCGCACGCCACTGCGCGGACGCGTTGTCGAGCACGCTGTTGACGTAGGTGTGGCCGTTTTCGCTGCCGAAGCGCTTGCTGACCTCGATCGCCTCGTTGAGCACCACGCGGTACGGCACGTCGAGCCGGTGCAGCAGCTCGAATGCGGCGATCCGCAGCACCGCACGTTCGATCGGATCCACCTCGTCGACTTCGCGGTCGAGGAAATCGCGCAGCCGGGTGTCGATCGCGGCGCGTTCGCGCTCGACGCCGATCACCAGGTCGCGGAAGTACTCGATGTCGGCGATCTCCATTTCCTGCTCGTGCTCGAACTGCGCGACCACCCGCACCATCGGCGTGGCCGAGACCTGCCATGCATACACGGCCTGCAATGCGCGGCGCCGCGCGCGCGAACGCGCAGCGAGGTCGACACCCGATCTACCCTGTCTTGGCGCGCCCATGGTCGTGTCCTCAGACCGCCGCGGCGCGCAGCATGCCGAGCATCTCGAGCACGGCCTCTGCCGCTTCGGCGCCCTTGTTGCCCTCGCTGCCGCCCGCGCGCGCGAGCGCCTGCTCCTCGTCGTGGCACGCCAGCACGCCGTTGGCGACCGGAATCCCGCGATCCAGCGCGACCTGCATCAGTCCGCGCGCGGACTCGTTGACGATCACCTCGTAGTGCGAGGTCTCGCCACGGATCACGCAGCCCAGCGCGACGATCGCCTGCCAGTTGCCCGCGGCCGCGATGCGCTGCGCGGCTTGCGGTAGCTCCCACGCGCCGGGCACCTGCACGAACAGGATGTTGGCCGGATCGATCCCGTGGGCGGTCAGCGCGCCCAGTGCACCGTCGACGAGGCGCTCGACGATTGTGCCGTTGTAGGTCGAGGCGATCACCGCGACCCGCGCATCCGGCACTTCGGCAACCTGCAGCTGCAGCACGCCATGCCGCTCGGCATTCGGTCGCGCAGCGCCTGCTCGGGTCTGGTGGTGCTTGCGGATGTGCATGCGGAATCCCGGCGCGATGGGCGCCGGATCGAAACCGGCAGCTCGATGGGGTGGATCGCGCGCAGGGTTTCGATGCGCCGCCCCGGACCGGGACCACGCGCCTGCACACCCTACGGCGCGACGTACTCTACCACTTCGATCCCGAAGCCCGAGAGGCCCGGGAACTTGCGCGGCGTGCCCAGCACGCGGATCCGGCCGAGGCCGAGGTCACTCAGGATCTGCGCACCGAGGCCGTTGCGGCGCCAATCGCCCCAGGGTTTGGCGTCGGCATGGGTGGCTGCCGGCCCGTCGAGCCGATCGATGAGCGCGCTGCTGTCGTCGCCGGCCTCGGCAAGTACCACCACCACGCCGCAACCGGCCTCGGCAATCGCGGCCAGCGCGCGGTGCACCGACAGGCTCAGTCCGGCACCGGTCAGGTGCAGCACATCGGTCAGCGCATCCTTGACGTGCACCCGCACCAGCGGCGCGGAGGTCGCTGCCAGATCACCGCGAACCATTGCAAAGTGCAGCTCGCGATCGATCGCGCTGCGATAGGCGAGCAGGCGGAACTCGCCCAACTCGGTCTCGACCACGCGCTCGAACACACGGGTCACGGTCTTCTCGGTCTCGAAGCGATGGCGGATCAGGTCCGCGATGGTGCCGATCTTCAGGCCATGGCGACGCGCGAAGACCTCCAGCTGCGGCCGCCGCGCCATGCTGCCGTCCTCGTCGAGCACCTCGACCAGCACGCCGGCGGGCTCCAGGCCCGCGAGCAGCGCCAGATCGCTGGCAGCCTCGGTGTGACCGGCGCGCATCAGCACCCCGCCCGGACTCGCCATCAGCGGAAAGATATGCCCGGGCTGGGTCAGGTCGGCCGCGCGCGCATCGGGCTGCACCGCGGTGCGAATGGTGTGCGCGCGGTCGTAGGCGCTGATCCCGGTGGTCACGCCCTGCGCGGCTTCGATCGACACCGTGAAGTTGGTGTGGTGCGGCGAGGTGTTGTCGACCACCATCGGCGCCAGCGCGAGCTGGCGGCAGCGCTCGCGGGTCAGCGACAGGCACACCAGTCCGCGCGCCTCGCGGACCATGAAGTTGATGTCCTGCGGCCGCACCAGCGATGCGGCCATGATCAGATCGCCCTCGTTCTCGCGGTCCTCGTCGTCGAGCACCACCACCATGCGGCCGGCGCGGATTTCGTCGAGCAGTTCGGGAATGGTGTCGAATGCCATCGCCGTCATGTGTCCTGCGCAGCAGCATGGCCCGCGTCGCGCGCCGCGAGCAGGCGTTCGACATAGCGCGCCAGCAAATCGACCTCGAGGTTGACCCGATCGCCCACGACGCGCTCGCGGAACGTGGTCACGGCGACCGTGTGCGGGATCAGCGCCACGTCGAAGGTGTTGCCGGCCACCCCGTTCACGGTCAGGCTCACGCCGTCGATCGTGATCGAGCCCTTCTCCGCGATGTAGCGGACCAGCGGCGCGGGCGCTTCGAACACCCAGCGCTGCGCACGCGCATCCGGCTGCACCGACACCACGCTGCCGACGCCATCCACATGGCCGCTGACCAGATGCCCGCCGAGGCGATCGGACAGCCGCAGCGCTTTCTCGAGATTCACCGCATCGCCCACGCGCCGCGCGCCGAGGCTGCTGCGCGCGAGGGTTTCGGTCGACACGTCGGCAGCGAAGCGCTCGCCCGTGATGTCCACCACGGTCAGGCACACGCCGCTCACGCAGATGCTGTCGCCGATCCGCACATCGTCGAAGCCGAAGCCGGGTGCGGTGACTTCAAGCCGGATATCGCCACCGCGCGGGGCGATGGCGTGGATGCTGCCGGTGGTCTGGACGATGCCGGTGAACATGCTTCGACTCGAAGGCTCAATCGGCCATTGTATCGCCGCAGCATCGGCGCGACGCGAAGGGGGTGCGATGATCGCGAAGCCGGGACCTCAGGCGACCGGCCGCAGCAGCAACCGCAAGTCCTCGCCCACCAGCTGCTGGTCGAGCAGGCGCCAGCGGCTGCGGTCGGCGAGCGCACGCAGCGGCGGCAGCTGCAGCAGCGCACGGCCACTGTCGCCGATCAGGCTCGGATTCAGATACAGCAGCAGTTCGTCGACCAGCCCGGCGTGGACCAGCGCGCCGGCGAGCGTCGCGCCCGCCTCGACATGCAGCTCGTTGATGCCACGCTGGGCGAGTTCCGCGAGCACCACCGCAAGGCCGAGCCCGGTCGCGTGGTGCGGGCAGCTCAACACTTGCGCGGCATCGAGATGCCGCTGGCCGGCGACCGCTTCCGGCGCGCAGACCACCAGGCTCGGTGCCTGCGCATCGAGCACCTTCGCGCCGGCCGGGATCCGCAGCATCGAGTCGAGCACCACGCGCAGGGGCGCCACGAATGGCGTGCCGTCGTCGAAGCGCACGGTCAGTCGTGGATCGTCGGCCAGCACGGTACCAATGCCGGTCATGAGCGCGCCGCTGCGCGCGCGCCAGCGCATGTTGTCGGCGCGCGCGGCCGGTCCGGTGATCCACTGGCTGCGCCCATCGGCCAGCGCGGTGCGCCCGTCGAGGCTCATCGCGAGCTTCAGGCGCAGCCACGGTCGTCCATCGGTCACGCGACGGAAGAAGCCGCGGTTGAGCTCACGCGCAGGCGCTTCCAGCAGGCCGTGCTGGACGGCGATGCCGGCCTCGCGCAAGCGCGCGAGGCCCTGGCCATCGACCGCCGGAAACGGATCGCCGGCCGCTGCCACCACCCGCGACACGCCGGCAGCGATCAGCGCATCCGCGCATGGCGGCGTGCGGCCGTGGTGGGCGCAGGGCTCGAGCGTCACGTATGCGGTCGCCCCGCGCGCGGCGTCGCCGGCCTCGCGCAAGGCATGCACTTCGGCGTGCGGCTCGCCCGCGCGTTGATGGAATCCGCGGCCGACCACCAGCTCGCCGTGCGCGAGCACGCAACCGACGCGCGGATTCGGATGGGTGGTGAACAGTCCCTGCTCGGCGAGCCGCAACGCGTGCGCCATGTGCGCGTGGTCGATCGCGGTGAAGCCGCTCACTGGGCGCGATCCAGTGGCGCAAGCTCGATCGCCATCAGGCTCACCGGCTGCGCATCGAGCAGGCGCTCGCCGAGCAGCTGCCAGCCGAGCCGCTGGTAGAACGCCACGTGCCGTGGGGTGAACAGGTACAGCCGCGACACGCCGAGTTCGCGCGCGAGGGCTTGCGCGGCGGCGACCAGACCGGCGCCGAGGCCGCGTCCGCGCGCGGGGGGTGCCACGAACAGATTGGCCAGCCACGGCGACAACTCGCGGAACTGGCTCGCATCCTCGTCGAGCAGACTGACCGAACCGAGCACCGCGTCATCGGCGTCGAGCAGGACCAGGGTGGTCGGAATGATGCGCCGGGTCGCGTGGCCGGTCAGCTCGCGCTGCGCGTCGTCATGCGACCAGTCGCGCATCAGCGGGCCCCACTCGCGATGGTGCCAGCGCGCCAGCGTCAGCGCGTGCTGCGGATGATCGGCGAGGAACTCGATGCGCATGGTGGGCGGATGGGCCTTCGCAGGGAGTCGCTGTGCGGTCGGATGCGGGAGCGAGCGCGGCCGCGATCGGGTGGATGGCGTGACACCAGGGGCAACGCTGCGCGCGCGGTGCGCTGGAATCGTCTAACGCCGCCCCTTGCGCGGCTCGGCCTCTTCGTCGGTCAGCAGCGACATCTGCTTGCCCTCGAGCACCGGGATATCGCGCTCGAGCCGCTCGACTTCCTCGCGGAATGCCTGCACGTCCTCGAAACGCCGGTATACCGAGGCGAAGCGCACGTAGGCGACCTGGTCGACCGCCTTGAGCTCGGCCATCACCCATTCGCCGACCCGGCGCGCGGCCAGCTCGCGTTCGCCCGAGGTGCGCAGCTTGCGCACGATGCGCTCGACGATGCCGTCGATGGTGTCGGCCGCGACCACGCGCTTCTGCAGCGAACGCTCCAGCCCGCCGCGCAGCTTGCGCTCATCGAAGGCCTCGCGACGGCCGTCGTGCTTGACGATCGCGGGCAGCTTCAGCTCGGCGGTCTCGAAGGTGTTGAAGCGCTCGCTGCACGCCTCGCACTCGCGCCGCCGACGCACGGTCAGCCCGTCCTCGCTGACCCGCGAGTCGATCACCCGGGTGTCTTCGTGCTGGCAGAAGGGGCAGTGCATGAGAGGCTAGGCGTGCGGCGCGGTTTGCCGCCGCACAGCGGCGGCCCGCCGAACGCCAGCGCGAGTAGCGCTGGCCGGATCCAGGGCCCACCGGTGCACAGAGTCAGCCATAAACCGGGAAGCGGCGGCATTGGGCGGTGACGAGATCGCGCACGCGCGCGATCACGGCCGCATCGGCGGGTGCGTCGAGCACGTCGGCGATCCAGCCGGCCAGCGCAATCGTGTCGGCTTCTAGATAGCCGCGGGTGGTGATCGCAGGGGTGCCCAGGCGCAGGCCGGAGGTCACGAACGGCGAGCGCGGATCGTTGGGTACCGAATTCTTGTTGACCGTGATGTGCGCCTCGCCGAGCGCGGCTTCGGCATCCTTGCCGGTCACGTCGCGGCCG
Organism: Pseudomonadota bacterium; assembly: GCA_031412975.1. GTDB lineage: Bacteria > Pseudomonadota > Gammaproteobacteria > Xanthomonadales > Ahniellaceae > UBA4656. The sequence goes on along the minus strand of JANOEA010000197.1, from coordinate 864 downwards.
ATCAAATCGACCAGCATCAGATGGTTTTTGGTGCCGCCCGACACGATCCGGTAGCCGCGCGCACTGAGCGTATCGGCCATCGCCTGCGCGTTCTTCACGACTTGTTGCTGGTAGGCGGTGAATGCGGGTTCCAGCGCTTCCTTGAACGCCACCGCCTTGGCCGCGATCACGTGCATCAGCGGGCCGCCCTGGGTGCCGGGAAACACGAGCGCATTCATCTTCTTGTGGATCTCGTCGTTGGGCCTCGCCAGGATCAACCCACCGCGGGGACCGCGCAGTGTCTTGTGGGTCGTTGTGGTCGTCACGTCGGCAATGGACACCGGGTTCGGGTACTCACCCGCGGCCACCAGGCCCGCCACGTGGGCCATGTCGACGAACAGGTACGCACCGACGCTGTCGGCAATCTCGCGGAATTTCTGCCAGTCGACAACGCGCGAGTACGCGGAGAAGCCGGCGATGATCATGCGCGGTTTGTTCTCATGGGCGAGGCGGGCCACCTCGTCGTAGTTGATCAGCCCGGTCTGGACATCCACGCCGTAGGAAACGATCCTGAACAGTTTTCCGGAAAAGTTGACCGGCGAGCCGTGCGTCAGGTGTCCGCCGTGCGCGAGACTCATGCCGAGGACGGTATCTCCCGGTTGCAGGAGCGCCAGGTAGACGGCGGCGTTCGCCTGGGAACCGGAATGGGGCTGCACGTTGGCGTAGGAGGCAGAAAAAAGCTGCTTCGCCCGGTCGATCGCCAGGGTCTCGGCCATATCCACGAACTGGCACCCGCCGTAGTAGCGTTTGCCGGGATAGCCCTCGGCGTACTTGTTGGTCAGCACCGAACCCTGCGCTTCAAGCACGTTCCGGCTCACGTAATTC
>JANOEA010000196.1:0-13781 GCA_031412975.1 Pseudomonadota bacterium | reverse complement strand
ACGGCCAGCGGCTGCATCAGCGGCGCAATCCGCTGCGCGCGCTACGCACGGCAAGCAGGAAGATGTCGGCGAATGCCCGGCACTCGCGGGCAGCGAATCGCCGCCCGCAACGGTTCAGGCCAGGCGCCCGTGGCACTGCTTGAACTTCTTGCCCGAACCGCACGGACAAGGATCATTCCGCCCCACCTTCGGCGCATCGCGCACCACCGGACCCATCGCGGCTTCCGCGGCGAGCGCGGCCTGCACTTGCGCGGCTTCCTCGTCGACACCGAGATTGCCGGCATCGGCGTGCTGGAACTGCATCGCAGCGCGCTGCTGGCGCTCAGCCTGCTCCTGCTCGAGCCTGGCGACTTCCTCTTCGCTGCGGATCCGCACGCGCGCGAGGATGTTCACCATCTCGGTCTTGAACTTGCCGAGCATCTGCTCGAACAGCTCGAAGGCCTCGCGCTTGAACTCCTGCTTGGGCTGCTTCTGCGCATAACCGCGCAGGTGGATGCCCTGGCGCAGGTAGTCCATGCTCGACAGGTGGTCCTTCCACTGCGAATCGAGCACCGACAGCATGATGTGCTTCTCGAGTGCGCGCATCACCTCGCTGCCGACCATCGCCTCCTTCTCGCGGAAATGGCGCTCGACATCGTCGCCGACCCGCGACCACAACTGGTCGGCGGCGATCTCCTCGGTGGCCTCGAGATAGCGCCGGGTCTGGATGGCGATCCCGTAGTCGGTCTCGACCGCGCGCTCGAGCCCGGGCAGGTCCCACTGTTCGTCGATGCTGTTGGCCGGCACGTAGGTGCGGCAGGTCGCTTCGACCACGTCCTTGCGGATGCTGCCCACGGTCTCGGCCACGTCGGTGGCTTCGAGCAGCTCGTTGCGCTGTTCGTAGATCACCTTGCGCTGGTCGTTGGCGACGTCGTCGTATTCGAGCAGGTTCTTGCGGATGTCGAAGTTGTGCGCCTCGACCTTGCGCTGCGCGCGCTCGATCACCTTGGTGACCATCTTGTCTTCGAGCGCTTCGTCTTCCTTCATGCCGAACAGCTTCATCCAGCGCGTGACCCAGTCGGGCGCGAAGATGCGCATCAGATTGTCTTCGAGCGACAGGTAGAAGCGGCTCGACCCCGGATCGCCCTGGCGGCCGGAGCGGCCGCGCAGCTGGTTGTCGATGCGCCGCGACTCGTGGCGTTCGGTACCGATGATGTGCAGGCCGCCGGCTGCGATCACCGCGGCGTGGCGCTGCTTCCACTCCTCGCGCACGCGTTCGTGGTCGGCCGCGGTGGATTCCGGCGGCAGTGCGGCGATCTCGGCCTCGGGATTGCCGCCGAGCACGATGTCGGTACCGCGACCGGCCATGTTGGTGGCGATCGTGACCGCACCCGGACGACCGGCCTGGGCGACGATGTGCGCCTCGCGCTCGTGCTGCTTGGCGTTGAGCACCTCGTGCGCGATCTTCGCCTTGGTCAGCTCGCGCGACAGCAACTCGGAGGTTTCGATCGAGGTGGTGCCGACCAGTACCGGCTGGCCGCGCTGATGGCAGTCGCGGATGTCTTCGATCACCGCGTCGTACTTGATCGGCTGCTTGAGGAACACCAGGTCGGCGTGGTCGCCGCGCACCATCGGCCGATGGGTGGGGATGACCACCACCTCGAGGCTGTAGATGGTCTGGAACTCGTAGGCCTCGGTGTCGGCCGTGCCGGTCATGCCGGCGAGCTTCTTGTACATCCGGAAGTAGTTCTGGAAGGTGATCGACGCGAGCGTCTGGTTCTCGCGCTGGATCGGCACGCCTTCCTTCGCCTCGACCGACTGGTGCAGGCCGTCGGACCAGCGCCGCCCGGCCAGCGTGCGGCCGGTGAATTCGTCGACGATGATGACCTCGCCGTCGCGCACGATGTAGTCGACGTCGCGCTGGTAGAGGTTGTGCGCGCGCAGCGCGGCATTCAAATGATGCACCACCATCAGGTTGGCCGCGTCGTACAGGCTCGCGTCTTCCTTGAGCACGCCGTCGCCGCGCAGCAGCGCCTCGGCGTGCTCCATGCCGGCTTCCGACAGGTGCACCTGCTTCTGCTTTTCGTCGACGAAGAAATCGCCCTCGCCTTCTTCGGTGGCCTGCTTGACCAGCTTGGGCACGAGCCGGTTGAGCTTGAGGTAGAGCTGCGGCGAGTCTTCGGCGGGGCCGGAGATGATCAGCGGCGTGCGCGCCTCGTCGATCAGGATCGAGTCGACCTCGTCGATGATCGCGTAGCTCTGCCCGCGCTGGTAGCGCTCGTCCTTCGACAGCGCCATGTTGTCGCGCAGGTAGTCGAAGCCGAACTCGTTGTTGGTGCCGTAGGTGATGTCGGCAGCGTAAGCCTCGCGCTTGTCGGACGGCTTCATGCCGGGCACCACCACGCCGACGTTCATGCCGAGCGCGGCGTACACCGGGCCCATCCATGCCGCGTCGCGGCGCGCGAGGTAGTCGTTGACCGTGACCACGTGCACGCCCTTGGCCGGCAGCGCGTTCAGGTACACCGACAGGGTCGCGACCAGGGTCTTGCCCTCGCCGGTGCGCATCTCGGCGATCTTGCCGTTGTGCAGCACCATGCCGCCGATCAGCTGCACGTCGTAGTGGCGCAGGCCCAGCGTGCGGCGCGCGGCCTCGCGCACCGCGGCGAAGGCCTCCGGCAGCAGCTGGTCGAGGGTTTCGCCGTTGTCCAGGCGCGCCCGGAACTCGACGGTCCTGGCCTTGAGGCCGTCGTCGTCGAGGGCCTGCATGGCGGGTTCGTGCTGGTTGACCTTGGCCACCATCTTGCGTAGCTGGTTGACCAGCCGCTCGTTGCGGCTGCCGAAGATGGCGGTAAGGAAGCGGTTGATCATGGACGGGCCTGGTACGGAAAGAATGCGGGGTGCGAGCGCGCCAGTTTACCTTGCGCTGCAATGCAAAAGGCCGCCGGCTCGGGAGGCTCGGTACCAGCTCCCAGGGGCGGCCTTTTGCGTGGCCTTCACGGATTGGGGCCGGAACGGCCCCGTTTCAAGCCCGCGCAGGGTCAGCGAATCGCGCGGATGTACTCCGACGGGTTCACCAGGCGGCCGTTGAGCCAGACCTCGAAGTGCACGTGCACGCCGGTCGCGCGACCGGTCGAGCCCATCCGCGCGACCAGCTCGCCCGCGCGCACCGGATCGCCGACTTCGCGGACATTGCGGTCGTTGTGCGCGTAGCGCGTCATGTAGCCGTTGCCGTGGTCGATTTCGATCACGTTGCCGTAGCCGGGCTTCTTGCCGGCATACGAGACCACGCCGCCGGCCACCGCGATCACCTCGGAACCGCGCGGGCCGTTGAAGTCGACGCCGCTGTGGAACTCCGGGCGACCGCTGAACGGATCGGCGCGATAGCCGAAGCCCGAGGACTTGTAGCCCGAGCGCACCGGAATGCCGGCCGGCATCAGGCCTTCGTCGATCTCGCGATCGAACAGTACCGACTCGAGCACGCCGAGCTGGTCGGACTGCCGCGCGAATTGCGCTTCGAGGCGCTCCAGCGCGCCGTCGACTTCCGCGATGCTCAGGGAAACCGCGGGTGCCGAGGCGGCCGGGCCGCCGAGAGCGGGCTCGGCGGAGAAATTGAACTCGCCATCGTCGAGCTTGCCGACCTCGGCCAGCCGCGAGCCCAGCGCATTCAGACGCATCGATTCGGCCTGCAGCTTGCCGAGCCGGATCGCCAGTGCGTCCATGTCGCGCTCCACCGCGCGCTCGACTTCGCCCAGTTGCGCCTTCTGCGCCTCGAGCTGCGCGCGCGCCTGCACGACTTCCGCACGGGCCTTGGCCGGCCCGGTGAAGGTAGCGCCGAACAACGCGCCGACTGCAATCAACACGCTGGCAACGGCTGCGAGCGCCGTGCCGGTTGCCGCCATCGCACGCCAGTCACCCAGACGGATGGTTTTGGGCGTCGAAAGCCGGTTGGCCACGATTATGATGTTCATGTCGTGTTCGCCTGCTGTCCGGTCTCATTGATTGGCCAATGCAACGCCGCCCTGCCACTACCGATCGACCCACGCGTCCACTGGACACGAAAGCCGGACCGACACTGTCCGGACTGGTCGCGCACGCCCGACTCCTCGAGGTGCTCGACCAGGCATTGCGTGACGCCTTCCCCCCCTCGTTGGCCGGACGTGTCCGCCTGGCCAACCTTCGAGGACCGCGCCTCATCTTTCTGGCGAGTTCGCCAGCGGTCGCAGAACGCCTTCGCCTCATGCAGGGCGCACTGCTCGCTGCGGCCAGCCGTTTCACCGGCACGACCGTCGACCAACTCACCGTGAAAGTGGCACCGATACCAGCCGTTCCCCCGGAACAGGCATCGCAAAAGCCGCTTTCGAGCGCAGCCGCCGAACATCTCCGGCAAGCTGCCACCGTCCTCGAAGACCCCGAACTGAAGGCCCTCTTCCTGCGTCTGGCCTCCCTGGCCTCTACCGCGTGATTCCCCCGGGCGGATGTTCCGCCGTCGCCGCCTGAGTGTGCTGGCGGCTGTCGTTTTATCGTGTGATCGGGTGGTTGGCTTTCAGACCGCCTGCGCCGGGTGGGCGTAGGAGATCGGCGCCGTGCTGTGGTCGTTGTAGGTGACTTCTTCCCATGCGTTGGCGTCGGCCAGCAGCGCGCGCAGCAGCCGGTTGTTCAGCTGGTGGCCCGATTTGTGGCCGTAGAACGCGCCGACCAGGCTATGGCCGAGCAGGTACAGGTCGCCGATCGCATCGAGGATCTTGTGCTTGACGAACTCGTCTTCGTAACGCAGCCCGTCTTCGTTGAGCACGCGGTAGTCGTCGAGCACGATCGCGTTGTCCATCGAGCCGCCGAGCACCAGGTTGCGCTCGCGCAGCATCTCGATGTCGCGCATGAAGCCGAAGGTGCGCGCGCGCGAGACTTCCTTGACGAACGAGGTGGTCGAGAAGTCGATCTCGGCGGTCGAGGTCTTGGTGGTGAAGATCGGGTGATCGAAATCGATCGAGAAACCGACCTTGAAACCGTCGAAGGGATCGAAGCGCGCCCACTTGTCGCCGTCCCGCACGGTGATCGATTTCTTGATGCGGATGAAGCGCTTGGCCTTTTCCTGCTCGTGGATACCGGCCGACTGCAGCAGGAACACGAACGGACCGGCGCTGCCGTCCATGATCGGCACTTCGGCCGCGGACAGGTCGACGTAGGCATTGTCGATGCCCAGACCCGCCATCGCGGACAGCAGATGCTCGATGGTGGCGACGCGCACGCCCTCGCGGACCAGGGTGGTCGACAGGCTGGTATCGCCTACGCACTCACAGCAGGCCTTGAGCTCGACCGGCTCGGGCAAATCGACGCGGCGGAAGATGATGCCGCTGTCCGGTGCTGCCGGACGCAGGGTCATGTAGACCTTCTCTCCCGTGTGGATTCCCACTCCGGTCGCGCGGATCACGTTTTTCAACGTGCGCTGCCTGATCATTCTTGTAGTTTCCTCGGGGCAGAGGCGGCCACGGCGAGGGACGATAACACAGGAGATCAGGTCGGCAAACTCTGGTGACGGACAAAAACCCACAGTTGTTGCGCCCACGCAACAACCTCGTCATGCCGACGTCCGTGCGCGAGCGCACCGCAGGACTTGCTTGGGGGAGCCACAATGAGCGCGCCGGGCGCGGGATGGGCGCGCCCGACGTGCATCAAACAAGGGCAATCCGCAGCAGATTGCCCGTTCGCCGGGCGTTGATCGCCCGGCAAGCAGCACCGGGCCGTGCAGGCCCGGCAAATCTGTTGTGGATCAGTCGGCCTGCCGCCGCAGGAAGGCCGGGATGTCCAGATAGTCGTCGACCGGCGAGGCATTCTCGGCCGGTGCGGTGGCGACCCGGGCTGCGGCAACCGCACGAGCGGTAGCGCCGAAGCCGGTGTCCGCCGCACCGCCGGTGCCGCTGCGAACCACCCGCACCGGCGGGCGTTCCGGCACCGCATCACGCACGATCTCGCGCACGCCATCGCGACCGGTCTGCACGCCGCCGACCGCGCGGATCTGCGGCTGGCGGTTCAGGCCCGTGGCCACCACGGTGACCCGCACGTCGTCCTGGATCTCCTGGTCGAGCACGGTGCCGATCACCACCGTCGCGTCCTCCGAGGCGAACTCCTCGATGGTGCGGCCGATCTCCTCGAACTCGCGCATGGTGAAGCTGGGGCCGGCGGTGATGTTGACCAGGATCCCGCACGCGCCGGACAGGTTGATGTCGTCGAGCAGCGGATTGGACACCGCCGCCTCGGCCGCGGCCAGCGCGCGGTCGTCGCCGCGGCCGATCCCGGAGCCCATCATCGCCATGCCCATCTCGCTCATCACCGTGCGCACGTCGGCGAAGTCGACGTTGATCAGGCCCGGACGGGTGATCAAATCGGCGATGCCCTGCACCGCGCCGAGCAGCACGTCGTTGGCCGCGCGGAACGCGTTGAGGAAATTGACATCGCGCCCGAGCACGGTGAGCAGCTTTTCGTTCGGGATCGTGATCAGCGAGTCGACGTGGTGCGACAGCTCCTCGATGCCCTTGAGCGCGACCTGCATGCGGCGGCGGCCCTCGAACGGAAACGGCTTGGTCACAACCGCGACGGTGAGGATGCCCATCTCCTTGGCCAGCTGTGCGACCACCGGGGCCGCACCGGTGCCGGTGCCACCGCCCATGCCGGCGGTGATGAACACCATGTCGACGCCGGTCAGCACCTCGACGATGCGTTCGCGGTCCTCGAGCGCGGCCTGCCGGCCGACCTCGGGGTTGGCGCCGGCACCCAGACCCTTGGTGACGTGCCCACCCAGTTGCAGCACGGTCTTGGCCGGGCAGCCCTTGATCGCCTGCGCGTCGGTGTTGGCGCACACGAATTCGACGCCTTCGATATTGGCGCCGAGCATGTGGTTGACCGCGTTGCCGCCGCCACCACCCACTCCGATGACCTTGATGACCGCGTTGGGCGCGGCTGATTCGACGAGTTCGAACATTTTCCCATCCTCCGTTCGTGCGGATTTATGTTGTGTGCTGCTGCTGTTTTTGTTGTGTGTTCGGTGTTGCTTGTTCGTTTCACTAGGGCCCAGGGCACAGGGCCCAGTTAAGAGCCGAGGAAAACTGCTTCTCTACCTTTGCAACCTCGGACCCAGGGCGCAGCGCCCAGGGCCCAGAAAAGCGTGTTAGTCGGCTCTTTACTGGGCCCTGGGCCCTGTGCCCTGGGCCCAACATCCGATGACCGAAATCCTCTGCCGTACACCCTGCGCCCTATACCCTCTGCCCTATACCCTGACCCCTAAAATTCCCCACTAAACCACCGCTTGAACCGCTGCCAGACATCGTTGCCGCCCTCGCCTGCGGTCGGCGCCGGCGCGCGTGGCGCACCCACGCCCTGGCGCGCGCCATACAGCAGCAGGCCCACGCCGGTGGCATGGATCTCGTTGCTGACCACGTCGGACAGCCCGGTGACGAACTGCGGTACGCCGACGCGCACCGGCATGTGCAGCATCTCTTCGGCCAGTTCGACCACGCCTTCCATCTTCGAGCCGCCGCCGGTGAGCACCACGCCCGCGGCGATCAGTTCCTCGTAGCCGGAGCGGCGCAGTTCGGCCTGCACCATCTCGAAGATTTCCTCGTAGCGCTTCTGCACCACCTCGGCGAGCATCTGCCGCGCGAGGCGCCGCGGCGGACGGTCGCCGACGCTGGTGACCTCGATGGTTTCTTCCGCGCGCGCGAGTTGCGCCAGCGCACACGCGTACTTGACCTTGATCTCCTCGGCGAACGGGGTCGGCGTGCGGAACGCGAACGCGATGTCGTTGGTGACCTGGTCGCCGGCCACGCCGAGCGAGGCGGTATGCCGGATCGCACCGTGGGTGAACACCGCGATGTCGGTGGTGCCCGCGCCAATATCGACCAGCGCGACGCCGAGGTCCTTTTCGTCCTGGGTCAGCACCGAATACGACGACGCGAGCTGCTGCAGGATCAGATCGTCGACCGCGAGTCCGCAGCGGGTCACGCACTTGGAGATGTTCTGCGCGGCGCTCATCGCGCCGGTGACCAAGTGCACGCGCGCCTCCAGACGCACGCCGCTCATGCCGATCGGATGGCGGATGCCTTCCTGCTCGTCGATCACGTACTCCTGCGGCAGCACGTGCAGGATGCGCTGGTCGGCCGGGATCGCGACCGCGCGGGCGGCATCCAGCACGCGCTCGACATCGCCTTCGGCGACTTCCTTGTCGCGGATCGCCACCACGCCCTGCGAATTGAGGCTGCGGATGTGGCTGCCGGAGATGCCCGCGTAGACCGAGCGGATCTCGCAGCCGGCCATCAGCTCGGCTTCCTCGATCGCGCGCTGGATCGCCTGCGTGGTCGACTCGATGTCGACCACCACGCCGCGCTTCATGCCTTTGGATGGATGGGTGCCGATGCCGATCACCTCGACCGGCTCGCCGGGCGCGAACTCGCCGACGATCGCGACGATCTTCGAGGTGCCGATATCGAGGCCGACCAGCAGCGTCTTGTTTTCTGACTTGCGGGACATGCTCAGGCCTGCGGCGCGGGAATGGGATTGGACGGATCGGGCGGTGGCTGGGTCTGCTGCCACTGCACGGCGAAACCATTGGCGTAGCGCAAATCCGCGCGCAGCAGCACGAGGCCGGCGCTGCCATCGACATGGCGCAACGCATCGAGGAATCGCACCAGCCGCTCGGTCGCCTGCTCGCGACCCAACACCAGCGTCGCGCCGCTCGCGGTGATCACCGTCCAGCTGCCGCGCGCGCTGAGCGAAAGCTCGGCGATCGCGATCCCGGTGCCCTGCATCGCCGTGCTCGCGCTGCGCTGGAAGGCCAGCGCATCGGCAACCCGCGCTTCGGGACCGGACAGTCGCGGCAGGCCCTCGGGCACGCTGTTGCCGGGCACCTCGAACAATCGTCCTGCAGTGTCGACGAGGCGTCCGTCGGACCACACGGCGGCCGCACTGCGCTCGCGCACCTGCACTTCGAAGGTGTCGGGCCAGCGGCGCCGAACTTGTGCGCGCTCGACCCACGGGATGCGTTCGATCGCGACGCGGATCGCATCGAGGTCGACGGCGAAGAAGCCGCCTTCGAGGCGCGGTGCGACGGCCGCGCGCACCTGTTCGGCATTGACCCGTTCGAAGCTGGCGTCGATGCGCAGTTGGCGGAACGGCCAGCGATCGGACACGAACCAGCCGTTGAGCGCGCCGACGATCGGCAGCGCGATCACCGCCAGCGCGAGGCTCCAGGCGAGCAGCTTGAGCAGTGCGTTGCCGCGCGCGTGCTTGTTCATGCGCCCTCCCGCGGCAAGCTGGTTTCGAGGATGCGCCAGCACAGCGTCTCGAAATCGATTCCGATCGCGCGTGCGGCCTTCGGCACCAGGCTGTGGCTGGTCATGCCCGGCGCGGTGTTGACCTCGAGCAGCCAGTTGCGGCCCGCAGCGTCGCGCATCACGTCGACCCGGCCCCAGCCGGCGCAGCCGAGCGCGTCGAACGAGGCCAGCGCGAGCGCGCGCAGCTGCGCTTCCGCCGCACCGTCGAGACCGGGGCAGATGTATTGCGTGTCGTCGGAGATGTACTTGGCGTGGTAGTCATAATACTCGCCCGGCGGCACGATGCGGATCGATGGCAATCCGCTGCGATCGAGCACGCCGACGGTGTACTCCTCGCCAACGATCAGTTGTTCGATCAGCAGCTCGCCGTCGTAGCGCGCGGCCAGTTCGATCGCGGCCGGCAGGTCGGCCTCGCTGAACACGCGGCTGATGCCGACGCTGGAGCCTTCGTTGGCGGGCTTGACCACCACCGGCAGGCCCAGCGTGGCAATCGCACCGCGCACGTCGCCGCCGGCGACGTGGCGCGCGTAGCGCGGCGTCGGCAGCCCGAGCGCGATCCACACCTGCTTGCTGCGGATCTTGTCCATCGACAGCGCCGAGCCGAGTACGCCAGAGCCCGTGCAGGGCACGCCGAGCGCAGCGAGCGCGCCCTGCAGCACGCCGTCCTCGCCGCCGCCGCGATGGCCGTGCAGCACGTTGAACACGCGGTCGATCGCGCCACGCTGCGCGGCTTCGATCAGCGCCGGGATGCCGTCGATCGGCTGCGCATCGATGCCGCGCGCGCGCAGCGCTGCGAGCACGTTGGCGCCCGAGTTCAGCGACACCTCGCGCTCCGACGAGGTGCCGCCGAGCGCCACCGCGACGCGGCCGAAGTCCTGCGGGTGCGCGATGCGGCTCATGCGTGCACCTCCGGCAGGGCCGCGGCATGGGCCAGGTCGGCGGCGACGTGGCCGATGTCGCCCGCGCCCATCAGCAGGATCAGATCACCGTCGCGGGCCAGTGGTGCCAGTGCCGCGGGCACGTCACGCGCGGACTTGACCAGCACCGGGTCGACGCGGCCGCGTGCGCGCACCGCGCGTGCGAGCGCCTTGCCATCGGCCTTCGCGATCGGGCTTTCGCCGGCCGGATAGACCTCGGTGAGCACCAGCACGTCGACCTGCGCGAGCACCTCGGCGAAGTCGTCGAGCCGGTCGCGGGTGCGGGTGTAGCGATGCGGCTGGAACGCCACCACCAGGCGCCGCTGCGGCCAGCCGCCGCGTGCGGCGTCGAAAACAGCGGCGAGTTCGCGCGGGTGGTGGCCATAGTCGTCGACCAGCATCGCGTGGCCATTGCCCACGCGGATCTCGCCGTGCCGATGGAAGCGCCGGCCAACGCCGCGAAAACCGGCCAGTGCGCGCGCGATCGCGGCATCGTCGACGCCGAGCTGCCAGCCGAGCGCGGCCGCGGCCAGCGCGTTGAGCACGTTGTGCCGGCCGGGCAGGTCGAGCACCACCGGCACCGCGACCTCGCGCTTGGGCAGGTGCAGGTCGAAGTGCATCGCGAAGCCGTGCTGGCGCACGTGGCTGGCGCGCACGTCGGCTTCCGGCGCTTCGCCGTAGGTCATCACGTTGCGTGGCGTCTGCTTCGCGAGCGCTGCGGTTTCCGGATCGTCGATGCACAGGATCGCGAGGCCGTAGAACGGCAGGTGGTGGAGGAAATCGGCGAAGGCCTGGCGCACCTGGCCGAAATCGCCGCCGTAGTTCTCCAAATGGTCGGCATCGATGTTGGTGACCACCGCGATCGCCGGCTGCAGCAACAGGAACGAGCCATCGCTCTCGTCGGCCTCGGCGATCAGGAAGCGGCTCTGGCCGAGCCGCGCATTGGTGCCGGCGGAATTGAGCTGGCCGCCGATCACGAAGGTCGGATCGAGTCCGCCTTCGGCGAGCACCGATGCCGCCAGGCTGGTGGTGGTGGTCTTGCCGTGGGTGCCGGCCACCGCGATGCCGGTCTTCAGGCGCATCAACTCGCCGAGCATCTCGGCACGCGGCACCACCGGGATACGGCGTTCGCGCGCGGCCAGCAGTTCCGGGTTGTCGGCACTGATCGCGCTGGAGACCACCAGCACGTCGGCGTCGGCGACATGCGCGGCGGCATGGCCGCGATGCACGCGCACGCCGGCCGCGGCGAGGCGGCGCGTGGCAGCGCTCTCGCCCAGATCGGATCCCGACACCTGGTAGCCGAGCGTGGCGAGCACTTCGGCGATCCCGCTCATGCCGACGCCGCCGATGCCGACGAAGTGCACGCGCGCATAGGCGCGCATCAAATCGGCGTGTTCGGCCATCCGGCGCAGGGTCATGGCAACGACTCCGCGAGAGTGGCGTTGTCGGTCATCCGGCGCAGCGTCATGACAACGACTCCGCGAGACACGCATCGGCGATCTGCGCTGCCGCATCCGGCGTGGCCAGTCGCCGCGCGGCCTCGGCCATGCCCAGCAGCAGCGTGCGATCGCCGCGCACATCGAGCAGCACCTGCGCGAGTGCTACCGCGAGTTGCGGGCCTTCGGGTTCGAGGATCGCCGCGCCGCGCTCGACCAGGTACTCGGCATTGCGCGTCTGGTGGTCGTCGACCGCGAACGGGTACGGCACCAGCACCGCACCGACGCCTGCCGCGCACAGTTCGGCCAGGGTCAACGCACCGGCACGGCAGATCACCAGGTCCGCCCACGCGTAGGCGGCCGCCATGTCGTCGATGAACGGCTCGACGCGCGCGTCGAGGCGATGCTCGGCATAGCTGGCACGCGCGGCATCGATCAGGCTGCGCCCGGCCTGGTGCCACACCTCGACATTGCCCGCGGGCAGTTGCGCGAGCGCGACCGGCACCGCGCGATTGAGCGCCCGCGCGCCCTGGCTGCCGCCGAGCACCAGCAGCCGCAGCGCGCCCTCGCGCGCGGCGAAACGCTCGGCGGGCGAAGCCACCGCGGCGATGCTTGCGCGCACCGGATTGCCGACCGTGCTCGCACGCTGCGCGAACGCATCGGGGAATCCACACAGCACCCGGCGCGCGAGCCGCGCGAGAATCCGGTTGGTATAACCCGGCACCCGATTCTGTTCGTGCACCAGCAGCGGCACGCCGCCCAGGCGCGCGGCCACGCCACCGGGGCCGGCGGCGAACCCGCCGAACGACAGCGCCGCGCGCGGGCGATGGCGCTTGAAGATCCGCAGCGCCTCGATCACCGCACGAGTCAGCCGCCACGGCGCAGCGAGCAGCGATACAAGCCCCTTGCCGCGCAATCCGGCGATGCCGACGCGCTCCAGCGGCAGGCCGGCCGCGGGCACCAGGGTGTTCTCCAGTCCATGCGCCGAGCCCAGCCAGACCACCGGCACGCCGCGCTCGCGCAGCACCGCGGCGACCGCGAGCCCGGGGAAGATGTGGCCACCGGTACCGCCGGCCATGATCATCACCGGCGCGCTCATGCGAGCGCTCCTTGGAGTTCCTCGGCTTCGCGCTCGAGCGCGATTTCCGCCGCTCGCTGCGAGACTTCGTAGCTGACCCGCAGGACCAGGCCGAGCGCGGCGCAGGTGAGGATCAGCGAGGAGCCGCCCGCGCTGACCAGCGGCAGGGTCAGGCCCTTGGTCGGCAGCACGCCGAGGTTGACCCCGACCGAGACCAGTGCCTGCACCGACAGCCACAGGCCGACGCCGAATGCGCAGTAACCGGCGAAAGCCTGGCCCTGCTCGACCGCACGCAGGCCGATCTTGAACGCGCGCGTGCACACGATGCCGAACAGCAGCAGCACCAGCAGGATGCCGGCCAGCCCGAGTTCCTCGGCGATCACCGCGAGGATGAAGTCGGTATTCGCCTCGGGCAGGTAGTACAGCTTCTGCACCGAAGCGCCGAGCCCCACGCCGAACCACTCGCCGCGACCGACCGCGATCAGCGCCTGCGAGAGCTGGAAGCCGTCGTTGAACGGATCGGCGAAAGGATCCAGGAACGAGGTCAGGCGCTTGACGCGGTACGGCTCGGCGATCGCATCGATCGCCATCACCGGCAAGACGAGCAGCGCCACTACACCCAGATCGCGCGCGCGCGCGCCGGCCAGCCAGATCATGCCGCCGGCGATCGCGCAGATCAGCACCGCGGAACCGAAATCCGGCTGCAGCAGCAGCAGGCCCACGATCGCGGCGACCACGCCGAGGGGTTTTACGATGCCGACCATCGAGGTGCGCACGCGGGTCGCGAACCGCACCAGGTGGCCGGCCAGGTACACGATCAGCAGCAGCTTGACCGCCTCGACCACCTGGAAGCCCATGACACCGAGGTTGAGCCAGCGCGATGCGCCGTTGATGCGGCGACCCAGGCCCGGCACCAGCACTGCCAGCAGCAGCAGCAGGATCACCAGCAGCATCAGGCGGCTGTTGCGCTCGAGTGTGGCCAGCGGCATGCGCATCGCGATCGCCGCGAGCACCGCGCCGATGGCGAGGAACACCGCCTGCCGGATCG
>JANOEA010000195.1:0-2962 GCA_031412975.1 Pseudomonadota bacterium | reverse complement strand
CCACACGCTGGCCGGCGAGTTCCGCCGTTCCGACCCCTCGCAGGCGTTGGTGCATCTGGTCGAAGCCGGCCCGCGCGTGCTGCCTTCGATGCCGGAGTCGCTGTCGGCGAGTGCGCGGGCGCAGCTCGAACGGCTCGGCGTGGACGTGCGTACCGGCGCGCCGGTCACCCGCATCGATGCCGATGGCGTCGAGCTTGGCGACGAACGCGTGGCTGCGCGCACCGTGCTGTGGGCCGCCGGAGTCGCGGCATCGCCGCTGGGTGCGCAGCTACCCGCCGAACGCGACCGCGCCGGGCGGGTGAAGGTGCGCGAGGACCTGAGCCTGCCGGACCATCCGGATGTGTTCGTGATCGGCGATCTGGCCGCGGTGGTCGACCGCGGCCGGCCCGTGCCGGGCATCGCGCCGGCCGCAAAGCAGATGGGCACGCACGTGGCGCACATGATCTGCGAGAGCCTCGCTGGCCGCGCGACGATCGCATTCCGCTACCGCGACTACGGCAACCTTGCCACCATCGGCCGCATGTCGGGCGTGGTGGACTTCGGCCGCGTGCGCCTGACCGGGCTGCTCGCCTGGTGGTTCTGGCTGCTCGCGCACGTATTCTTCCTGATCGGCTTCCGCAACCGGATGCTGGTGCTGCTGAACTGGGCGTGGTCGTACTGGACCTACCAGCGGCACGCACGGATCATCGTACGCAGCGCGCCTGCGGCGGCGCCGGATCGCGATGGTGACGCTGCAGGAGGCGGCTGAGCGCCGTGCCAGACCGGATCGCGCTCGCCGCAGCGGTCGCGATCGCCCGCCCGCCGGACCCACAGCGCGCTTATCCGCGCGCGCGCGCCTGCAGCGCCGCCACCGCCGGCAACTGCTTGCCCTCGAGGAACTCGAGGAAGGCGCCGCCGCCGGTGGAGATGTACGACAGGTCCTTCTCGATGCCGTACTTGTCGACCGCCGCGAGGGTGTCGCCGCCGCCGGCGATCGAAAACGCGGGCGAGGCTGCGATCGCGCGCGCGACCGCCTCGGTGCCGTGGGCGAAAGCGTCGAACTCGAAAACCCCCACCGGCCCGTTCCACACCACGGTGCCCGCGGCGTGGATCAGCGTGGCGTATGCAGCCGCGGTGCGCGGGCCGATGTCGAGGATCATGTCGTCGGCGCTGACATCAGCGACGTCCTTGATCGTGGCCGGCGCATCGGCCGCGAACGCGGGTGCCACGACCACGTCGGTCGGCAGCGGGATTGCGGCACCGCGCGCGCGGGCCTGCGCGATCGCAGCGCGCGCGGCATCCAGCAGGTCGTGCTCGACCAGCGACTTGCCGACCGGATGGCCGATCGCGGCGAGGAAGGTATTGGCGATACCGCCGCCGACGATCAACTGGTCGACGCGCGCGATCAGGCTGCCGAGCAATTCGAGTTTGCTCGATACCTTGGAGCCGGCGACGATCGCGAGCAGCGGTCGCGCCGGATGTTCGAGCGCCTTGGCCAGCGCATCGAGCTCGGCGGCCAGCAGCGGTCCGGCGCAGGCGACTTTCGCCGCGCGGATCGCACCATGGGTCGACGCCTGCGCGCGGTGCGCGGTGCCGAATGCATCCATCACGTAGATGTCGCAGAGGCCTGCGTACCGGCGCGACAAATCATCGGCGTCCTTTTCCTCGCCGACGTTCATGCGGCAGTTCTCCAGCAGCTTGACCTCGCCCGGGACGACCGCCACGCCATCCAGATAGTCGCGCACCAGCGGCACCGGCATACCCAGTGCCTCCGACAACCAGGCAGCGACCGGCGCCAGCGACGAGGCCGCATCCCAGACGCCTTCCTTCGGTCGGCCCAGGTGCGAGATGACCATCACCGCGGCCCCCGCATCGCGCGCCGCGCGGATCGCCGGCAGCGCGGCTTCCAGCCGCTGGGTCGAGGTGATGCGACCGTCCTTGATCGGTACGTTCAGGTCCTCGCGGATCAGCACGCGCTGGCCGCGCAGGTTCAGATCGGACATGCGGATGAAGGACATGCGGGTTCCAGATGGTCCGGGAGGATGCACGATTACACCCGCAACCACCCGCTGCCGCAATGCCGCATGCCGATTGATTGCCCCGGACCTGCGTTATCGGCCGGTGCGCCGCGATCATCGGATGCGGCCCATGTCCTGCAGGCGCAGGTTGCGGCATTGGCACCAGCCGGCCAGCTGTTGCTCGACGGCAAGCGCGTCGGCGCACGAATCGCACTGCTCGCACCACACCAGCTGCAGCGGCAGCCGCTGGGCGGTGCAGCCCGGGACCACTCCCGCCAGCAGGTGGCCGATGCGCGACTCCAGCGAGGTGGTGCGACCGCGGCAGTAGCTGCCGTCGGCGCAGCGCAGCATGAACACCCAGATCGGCTCCCGCAGCGGCTCGGACATCGCGCAACCCTCCGTGGCAGCGCACAGGGTGGCGCGTCGTTCGCGTGCGCGACAGCGCAAAACGCCGCGACTGCGTGTAGGAAATCCGCCCGTCGCGCCGGTCGCAGCCCGGCCTTGATGTCCGATTCGGACCGATAATGGTCGGAACTGGCGGGCCGCGCGGGAGCATCATTGCGTGCACGCCGTTGCAAGGGCTTGCGGTGCCGGAAGTAAGCTTGCGGTCCATCCGCCCCGCGGCGCTTCCCATCCACCCGACCCCGAGGCGCTGCCGTGCAGATCGCGATTCCGATCTACCCAGGCTTCACCGCGACCGATGCGATCGGACCTTACGAAGTGCTCGCGCGACTGCCGGGCGCGCGCACTGTGTTCGTCGCCCGCGAAGCGGGCCTGGTGCGCAGCGATACCGGATTCCTGCAGGTGCAGGCCGAGCCGCTGGCTGCGGCCGCATCTCCGCAGATCGTGGTGGTGCCGGGGGCACCCAATCGCAACCTGCCGCTGCACGATGCGGTCCTGCTGGACTGGCTGCGCGCGGTCGATGCGAACACGCTGTGGACCACCTCGGTGTGCACCGGTGCGCT
>JANOEA010000194.1:0-2851 GCA_031412975.1 Pseudomonadota bacterium | reverse complement strand
TGGCGTTTGCAGATTGCGGTGAGGTCGGATGCTGCTTGTGGGAGCTGCCATGGCAGCGACTGCGGACGCGAGCTGTCAATCCGCCACGGTCACCACGCCACTGCCGGATGACGATCTGCCCCTGGCCCGCTGCAACCAGTTGGACGTGCCGATGCGCAGATCGTCGAGCATTGCGTAGATGGTCGGCAGGAACAGCAGGCTGACGACGGTGGAGAACGCAAGCCCGCCGACGATCGCGCGCGCCATCGGGTAATACGGCGGTCCGTCGCCGCCGAGCTGGGTGCCGCCGAAGCACAGCGGCAGCATGCCGAGGATGGTGGTGCCCATCGTCATCAGGATCGGCCGCAGGCGCTCCTTGGCGCCCTCGACCAGCGCTTCGGTGCGCAGCATGCCCTCGCGGCGGCGGTTGTTGATGTGTTCGATCATCACGATGCCGTTGTTCACCACCACGCCCATCAGCACCAGGATGCCGATCGAGGCCATGATGTCGAACGAGGTGCCGGTCAGCGCGAACAGCCAGAACACGCCGAGCGCGGAGAACACCACGCCGCTCATGATCGCGGCCGGAAACAGCATCGACTCGAACAGCGCCGCCATCACCACGAACACCATCAGCAATGCGATCAGCGTGTTGAACGCCATGCGTTGGCCGGCGCGATCGTCCTCCTCGAAGGCGCTGCCGAAGGTCCAGCCGTAGCCGGTCGGCAGGTTGACCTCGCGCAGCACTTCTTCGAACGCCTTGCGCGCATCCTCCATCACGACCTTGTCGGCAAGATTGGCCTTCAGCGTCAGCGAAGTCCGCCGGTTCTGCCGTGAGATCTGCGAAGCGCTGCGCTCGACGTCGACATCGACCAGCGCGAGCAGCGGAACCGAGGTGCCGTCGGCGCGCCGCAGGTCCAGCCCCGACAGGTTGTCCAGGCCCATCTGCTCGGCGCCCGCAAAGCGCACCCACACCGGAACCTCGCCGTCGTCGGTGCGGAACTCGCGCAACGGCGAGCCGCGTAGCGCGATGCCGATGTAGTCGGCGACCTCGCGCGCGCTGAAGCCCAGCGCGGCCGCGCGCTCGCGGTTGACCGACACTTTCACTTCGCTGTTCTCATCGCCGATGTCGAGCCGCACGTCGCGCAGCTCCTTGCGGGCTTCGAACCGTGGCAGGATCTCCCGCGCGGTCTGTTCGAGGATCGCGGTCGAGTCGCCCGTGAGCAGGACCTGGATGCCCTCCTCGCCGTCGCCGCCACCACCACCCGGAGGACCGCCGCCGCCGCCCTGGAAACCGATCTCGGCGCGGGCGAGCTTCGGCAGGTCCTTGCGCAGCTCCTCGGTGATGGTCGCCGAATCGCGCATGCAGGTGGACTCATCGGCGAAGCCGACCAGGCGCTGGAAGCGCGAGGTCAGGCTGTCGCACATGCGACCGGAGTCGAGCAGGTCGAGGTTGATGCCGCCGAAACCGCGCTCGCCGTAGTACGAATAAATCTGGGTGATCTGGTACTTGTCGCGATTCAGGTCGAGGAACTTCTCGATCCGGCCCACCTCGTCGGACATCTGCTCGAGGCTGTAGGCGCCCTTCCACTCGAAGTACATCTCGAGCTCGCGGCTCGCGCTGGACGGGAACATGTCGAACTTGACGAACTTGAACGGCACCATGCTGACCAGGATGATCGCGAGGATCGCGAGCAGCGACAGGAACCGGTGTTTCAACGACCACTGCAGCGCACGGCCGTAGCGCCGCGTCAGTTCCGGCACGAAGCCGTGCGCTGCGACCACCGCAGGCGGCGTTCGCAGGCGCGCGGAGATCATCGGGATCAGGCTGATCGCGACCAGCCACGAGGCCAGCAGCGAGATGGTGATCGTGATCGCGACCTGGCCCAGGTAGATGCTGACCACGTTGCGCTCGCCGAACAGGTTGGGCAGGAACACGATGACGCTGGTCAGGGTGCCCGCACTGATCGCCAGCTGCACGCTCTTGGTGCCCTCCAGCGCGCAGCGCAGCGGGTCGTTGGGGTACTTTTCGCGGTACTGGTAGATGCTCTCGACCACCACCACCGCGTTGTCGACCAGCATGCCGATGCCCAGCAGCAGCCCCATCATGGTCAGGATGTTCAGGGTCATGCCGGCGAACGACATGATGCCCAGCGTGATCACGATGCAGATCGGAATCGCGAGGCTCACCATCAGCGTGCTCGGCCAATGGCGCAGGAAGTAGTACAGCATCAGCATCGACAGGATCGAGCCGATCACGCCGGCTTCGATCAACTCATTGACCGAACTGGTGACGCTCTCGGCCTGGTCGGAAATGATCAGGAACTCGACGCCACTGAGCTCGGGCTCGGTCTTGAGCTCTTCCAGTGCGGCGTTGGCGACTTTGGAGACCTCGACGAGGTTCGCGTTGCGCTCGCGATAGATCTGGATGCCGACCGCGGGCCGACCCTCGAGCCGGCGCGCGACGTCCTGCTTCTGCAGCCGCTGGCGCACCTCGGCGATATCCGACAGGCGCAGCCCGCGCTCGTCGAGCACCAGGTCGCGCAGCTCATCGAGATCGCGGATCTCGCCGACCGGCTGCACCCGCAGGCGCTGGCGGCCGGTGTCGATGGAGCCCGCCGACACCGAGAAGTTCACCGAGCGCAACTTGTCGGCCAGCTGGTTCAAGCTCACGTTGTGCGCGCCCAGGCGCGCGGGATCGATCGCGATCTCGATCTCCGGCGGCGGCGCACCGGTGATGTCGACGCGCGCCACGCCGGGCAGGCGCTCGATGCGCCGCTGGAACAGCCGCTGGATCATGAAGTACTCACCGCGCAGGTCGCGGTTGGACGCGAAGCGCACCTGCATCAGCGGCTGGTCGCTGGGCGAGAAC
>JANOEA010000193.1:0-9158 GCA_031412975.1 Pseudomonadota bacterium | reverse complement strand
GGCGCGCTTGAACATCAGGATCAGCAGCATCGCGATGCGCTCTTCCGCGCTGCGCCGCCCCACCGACAACAGGTTGTCGTCGACCAGCGATTCTTCGTGCGCGGTCAGCCAGGTGATGTTGAAGCCCATCGTCGGCGAGCGCCGGTGCAGCTCCCACAGCGCATCGCGCTGGAACACGCACAGCCGCGCTTCGGTGAGCGTCTCCACCCCGTGTGCGGCGGCATCCGACATCTTCTGCTGCACGCCGATGAAATCACCAGCCATCAGGAAGCCGAGGATCTGGCGGCGGCTGTCGCTCAGGGTCTTGTAGCGGAACGCCCAGCCGCTGCGCAGGGTGAACAGCGGCGCATCGGTCTGTCCCTCATGGATGATCGTCTCACCGGCGCCGAGCGAAAGCTCGCGCACCTTGATCGATTGCACCAGCGCCAGCTCTTCGGGCGTATGCGGCAGGAACAGCGGCAGCGCGCGCAGCGGACAGGCTTCGCAGGGGGTTTGTGGCATGGTTCGACCAGCCTGTCAGGTTTGCCTTGCACGCGCCAGCGGGGCGCGCCGCGGAAACCCGCGCCGCGGAGCGTCAGAGTCCCAGCTGGGCCTTGCGCATCGAGGTCCACAGCGCGGTCGCTGCGGTGACCACGTCCTTCGACGCATTCTCCGCACAGTACTTCTCGAGGTGCGCGCCGATCGCTGCCGGATCCGGCTGCGCGAACAATCGGGCGTCCTTCTCCCCCGCCTCGATCCGGGCGTCGAGCACGGCCACGTTCATGCCGGAGATGAAGCCCTGCGCCCACGAGTGCACGTTGGCAAGCGCAACGGTCTGTGCATCGCCCGCATCGCGCAGCTGCAGGTACTTCGCGCACGACAGCCCGCCCGCACCCAGTTCCGGGGCGTGCTGCGCATGTGCCGGCACGATCGCTGCGGCACACGCGACGAACAACGCCAATTGCAGGAATCCGGCTTTCATCGGGTGATGCTCCGAGGTGGTGGTGGATCGCGGACCGCAAGCGTCCGCGTCCCATCGTACACGCAGCTCCCGCCGACCCGGCACCGCGGCCCGGACCAGCGATGCACCGCCTGCACCGCGCTGCGATTGGGATGAAGGCCAGGGCGGCGTTGTGATTCCGCCGGTTCCAGACGTATGCTCGGCGCGCCGTCCATTCCCACCCTCGAATCGAAAGGAACTCGCATGATCCGCAGGCTCTTGCTGTTGTCGATTGCCACCCTGATGCTCGCTGGCTGTGTCACCAAAATCCGGCCGACGGTCGCTTACAACCCGCCGCCAACCAAGCCACTCAATGCGTTCGCCAACTTCGAGGTGCGGCCCTTGACCGCCGATCCCGGCGTCGAGGAGCCCGAGGCGCGCGTGAAAATCCAGCAGAATCTCGACCTGAAGCTCGGCATCCTGGTCGGCGAATGGAAGCGGGGCGATGGCCCGACACTGATCATCGAGCCACGCGTGCGCGAACTGAAGTTCGTCGGTGGCGGCGGACGCTTCCTGGCGGGATCGCTTGCCGGCAGCTCCGCGGTACGGCTGACCGTCACGCTGACCGACAAGGCCAGCGGGCAGGTGATCGCCGAGCCCGAGTTCTTCCAGCGCGCCGCGGCAATGGGCGGTGCCTACTCGTTCGGCGGCACCGACAATGCGATGCTGGTGCGGATCAGCTCGGTGGTCGATGAATACCTGCGGCGCAACTTCGAGCAGGCGGTCGGTGGTCCGACCGGACTGGAGTCGGCCGAGAAATAACCGCGCGCAGCGGGTGTGCCGGTGGCGGGCGACCCGCGCGGGTCGCCCGCAACGCCCCGCGCCTGCAAACGCGGTGACCGCAGAGGCGGTCCCGCCGCTACATGTCCTTGCACGGGTTCGGGCGCTTGTAGCGTTCGTATGGATCGATCTGCGAGCGCATGCCCTCGCAGGCCTGCCGCGCGGACATTTCCTTCTGCTCGGTCTTGCGCATGATCGGCACCGCATAGTCGGTGATCCGGTACTCGCTGCCCGAAGAACGGTGGAAGCTGCCGAAGTGCGTGCCGGCAGGCATCAATGCCGTGCAGGGCTCGTACTGGTAGTAATCGATCGTACGCATGCCGTTCTGCACCCGGCATCGATAGCCTTTGCGCGGCTGCACGGCCGGCGTCGCGGCGCTGCGCGGCGCGGGCCATGGCGGCTGCGCGGCGATCTCCCGTTCGCGTTCGGCCCGGCTTTCGGCCGCCTGCACCAGTTCCTTGACGGCGGGCGGCACCGCGCCGCCCGGGGTGGCGCGGATCGAATGGGTGCCGGCATCGGTTTGCGCGGTGCAGGGACGATCCTGATACGCGAAGCCATCGCCCGCCTTGCAGCGATAAACGGTCTGCGCGGCCGCCGGCCCGGCGATGGTGGCGAGAATCAGCAGTGCGCCGATACGGATGATGTCCATGGCTGCTCCGTGCTGCCCGTCGATGGCGAGCGAGCTGACGATAGCGCAGGTGCAGCCGCGCGGGAGCTGCGGGCCGCGCGAAAGACGCGCAGGGCGAGGCGCTGCCGAAGCTATGTGGCCCTGCGCACCACGCGGACATAGGCAAGTCCGGCAAGCACGCCACCGAAGGCGACTGCGGCCAGTCCGATCGCGCTGCGGGTTGCCGCGATCAACACGGTGGGTGGCACCAGTGCATCAACGCTGCGGATGGCGACGATCAATCCGATCCACCCGCCGAGCGCGAACCACCCGTAACGCGCTGCGGGTGCACCGCGCGCGAGCAGTGCAGCCAGCGGGAATGCGATCGCCAACGCGGGGATGGCGATGATCGCGAACAGGGGGGCGAAGCCGAGCAGGTCCTGCCCGGTGGTCTGCCAGCGCAGCGCGGATGGCACGGTGATACCCAGCTGTTCGAGCGCTGCGAGGTTGAACTGGGTCTGCACGATACTCGCCCAGGCGGCTGCGATCAGCACTGCCAGCAGAAAGCCGAACAAGCGACGCGGCCAGCGGGATCGCATGGTTTCCACTCCGTGTGCGCCGGCGGCGCGTGGTCGCGCGCATCTTGCCGGAAAATTCGCGATGCGGCTGATATCGTTGGTGGATTCCAGGCTCGGGAGCGGACCATGCTGCGCATGCTTGCGATGTTCGTGCTGTCGACGCTGGGCGCCGCGGCGGCCGCGGCGCCCGCCTACCGCGTCGAAACCATCGCCGCGGGTCTCGATCATCCGTGGTCGCTCGCGTTCCTGCCCGATGGCGATGTACTCGTCACCGAGCGCGCCGGCCGACTGCGCCTGATCCAGAACGGCGTGTTGCGGGAAGCGCCGATCGCCGGCGTGCCTGCGGTGTTCGCATCGGGTCAGGGTGGTTTGTTCGATATCGTGCTGGCGCCGGATTTCGCCACCAGCGGCAGCGTGCTGCTGTCGTTCGCCCACGGCACGGAGGCAGCCAACGGCCTGCGGGTAGTGCGCGCGCGTTACAGCGCCGATGGCCTTGCGGACGTCACTACCGTGTTCGAAGCGCGTCCGCTCAAGCGCGGCGGTGCCCACTATGGCGGGCGGATCGCGCTGCTCGACGATGGCACCTTCGTGGTCGGGGTGGGCGATGCGTTCACCCAGCGCGAAGCTGCGCAGAAGCTCGACTCGCACCTGGGCAAGATCGTGCGGGTGGGGCTCGATGGCAGCGTGCCGCGCGACAATCCTTTCGTGGGCCGCGAGGCCGCGCTGCCGGAGATCTACAGCCTCGGCCATCGCAACCAGCAGGGTCTGGTACGCGACGAAGTCAGCGGCGCGCTGTATGCGCACGAACATGGACCCCGCGGCGGCGACGAGATCAACCGCATCGAGGCCGGGATCAACTACGGTTGGCCGGTGGCTACTTTTGGCGTCGATTACACCGGCGCGCAGATCTCGCCGTTCAGCGAATACGAAGGCATGCGTTCACCGCTGCTGCACTGGACGCCGTCGATCGCGCCGTCTGGCATGACGCTGCTGCGCGGCACGATGTTCGCCGCGTGGCGCGGCAGCCTGCTGGTGTCTGCGCTGGCGGGAAAATCGGTGCGTATGGTGCCGCTGGACGACGGTCTGCCCGGTACGCAGGAAACCCTGTTCGCCGAACTCGGCGAGCGCCTGCGCGATGTGCGCGAAGCGCCCGATGGCGCGATCTGGCTGCTCACCGACAGCGGCAAGGGCCGGGTGCTGCGGGTGGTGGCGCAAGCCCATCCGGCACAGCGGTAGGACTCAGCGGCAGTCGTATACCGCGTAGGTCTGCTCGCCGTTGCGGACCGGGCCGAGCGCGCGCACGGTGTCTCCCTGCGGCGTGCTGGCGGCATCGTTGCGCGCCAGCGACTCGAGCTCGTCGAGCACCTTGCGGCGGTCGCGTGCGATGCCCGCGATCTCATGCTTGACCGATACCGTGACCTCGCGGCCCAGCGCGACGCAGCCACTGGTGGCCGATTCATCGTAGGCCACGCGGACCCTTTCGCCGCCCGCGTCGGGTTTGACCCAGGTGCAGGCGCCGAGTGCGAGCACGGACAACAGCACGAGCGGCTTGATGGTCATGGGTTTGTCTGCTGGTAACGGGCTGTCGAGCTTGCTACAGCGGCGATGAATCGCGGGCCAACGGCGCGCGCGGCGATGCCGCGCTGCATCGGCCCTGCGCACCGCGGCCCTGCGGTGCGCAGGAGCGTGGTGCGCATCAGTCAGCGCACTACCTTGCCATCGACATCGATCACCTGCACCATGCCGAGGTTCAGCGCGCGCACTTCAGCTTCGAACTTCGACAGATCGCCGACGATCACCCAGGTCATCGCTTGTGGCTTGATGGTGTCGCGCGCGGCCGCGCGGATCGAATCCAGCGTCTGCGCCTCGGTACGCGCCTTGAGCGTGCGCACCCAGTCGTCGGGGCGGTCGTAGGCGACGATGCTGGACACCGCGCCGAGCACCGCGCCCGCGGTTTCGAAGCTGCCGGGCAGGCCGCGCACGTCGTTGGCGATCACCTTGGCGACTTCTTCGGCGGTGGCAGGACGCGTGCCGACGAACTCGTTGAACTCGCGCAGCAGTTCCTGCAGCGATTCGACCGTCTTGTCGGTCTGCACCGGCGCGGAGACGAGCAGCGGGCGCTGATTCTTGGCCCCGGCACTGAAGGCATAGGCACCGTAGGACCAGTGCTTGTCCTCGCGCAGGTTCATGTTCAGTCGGGCAGTGAACAGACCGCCGAGAACGGCGACCGCGCTTTCGATTTCCAGCACGTTGGGCGCCTTCGACGACGGGATCACGTGGCCACCGAGGATCAGGGCCTGCTGCGCATCGGGGCGATCGACCAGGAAGATGCGCGGGGCGGCAGGCAGCGCGACGGTGCCGACCGACTTGCTGCCGCGCGCGACGGCGGGCGCGCGCCAGTTGCCGAAGTGCTTCTCCAGCAGCGGCTTGAGCTGCTCGACGGTGGTGTCGCCGACGGCGATGAAACGCAGGTTGTCCGGGCGCACCCACGCGGCCAGGTGCGACTGCAGATCCGCGCGGGTCAGCGCGGCGATCGATGCCTCGGTGCCGCTGCCGGTGAACGGAATGCCGTAGGCGTGGTCGCTGCCGTACATCAACGGCGGCAGCAGGCGCTGGGCGATCGCGTTCGGCTGGGTCTTTTCCTGCGCGATGCGCGCCAGCCACTGCTTGCGCACGCGCTCGATCTCGGCCGCGTCGAGGCGCGGCGCGCGCAGCATGTCGGCCAGCAGGCCCAGCGAAGGGTCGAGATTGGCGCTCAGCGCGGACACGAAGGCGCTCGACGAATCCAGCGACGCGCCGCTGCCGATATTCGCGCCGAGGTCTTCGGCACGCGCCTGGAAGCCCAGCGCGTCGAACTTGCCGGCGCCCTCGTCGAGCATGCCCATGGTGAACGCGGCGGTGCCGAGCTTGCCGCCCGCATCGGCGGCGAAGCCGGCATCGATCAGCGCCTGTACCTGCACCACGGGAATCTCCGGGCGGCGCGCGAGCACCACCGGGATGCCGTTGGACAGCGTGAAGCGTTCGAGATCGGGGAAGCCCAGATCGGGGAAACTGTCGACCGCCGGCACGCCGGTGCTGCGATCGACCGCACTCTCGGCGGCGTTCTTGTAGGTGCCGAACGGCAGCACGGTGAGCGTGTAGTCGCCCTGCCCCAACCAGCGCCGCGCGACGTCGCGCACCTGGGTCGGGGTGGCCTTGGAGATCACCTCGAGCGAGTCGCGGAAACAGCCCGGGTCGCCATGGAATACCTGGCACGCGGCCAGCACGTCGGCCTTGCCGCCGAAGCCGCCGATGCGCTCGATGCCGCGCACGAAGCCGGCGAGCACCACGGTGCGGGCGCGCTCGAGTTCGGCCGCGGTCGGGCCATCGGCCAGCAGGCGCGCGAGTTCCTCGTCGATCACGCGCTCGACTTCGGCCGGGTCGACCCCACTCTTGACGTCGGCCTGGATGCCGAACAACCCGGCGATCTCCTGCGCGAAGCTGAACGCGCTGATGTTGTCGACCAGTTGCTCGCGATGCAGCAGGCGCGCATCCAGGCGCGAGGCCGCGCTGCCCCCCAGTACGCCGGCGAACAGGCTCAACAAATCGCCATCGGGATCGGTGACCTGCGGTACGTTCCAGGCCCGGATGATGCGCGGTTGCGCGACGCGGTCGTACATCAGCTCGCGGCGCGAATCGCTGCGCGGGGCGATCCAGGCCTGGCGGCGGGTCAGCGGCGGACCGGCCGGAATGTGGCCGAAGTACTGCTGCGCCTTCGTGCGCGCGGTCGCCACGTCGATGTCGCCGGCCAGCACCAGGGTCGCATTGGCCGCGCCGTAGTACTTGCGGAACCAGTCCTTGGCCTCTTCCAGCGTGGCGCCCTCGAGCAGCTTGTCGGCCGCGATGTCGGGCGCATGGTAGGGATGGCCGAGCGGGAAGCTGGCGGCGAACACCTTGTCCCAGACCAGGCCGAAGGGCTGGTTCTCGCGCTGGCGCTTTTCGTTGCGCACCACGCCGCGCTGCTCTTCGAGCACCTTGTCGTCGAGCGCGCCGAGCAGATGGCCCATGCGGTCGGACTCCATCCACAGCGCACGATCCAGTGCGGTAGTCGGCACGTTCTGGAAATAGTTGGTGCGATCGGAGCTGGTGGTGCCGTTCTGGTCGGTCGCGCCGACTTCCTCGAAGGGCTTGAAGAACTCGTCGCGATAGTTCTCCGAGCCCTGGAACATCAGGTGCTCGAACCAGTGCGCGAACTCCTGGCGGTCGGCCGGCTCGTCCTTGCCGCCGACGTGGTACCAGATGTTGACCGCCACGATCGGTGCCTTGCGGTCGGTGTGCACCACCACGGTCAGCCCGTTGTCGAGTTGGAAGCGCTCGAAGGGGATATCCGGCGCCATTGCGGCGCGCGCGGGCGCGGCGGCAAATGCCAGCAGCAGGGCAGTGATCAGACTGAGCATGCGCAACATGTTTCGACTCCGTGAAGACTTTTGGCAACGCGGAGCATCCGCGAGCGCGAGGTCGACAACGCTACCAGCCGGCGCGTTGGCACGGACCGGTCGAAGGTCACGTTCGCGATGGCCATTCGCAACTGCAAAACAATCGCGGCAACCCACTACCTCCCATTCACCGCATCCTGCGATGATTCGCCGTCCAGCCCCCGGAGTGCGCCGCGATGCGATTCCCGATCCTCCTGCTGCTGCTGGCGCCGGGCGCGGCGGCGGCGCAATCGATCCAGTACGACGGCACCGCCTACGACATCCAGGGCGAGGCGGTGCTGTACCGCGAATCGCATTTCCTCGCGCGCGCTGCCGACGGCAGCGGCGAACGGGTGGTGCTGTATCGCTGTCCCGATGGCGCACCGTTCGCGCGCAAGCGCATCGCCTACGGCGGCGATGCGTCGGCACCGGATTTCGAACTGCTGGATGCGCGACTGGGCTATCGCGAGGGCGTGCGCGACGCCGGCGGCCGGCGCGAGGTGTTCGTGCAGCGCGCGCCGGATGCAGCCGAACAGGCCGGACCGCTGCCGGATGCCAAGGGCCTGGTGGCCGACGCCGGCTTCGACGAGTTCGTGCAGGCGAACTGGGAGCAGTTGCAGGCCGGCGAGACGGTGCGCTTTCCGTTCCTGGTGCCAAGCCGGCTGGACTACTTCAACTTCAAGGTCAGCAAGGAAGGCGACGAGAGCATCGACGGCGTCGACGCGAGCACTTATCGGTTGGCGCTGGGTTCGTGGTGGGCGTTCCTGCTGCCGCACATCGACGTGGCGTATTCGAAATCCGATCGCGAACTGCTGCGCTTCATCGGAATCAGCAACGTGCGCGATGCCGAGGGCGACAACCTCAAGGCGCGCATCGAGTTCCCACCGTCCAGCCGGCGTGCGCTGGAGCCGCAGGCACTGGCCGCCGCGCTCGCGGCGAGCCTGGTCGAGGCGTGTACCGGCGACTGAACGCAGGATTGCCTGCGACCATTTGACGCTCCCGCACATCCTGATCAGCAGCCGGTGCATTCGCCCGGCAAACGATCGGGAGATCGCCATGTCGCCATTCCGTGCAGGCCGCAAGGTCCTGCTTGCCACACTCACCACCGCTGTGTGCGCCCTTTTGCCGGGCTTGGCCGCGCATGCGGCCGAGGCCCCCGTGCGCGACGAGACCACCCTGCTGATCCGCACCAGCGCCGGCCAGGTCGAGCGCCTGCGCATCGAAGGCGAACTCGCGGTGGGTGAAATCCGCGCCGTCACTACGGAAAGCGGCAATCCCGCACGTCTGAGCCGCGATGCCACCGGGACCATGCTGGAACTCGCCGGCGAGGATTTCGAGATCGACCTGCCGGCAGTCGGCGAGCTCGACGAGCATCTGGCAGCGCTGGATGCAGGCGCTGGCGACAGCGGTGCCGAGGGCAAGCGCATCGTGATCCGCAGCCACGTCGACCATGCCGATGGCGCGGCCACAGCACCCGCGGGGCAGCGCAAGATCGTGCGCGTGGTGCATCACGGCGCCGATGGCGAGATCGAAATCGACCCCGCCGATCCGATGCTGACGCCTGAAAGCGCAATCCTCGAAGGCGAGGGCCCCAAGGTGATCGTGATGCGCAAGCTGGTGCGTGGACCGGTGGCCGACTGAGGCAAGCGTGACCGGCGCCGTGTCCGGATTCGTGTCCGGGCGCGGGTCAGCGCTGTCCGCGGACGTACCTCAGGCTTCGGTTGCCACACCCGGCAGTCCCGGCGCGCGGCGGTCCGGCC
>JANOEA010000192.1:0-2891 GCA_031412975.1 Pseudomonadota bacterium | reverse complement strand
CCGCGAGGCCGTAGACGGTTTCGGTCGGCATGCCGACGAGCTCGCCGCGACGCAGCGATTCCACGGCATCGTTGAGCTGCGGCAGTGCGGGCGGCGACTTCGGGTGCATGCGGCGATTGTAGACGCGGCCGCCGCGCGGTGCGTCATCCGGTGGCCGGTAACTGCGCCAGATGGGCGCGGTCGGCCGGGAACCACGATGCAGCGATCGGTTCGAGGCCATCGACCACTTCGGTGAACGCGGCCCCCTCAGGCAGGTTATTGGTGGTCAGTCCGCGAAATGCATCAGTGCACAGCACGTAACAGCGCGAAGGCACCTGGTTCTTCAACAGCCGGTGCAGCGCGATCACCGGCTCGCCGGCCAGTTCCTCGAACTGGCGCACCTGCTTGATCGCGATCTCACCGGCATGCAGCAGCACCTTGAGCTCGAGCGCGCCGATGTTGGCGCAGGCCGCGCAGCTGCAGTGGCTGCGCTCACCGCGCATCAGGTCGAGGCGGCCGGAGAACGCCTCGAAGGCCTGACGGGCCTGCGCCAGCACCGAGCGCGCGACCAGCGCGGGATCGGCGTCGACCGCCGTCCACAGCAGGGCCGCGTCGCCTTCGAACTTGTTCAGCAGCAGTGGGTGTTCGGCGCGCTCGACCACGCTTTCGAGCAGGTCGGTCACGATCTGCTCGGCATGCATCAGGGTTACCGCACGATGGCGGATGAACGCGGTGTAGCCGCTGATGTCGAAGATCGCGAGGATGGCGTGGGTCAATCGCATCGTTTGCCGCCATTCCGTGCGTGGGTCACGATAGACCGGCGCAACGCGGATTACCTTGCAACCGTCAACCCAGCGCGCCGCCGCAACTCGAACCCTGGCCCGCCGTGCAGCCGAAACAATGGCCCGCGACGCGGATGGCGCGTCCGGCAAGCTCCACATCCGGCAGGTCGCGCAGGTGGGTGCGGCCGCTCGCGCCGCCCAGCGAAAGCCCGAGCATCTGGTTGAAGTCGCAATCGTACGCGTAACCCTGCCAGTCCACGCTGAGCAGGTCGCGGCACATCACGTGCTCGAGGTTGGCATCGCGATGGTTGTCGCGCAGCAGCTGCATGTAGCCGTCGAATTGGCCCTTCGACTGCAGCCACGAGCCGAAGCGCTGGATCGGCATGTTGGCCAGCGTGAACAGCTGGTTGAACACGATGCCGTGTTCGTCGCCGAGGCGTCGGCGGTAGTCGGCCTCGAGCGCCTGCTGCGGGCCGGGCAGGAACGCGCCGCCGGGGTTGTAGACCAGGTTCAACAGCAGACCGCTGCCCGCGACGCCGAAACCGAGCGCGTTCATCTGCCGCAGCACCCGCACCGACGAGGCGAAGACGCCATCGCCGCGCTGGGTATCGACGTTGGTCTCGGTGTAGCAGGGCAGGGACGCGATCACCTCGACTCGCTGTCTGGCGAGGAAATCCGGCACCCATTCGTAGCCGGACTCCTCGACCACGGTGGGATTGAAGCGGTCCATCACGTGGATGCCGGCACCGCGCGCCGACTCGACCAGCCAGCGGAAGTGCGGGTTCATCTCTGGCGAACCGCCGGTCAGGTCCAGCGTGCGGATCGCGTGGCGCTGCGCGAACTCCAGCGACAGCTGCATGGTGTCGCGATCCATCAGTTCCTTGCGCGAGGGCCCCGCGTTCACGTGGCAGTGCACGCAGGCGATGTTGCAAAGATATCCAAGGTTCAACTGCAGGGTGCTCGGCGCGCGCCGCGCGATGGCGGGGAACTCGATCGTTTCGAGCAGGGGCAGGCTGGCGCGCATGGTTAGTCCTGGACGGTGGCCGGCGCTGGCGGCACCGCACGGAAGGGATTGAGCAGCAATGCCAACAGGCCCTGGTCGGCCGGCGCGCGGAACTCGTGCAGGCCGATCGCCATGCCGAGATGGCCGTCGCGGGGCTGCGCGCGATAGCTGCGAAACACGTGATCCCACAGCGAGAAGTGGAACGAGAAGTTGCTGTCGGTCTCGTCGCGATGCACGGAGTGGTGCACGCGATGCATGTCGGGCGTGACCACGATCCGGCGCAGGATCCGGTCGACCGATTCCGGCAGGCGCAGGTCCGCGTGGGTCCACAGTGAGCCCGCCGACAGCGCGACTTCGAACAGCAGCACCGCCAGCGCTGGCGCGCCGATCGCCGCGATCACCGCGAACTTGATCGCCATCGACAGCGCGATCTCCAGCGGGTGGAAGCGCACCGCCAACGTCACATCGAAGGCGGTATCGGCGTGATGCACGCGGTGCAGGCGCCACAGCAGCGGAATCCGGTGCAATAGCCGATGCTGCCAGTAGATCGCGGCATCCAGCAGCAGGAATGCGATCGCCACCGCCAGCCACGGCGGCAGGTCCAGTTGCGGCAGCAAGCCGATCCCGCGCGACTGCAGCGCGGCCGCGAAACCGACCGCGAGCACCGGAAACACCAGCCGCACGACCACGGTGTCGATCACCACCAGACCGAGGTTGGTCAGTTGGCGCATGGCCGGCACCGCGTCGCCGCGCCGCGGGAACATCCGCTCGGCGATCGCGAGGATCGCCAGCAGGCCGACGAACATGCCCAGCCGCAGCGGGTTTTCCAGTGCGAGGACTTCTTCGATGCTCATGCGCCCACGCTCCGGATCGATGATGGCGCGGTCATCCACGCCAACAGCGCAGTTTGCGCCGGATGCGGTGAAGGCAGCGACTGCAGCGCGGACATGCAGGATGCCAGGTCGTTGCCGGTGTCGACGTCGGTCTCGGTGCGCAACGTCTGCCAGGTGCCGATGCCGTCCAGCGCGCGCTGGAACTGGCGGGTCGTATCGGGCGCGCTGTAGCGCGGTTCGAGCCAGCGCCCGCGCGGAATGGCGCGATTGGCGCCGAACAGCCAGAAGCCGCCA
>JANOEA010000191.1:0-4697 GCA_031412975.1 Pseudomonadota bacterium | reverse complement strand
CTTGTCCGGCTACTCGCAGGCCCAGCTCAACCGGGTCGCTCGATCGTTGAACGAGCGACCGCGAAAGACTCTAGGATTCAGAACACCGGCTGAGGTCTTGGCCGACACCGTTGCATTGACCGGTTGAGACCGCCGCGGCTTTAGCCGCGACCGTGCGGCGCTACGTAGCGATGCTTGGTCGCGGCTGAAGCCGCTCCTTGTACGTTGGCCCTGGCTCTTGATCTTGCCCTGATCTGGTTTGCAGCCAGCGCACTTGGCAAGCTGTTGGAGCCGCCGGGGAAGGCCGTTCGCTCCTGGAGGCGAGATGGTCTCGACCTCGTTTGTAGAGCGGCTCCCCGCCTCATTGCCCAACGCGTGGAGTATCCCGAAGCCGGTCCTTTCGGAGCGGACTTCGCGTCACAAGGTTGCGCCGGGCAACAAGTGCGAGGTCGGGGAGCCTGGCGGCATTGTCGCGCGTTTCTGACTCGGAGACAGCTCATGACGATGTTTGCCGGAATCGATGTCGGAGCCACCAGCGTGGTGCTGGTGTGCCGTCACATGGGTCGCGGATCGGCGCCCGAGACCTTCGCGCAATCGGCCGCGGGACATGCCGCGCTGGTGCGCCGACTGCGCAAGCTCGCGCCCCTGCGGGTGGTGCTTGAAGCGACCGGGATCTACTACCTGGACCTGGCATTGGCCCTGCGTGCGGCGGATCTGCCGGTCGCGGTGATCAACCCCAGGAGCTTCCACCACTTTGCCAAGCTCAAGCTGGTGGGCAGCAAGACCGACGGTGTCGATGCGGCCTTGCTGGCGGAGTACGCCGAGCGCATGAATCCCGCGCTATGGCAGGCCCCGGACCCGCATCGGCTGGCCTTGCGTGACGTCGGTCGCCAGATCAATCGCCTGACCGCCGCCCGCACCCAGGCCAAGAACCGGCTGCATGCCCTGCGGGCCAAGGCGTCGACCTTGCCGTTGCTGATCGACGATGAGCTCGAGGGCATCACCCTGTTCGATCGGCGCATCCGGCGCCTGACCGCGGCCGCGATCGAACTCCTGGGCCAGGCCCCGGTGCTGGCCCGGCAGTGCCAGCTGATCGATGCGGCCACGGGCATCGCCCAGGCCAGCGCAATCGCCATCCTGGCCGAGCTGTGCGTCCTGCCCAGTCACCTCAAAGCCAACCAGGTCAGCCGCTACGCCGGCCTCGACGTGCGCCTGTGGCAGTCCGGCACCAGCGTCAACCAGCGTGCCCGCATGAGCAAGGCCGGCAACGCCTACCTGCGTGCTGCCCTGTTCATGCCGGCCATGTCCGCGGTCCGTTACGACCCGCGCGCCAAGGCCTTCTCCCTCGCCCTGCAACGTCGTGGCAAGAAGAAAATGCAGGCCGTCGGCGCGGTCATGCGCAAGTACCTGACCGGCATCTGGGCCTGCCTCAAGTCCGATCAGCCCTTCGATTCCGCCAAGCTCTTCAGCGAAATCCATCTCATGGAGACTTGACTCGGTACGGAGTATCTACAGGGCGTCTGCGGGGCTACCCGATGGCGTAGAACGCCGATACCCGCTCGAAGACCCAGAAGCTGGCGATGCCGCCGATGACGTAGGCCTGCGCCGGCGCGAGGCGGGCCAGGTCGAACCGGCCCGCGACCAGTGTCGTCAGCAGCCGATACAGCGCCAGGACACCCACGACGAACAACACTTGCCCGATCTCGACGCCGATGTTGAAGAACAGCAGCGCCAGCGGGATGGAATTCTCCGGCAGGCCGACCTCGGCCAGGGCGCCGGCGAAGCCCAGGCCGTGCAGCAGCCCGAAGGCGAAGGCCACCACCCATGGCCTGCGCGATGCGAGGCCTTCGCGTCCCTGCCGCTGGTGGATGATCTCGCCAGCGACGAACACGATCGACAGCGCGATGATGGCCTCGACCGGCGGACCGGGCACGTGCAGTACGCCCAGCGTCGCCAGGCTCAGTGTGATCGAGTGCGCCACGGTGAACGCGGTGATGGTGATGAGCAGGCGCCGGACCGATTTCACGATCATCACCAGCGCCAGCACGAACAGCAGGTGGTCGAAACCGAGCAGGATGTGCTCGATGCCGATGACGACATAGGTCCGGGCGACTTCATGCGCGCCCGGACTGGCGGTCGCGGTGAAGCTCGCCTGGCTCGGCAGGATGCGCTGCAATTGCGCGCTGCCATCCAGGCGCTGCAACCGGACCAGGACATCAACGCGTGATTCGGCGAGGCCCGGAAACGTGATCGCCTTGCCGTTCAATCCACCGGAAACCTCGATCCGCCAACGCTGGCGCAGGGTGCCGGCCGCGTAGCTGCTGTGCCTGGCGCCGTGCTCGACGACTTCCGCGGGAAACACCGGCCGGACTTTCAGCGGGGTGTTCTCGTCCAGCGCCGGAGATTTCCACAGCACATCGTAGGTATCCGCGCCGGTCTGCGTCAGCTGCAGATAGGCCGGGCGGAACTCGTCGGCCGCTGCCGGCAATGTGATCGCCAGCAGCAGCAACGCCACCAGTCCGAGGACGCGGCGCATCACCGGACTGGCGCTTCCGCGCCCGCAGCTTCGATCACCACGTCGTATTCCTTGAGCAGGCGGGCGTAGTTGTCGGCCAACGCGGCCTGGCGGCGTTCGTTCTCCCACTCGCGGGTGACAGCCTTGCGCGCCTGGTCCAGCCCCGGCACGTAGCCCGGCGCGCGCGCGTTGATGCGCACCAGGTGCAGCCCGAATCCGGAGCGGACCGGGCCAGTCCATTGCCCGACCGGCGCATCCTCCAGTGCCTTGGCGAAGTCGTCGCCGAAGTCGCGCGCGACCCGATCCAGGGGCTGCTTCTCGACGCGACCGGGCAGCATGCTGCCCCTGCCTTGCGACGCCGCGGTCGCGCCGCCTTCCAGCGCGGCCAACGATGTCGCGATCGCCGCGTCAAGTGTGTCGCCGTAGGCGGACGCATCGAACAGCACCTGTTCGAAGTCCAGTACTGGCGGCACGCGGAACGCCGCCGCGTTCCTCTCCAGGTAGGCCGCCAGCTCGGCATCGCCCACGGTTCCGGACTTGCCCTCTTCCTCGACCAGCACTTCGAGCTTCTGGCGCACGCGGCGCTTGATCACCGGATCGTCCTTGAGCAGTCCCAGCGCAGCGCCTTCGCGGAACAGGATCTCGTCGCGGACATGGCTGTCGACCAGGTCCTGCAGTTCGGAAGGCGCAGGCGGCCGCGACCAGGTGGCCTCGAACTGGCGGGCCAGTGCGGCGATGTCGGCCTGGCTGACTGTGATCCTGTTGCCGTCGTCGGACGACGGCGCCACCTTGCCGTAGAGCAGGAAAAGCAGCAGTCCGATCAGCAGGAAGTGCAGCAGCGGCTCTCGCCACAGGAATCCGATCTTCAAACGCGGCTCCACACAGGAATGCGGCGGAGCGCCGGGCTCCGCCGCAGGTTGATGCGTCGATCGATCAGCAAGGCATCAATCGGGGGTGTACCAGATGGGCGAGGTGAAGGCCCGCTCCTGGTGGATCATGGCGACGTTCGCCGGCATGGAGATCTGGTAGCGCACGGCATCGTAGGCCGTCCAGCGTGGCGTGGGGATCTCCAGGACACGGACGTAGTAGACCGCCTTGAGCGCGGCATCGAACTCGGGATCGCTCCAGCTGGCCACCAATTCCGCGGCACCGATGCTGTTGGTATAGGTCGCGGTCTTGAGGTCCACCGTATTGCCCACGGGTGGCAACTTTCCGCTGGCATCCGGCGTGCGATCGCCCGCCCACTTCACGTCGAAGATCCTTTCCTGGGTCTGGCCGTCGGCGCCCAGCCAGCCCTTGATGATCTGCACGCGATCGAGATTGGCGCCTTCCGGGTCCTTCATTGCCGCGATCAGGAACACCGGCGCCTTCCCTGCAGGCGCGGCCCTGAGGTCGCCGCCCATCGGCACGCCGCGGGTGTAGCCGGCCTTGATCAGGTCCGTGGTATCGCCCTCGGCCAGGTCGAAGCCGCCGAAGAACCGCACCTTCATGCGGGGTCCGGTGGTTGCATAGGTTTCCCGGCGCTTCATCGCGTCCCACAGGGCCTCGCGCGTGTTCGCGGTTGCCCACACGCCCATCCAGCCCGCTGCGCCCTGCTCCCAGCCACGCATCGCGCCCGGCCTGCCGGCGCCGATGATCTCGGGCTCCCAGCGCGTGGGCGAGGGCTCCACGGTCTTGAACTTGCCCCAGAAATTGTCGTCGTCCGCGGTCGTAAGCCCGGTGTGCGTATCGGTAGCGCCGTTGGCGCCGTACTTGAACGGATTGGCGCCCAGCGACGCTTCCAGTCGCAAGCCCGACTTCAGGGCCTCGCGCCAGTATTCGGTGCGGTACATGCCCGGCGTCTTGGGATTGCCATTGAGATTGCCCCGGTCCCACAAATCCCAGTTGGCGAATTCATCCTCCGGCGACAGGCTCGGCTGGCTCTCGCTCTGGCCCTTGATCTGGGTCACTTCGAACAGCGGCTCCCACTTCTGCCGCGCGTCGGCATAGCCCTTGGTCAACGGCCCGCCGGTGAAGGTGGTCTCCTCGAACATGCGGCCATTCGACAGATTGCCGTTGTGCGGGATGGCCAGCAGCTTGCCGCCGGTCTTCACCTCATACTTTTCCATCCATTCCCAGAGTTTCTCTGGATCCATGGTCTCGAAGGTCGTCAACGGCAGCGCCTGGCCTGCCTTATCGGCACCGTCGCGGTAGATGACATTGC
>JANOEA010000190.1:0-2038 GCA_031412975.1 Pseudomonadota bacterium | reverse complement strand
CCACCGCCCTGCCCGCCTCGGCCTTCTTCACCGCCACCGCACCACCCTTCCCCACCCGCCCCTTCCCCGCATCCGGCAATCCCATCTCGCTTGCGGGAGGTCGCGATGCGGCGCGTTCCGGTCGATGGTCGGGATGTTCGGCGAGTCGACGCACGGCACCAGGGCCGAGTCGACTGGACAGCCGTTCGATCACGCGGCCGATGTCTTCGCGCTCGCTCGCAGCGGCGAACAGATCGCCGGCCACGCCCGACAGCGGCGCACATTCGAGTGCGCGCAGATGCAGCGCGATGGCCGGGCCCGGCAGCAGCAAACGATCGATCTGCGCCCGCGCCAGACCAATCAGATGTTCGACATCACCACTGGCGCGCACCAGGCCGAGTACTACGTGGGTCGCGGGATGGTCTTCGTGGTGCAGCACGATCTCCGCGCGCAGCAGCGCCTGCTGGCGGAACACCAGCCACGCGCCCAGTTCGCGCAGCAGGCGCGAGACCGGAAACGCCAGCGCCTGGCCGTGCTCGATCGCATACGGCAGCTCGAATCCGGATGCGAACTGTTCCGGCGGTCGATACGGAATCACCGGTTCGGCGCGCCGACCGAACAGCACATCGAGATACTGCACCAGCTCGCGCCCGAAACGCCGCGCAAGTTCCGCGCGCGGCAGCCGCAGCAGCGCATCGAAGCGGCGCACGCCGATGCCTTCCAGACTGCTGCGGGTCGCGGCCGGAATCTCGGCCAGCTCCAGCGACCAGCCGCCGACCAGCGATTCGAGCGTGGTAGCGCGGCGCACGATCCGGCGCTCACCGCGTCGCGCGAGCAGCCGCGCACCCGACGGCGTCGGCGCGATCGCCGCATGCGCGCCGTAACCGAGCGCGGTGCAGGCATCCAGCAGCGCGCGCGACAGCAGCACCAGGCCGCCGAACAGTTTCTGGCTGGCCTCGACCTCGAGCACGACGCCGGCCTCGGCGCACAGTCCGACGTTGGATGAAAAACCCAGCGCGACGGTGGCGAGGCGCTCGAGCGCTTCGCGTTCGGCCTGCACATCGCGCGGCAAACTGCGCAACCGATCGCACAGCGCGAGTGCAGCCGCCAGCGTCTGGCCCGCGCGCACCCCGTGTTCGCCGGCCGCCGCATTGGCGATCGCGATGCGGCAGGTGCTGCCGTCGACCGTGGTCAGCGCGAGCGGACCCTCATGCGCGGCCGGACCGAGGCGGTCGAGCGGCAGCTGCGGAAACAGCAGGGCGAGCCAGAGCATCGCGGCGATCCTGCCGATTCACGAACGACGTTGGCGTTCGCGACGTGCGTTGTCGCGCCAGTCGCTGGGTCGCGTGGGCGGATCCTGCGGATCGGTGGCATCGCCGCGCGGATCCGCACCGCGCAGATGCGCGCTGAGTCGCGCCGCACGCCGTTCGGCATCGTCATGCAGTGGCGCAGTCGTCGCAGTCGTGGCGAACTCCTGCTGCCCACGCGGCTGGCGCGCGAGCAGACGCAGCTTCTGGCCACGCCCCGCACGCCAGTCGCCACCGCGGCACTTCAGGATCTCCAGCGCGGGGCCCGCATCGATACGCACGCGCAGTGCCGCCGGCGACAGCCGTTGCGCAGCCGTGCCCGGCCGGAACAGCACCGCCAGCGACTGCCCGGCCTCGGCGGCCAGCTGCAAACGGCGCAGCGCGTTGGCATCTTCGCCATCCCACCACAGCAGCACCGCACCGCAGGCGCCACCGCGCAGCAACTGTTCGCCCGCCCACAACGCCTGCTGCGCGCGCGCGGGCGCATGCCGCAGGCCCGGCAATGGTGGCTCGACCAGCAGGCAGCGCGCGGGATCGATGCCGGCTTCCGACAATGCCGGCGCATACAGCGGATACGGCGGCGCCACCCACGCGAGCCAGCGCGTCTGTGCGCTGAGTTGCGCAAGACTCGGCAGCAGCAGGCTCAGCTCGCCGAGTCCCACTTCCGCGCAGCAGAACTCGGTCAGCGCACCGAGCGGCCAGCCGCCGCCGGGCAGCAGCGCATCGAGTTCGGCATGCCCGCTGGCCAGCGC